>JAFGBI010000032.1 GCA_016933275.1 Polyangiaceae bacterium | reverse complement strand
CCGAACCGGCAGCAGACCTCTCCAGAGGCAGCGCTGGAAACGCGTCCTCGCCTCGCACGGACGCTTTTCCAGCGCTGCCGTTGCTGTCAGCACCTTGATCGGTGCACTGGGCCCAAGTGAAACGGATCTTCGTCGCAGCCACCCGCCAGAACGACGGCAAGACCGTCGTGTCCCTCGGTTTGTTGCGCGCTTGGCAGCGGCGCGGGCAGCGCGTCGGCTACATGAAGCCGGTGGGACAGAGCTACCGCGTCGTCGACGGCCAGAAGATCGACAAGGATGTGGTGCTCATGAACGCGGCGGTCGGGCTGGACGACCCCTTGAGCGACATGAGCCCGATCGCGATCCCTCGCGGCTTCACCGAAGACTACATCAGGGATCCGAACCGGGCCGCGCTCGCGGCCCGCGTGACCACCGCGTTCAACCGCGTGGTCCAGGGCAAGGATCGCCTCCTGCTCGAGGGGACGGGACACGCCGGCGTCGGCTCCGTGTTCGACATGTCGAACGCCGATGTCGCCAAGCTTCTTGATACCAAGGTCGTCCTGGTCTCGCAAGGTGGGATAGGCAAGCCCATCGACGAGATCATGATGAACAAGGCGAAGTTCGACGTCATGGGCGCCGAGGTCGCCGGAGTGATCGTCAACAAGGTCGACCCGACGCGCTACGACAAGATCGCGCCGATCATCACCCGAGGGCTCGAGCGGCTGGGGCTAGAGGTCTTCGGCGTCCTCCCCTACGACGACCACCTCTCGAGCCCCTCGGTGGCGGCGATCCGCGACGAGCTCGACGGCGAGCTCCTCTCGGGACAGGCGGGGCTCGCGAACGCCGTGTCGCGGTTCGTGGTCGCGGACATGCTGCCGCACGAGGCGCTGAGCGGCTTCGCCAGCGGCTCGCTCCTGCTGTTGCCGGGCAACCGCGAGGAGACGATCCTGGCGGCCTTCGCCGGACACCTGCTCGGCAAGACACCCGCGCCGGCGATCTCCGGGATTGTCTTCACCGGTGGCATCCCACCCCACCCGACGATCCTGGAGCGCCTCGGGGAGTCGGACATTCCCCTCATCCAGGTGAAGGGAGATACGTTTTCGGTCGCGTCCTGCGTAAGCTCGCTGGTCGTGAAGCTCCGCGCCGAGGACACGGCGAAGATCGCCAGGATCGACGTGATGATCGAGAAATACGTCGATCTCGCTCGCCTCGACGCGGTGCTCTGAACACCGCCTCGGCCGTGGCTCGGTTGGTCCGACGACCCTCCCCGCGCGCGCGGCGGCGCCCGGTGCGATGCGGCCGCGCCCGGACCCACCCGCTCCCGTTCCGAGAATCCCAGCCCCGAAAGGACGAGTCCTCACGCTCCGAGGGTTGATCTACTGGGTCGGAGAATGCGCGCGTGACGCGCGGTTTCTCGGCAGCGCGAGGGATCCGCGCCGGAGGCGCCCGCCGCTCATCCAGCGGCGAGGAGGGGGAGGCCGCGGGTCGCGGCCGATGCGGGGGAGGGCTTCGCCTCTCCCGCGCAAAAGAGACCTAGAGCAGCAATTGGGTTGATTGCTGCGTCAAATCAACAACCTAGAGCACCGAACCAGCAGCAGAGCTCGCCCGAGGCGCCGTTGGAGACGTGCCCTCGCTGGGCATGGGTACGTTTCCAGCGGCGCCGGTGCTGTTGGCAACCTGATCGGTGCTCTGGCGCGGGCACGATCCGCCGCCGTGGTTGGGTTTCTGGCCTGTCCCGCGCTAGGGGAAGGATCCTTAACGTTGGACCGAACCTGCCGGATCCTCTGGAGATCGCTGGGCGGCGACGCGCCGCCGCGGGGAGGGAGCTGCGCCTTGTCCACCGAGAAGACCTACGAGATGCTCTGGGACTGTAAGTACTGTGGAGCCACCAGGCTGCTCGGGCTGACCCATCGCCACTGCCCGAACTGCGGGGCACCGCAGGACGCCACGTCCCGATACTTCCCGCCCGACGACGAGAGAGTCGCGGTCGAGGACCACCAGTACGCCGGCGCCGATCTCAAGTGCCCGTCCTGCGGAGAGGCCAACGGCGTACGCTCCAAGCACTGCCGCAATTGCGGTGGTCCCCTCGAAGGCGCCACGAGCGTGGCCGCGCGGGCGGATCAGGTCCACGCCGCGGGCCAGTTCGCGGGAGACTCACGCGCCGCCGCGGTCACCGAGCTGGGCGGCGCCCCGCGACCGGAGCCGGCACCCGCAAGCCCCACCCCCAAGCCCGGCCGCGGGTGGCTCGGGTGGCTGGCGGGCTGCGGCTGCCTCACGGCGGTCGTTGGCGTCGTCGCCCTCATCGCGGTGTTCGTGTTCTGGAAGCGAGAAGCGAGCCTGCAGGTGACAGGCCACTCGTGGGAACGAACCATCACCATCGAACGCCTTGGGAAGGCGACGGAGACGGCCTGGTGCGACAGTCCACCCACTGGTGGCCGAGAGCTCTCGCGACGGCGCCAGGAGCGTTCGACGAGGAAGGTGGCCGATGGCGAGGAGTGCAAGACGCGGAAGAAGGACCAGGGTGACGGCACCTTCAAGGAGACCCAGGAGTGCCAGCCGAAGTACCGGAGCGAGCCGGTCCTGGACGATCGCTGCACCTACGAGGTGATGAAGTGGAGTACGGCGCGGACGGAGGAGGCGCGGGGCGCGTCGCTCGCCGACGCTCCCCGCTGGCCCACCGCGACGATCACCCGGCCCGGTCAGCGCGAAGGATGCGAACGAACGGGGCCGCGCCAGGAGACCTACACGGTAAGACTCGAGGAGGGAGGCAGTAGCACGGAACACACCTGCGCGTTGGCGGAGAGCCGCTGGGCTTCCATGAAGGTCGGCTCTCGCTGGAAGGCCCGGGTGCACAAGCTCACGGGCTCCCTCGACTGCTCCGCGCTCACGCCCGCGCCGTAGCCGCCGCGCCGACCCCGCGCGGGACCGCCTACCGCTCGGCGCCGAGGCGCGACTGTTTGCTCTCCTCGAGGAAGCGTATCGTGGCCTCGATGTCCTCGAGCCGCTGCCGGCTTCGCGCGACCGCCTCGGCGTATTCCGCGTCGGTCCCCGCCCTCTCGATGAACTGCTCGAACGACTCCCGAGCCGATGCGAGCACCGCGATCTGCCGGTCCTCGTCGGTGAGCTCGTTCGAGGATGGTGAGGAAGGGACCTCGGTCGCTCCGACCACCTGGTCCGCGAGGGCCACCTCGTTCGACCCGCGCGACGGCGCGGGCGGCACGGCGATGATCGCGTCCGCGGTTCGCGCACAGGACGCCGATGCCCCGCCAGCGAAGGTGCCAACGGTGAGCCAGAACACGGTCCTATTTCTCATGGGAGCTCCGCTGCGTGCCAATGGGCAACGCCTTCACTCCTTCGACCCCCACGGACCCTCATTCTTGGGCAGGCTCTCCACCTGGGCAGCGCGCGCCGGCCGGAGATCGCTGGTCACCGCGGCCTCCGGCGTGACAGGCCGCGGCTCGCTCGTGGGCCGCTCCCCGCATGGAGGTGGCCGCTCCACGATGAGCGGTGCCCCGGCCTCGCCCGCGCGCCGGGCGGGGCTACGCCGAACCTCCGCGACGGCAGGCTCAGCCGAGGCGGCGAACGGCCTTCCCAACCCGTGGCCCACCGACGCCGCGCCCGCACCCCCAAACGGCTACAGGATCCTCGAGCACCTGGGGAGGGCGGCTGCGGCACGACTGGCCTCTCTGCTCTGGCCACGGTCGTGCGCTGGCGAGGACCTTCCGTGCTCGATCGTTGCACACACCGGACCACCGGCGGGCGGAACCGGGTCGCGCAGGCCGTCAGGCGGGCCGAGCGCCCACCTCTTCTGGTTCGATCCCACCGGACGGGCAGGGACCATGATACCTTGAAGCTCGCGAGATGTCCGGTGAACGCACCATCCTCATGCTCGCGCGCCTGGAACGGGACGAGCGCGACGCGCTGACGGCCGAGGTCGCGGCAGCAGCGTGTCAGGTCCGAGCCGTCGATTCGCTCGAGGCCGCGGCGCTGGCGTTGGCGGCCCACCCGCCAGCCGCGGTGCTCGTGGACCTCGAGCTGGAGGAGGCGCACAAGCTCTGCCGTAGGGTCCGCACGAAGCGCCGGGCAGTCGATGTGGCGGTGTTCGGGCTATCCAGCGAGATCACCAACGCCGTGTTCGCGCGGGCGCTGAAGTGGGGAGTGGACGACGTGGTGTCGCCGCGGACCGAGGGAGCGCTGGCCAACCGCCTCGTCGCTCTCCCGCTCGACCCGACGGTCCCGATCGCGGAACGAGGGGACGCCGTCGTCGCGACTCGCGACGAGAACGAGAACCTCATCGGTCGCTTGCTCACCAACGCGGGCTACGACGTCGAGTACGCGTCGGACTCGACGTCGCTCCTGCACCTCGCCGCGCTCCCCCGGATGCGTCTAGTGGTTGCATCGCCGGAGCTGGGCGGTCCCCGCGAGCTCATCGAAGTCACCCGCCGCCGCGGGGGCCACGCCACCTGGGTCGTGCTCGCCGGCGAGGACCGGATCCCCCACGTCGAGCGCGACCTCGCGGGTTTGCCGCGAGTCGGCGTCGCCAGCCTCGCCGATTCGCTCGATCACATCCTGTTCGTGTCGAACGAGCTGGGGATGACGGAGGACCGCGCGGCCCGCCGGGAGCGCCGGATCCTCTATGGGGCCCTCTGCGCGTTCCATGCCATCGAACGGGACGTCATCGAGCATGGCTTCACCTACAACGTCAGCCCGAGTGGCCTCTACGTGCGGACCCTCTCGCCTCCTCGCGAGGAGCAGGTGAGGATCGACCTCCTGGCGCCCGGGACGGCGCGGCCCGTCCGCCTCGAAGGCCACGTCGCCTGGCGCCGCGGGTTCGGACGCCTCGGCACCGCCACCGCACCGCCCGGCTTCGGCGTCAAGCTCACGGGGGGGGATCTCGATGACCGCGCGGTCTGGGCGCGCGCCTGCACGGCGCTGCTGGTCAACCGCGCGGCCCCCGCCAAGCCGCGCCCCGCCGAGGCCTCGGCGCAGGTCAAGGCAAGGGCGGCGGAGCGCACCTCGAGACTCGGGGAAGAGAAGCCCCGCTCGGAGGCGAGCGAGGGGACCAAGGCAGGCTCGGAGCTCACCGCGGAATCGCTGACGCCGCCTGCCTTGGTCGGAGCTGCTCCATTCGTGGCAAAAAGGTCCGATCCGCCGCTTGCACCGATGCCAACCGGAGCAGTGGACGTATGCCCGACCCCGGTCGATAGCGGATTCGTCAGCGCGTCCGTGCTCCCCATCACCGCCGAACCGGCTCCACCACCACCCGCGCCAACCCCCGAGGACCAGCCCGCGGCTCGCGGCTCGGGCGTCGACTCCAACCGAAGCCCGCGGCAGGGTCCGGGCGTCCTGCCCGGCCTGCTCGACGAACGACCGCCCACGGGCGCGGTCCTGGCGCCCAGCGGGCAACGTGGAACCCTGCCGCTCCCCTCGAGCATGACCGTGGCGGACTCGGCGGCTGTACGCCCCACCCCCCCGCGCGAACGACGGCCCGTCGCTGCGGAGAAGCACCCTATCTCCATAGCTTTACCCAGCGCAGCCAACGCCAAACGACCTCAGGGCAGACGATCGGGCGTGCCCACCTCGATCATCGCCGGCCTGATCCTCGGAACCCTGGCCTCGCTGGCGACCGTCCTGGTGTTGGGGAGAAGGCAACCAGCCGCGCCGATCGAGCCAGCAGCGAGGCCCATGACGGCGGAGCCCGCGCCGGCGCGCGCCGCTCCTTCGTCACGGGTGGCACCACCCGCCCCGACGCCCCAAGGTGACGCCGACGGCTCGAGGTTCGTCCAGGTCTCGGCTTCGCCTTCCGCCGCTGCCTCGGCCGCCCCTTCGTCCACCCTCGCCGCCGGGACGAACGGATCCGCAGCGGAGAGCAGGGAGCCTGCATTCGAGTACGAGCCCGCCACCGATCTGCTCGGTCACGAGGGCTACCTCGAAGTCTCTTCCACCATCGCGACCCAGGTCTTCTCGAATGGGGTGCTGGTAGGACCGACTGGACAGCGGCAGAAGATCCGATGCGGGCTCCGCTACGTGCGACTCGGTGATGCTCCTGGCCTATGGCGGAGTGAGGGAGTGACGGTGGACGTTCGGTGCGGGGAACTCACCAGAGTGCGGATAGTCCCGAGTCCGTGAGGGCGACCGGCCGCCGGGCCCGCAGTTTGTTGGACGGGGGGTTCCCCCGAAGCCGCGAGACGTGGTACCCCAGCGCCGAAGCAGGGCGCGGGGCCCAGCCCCAACGGCTCCCGTCCCTCCGAACCGAGGAATTCCCATGCGTAGTTTCCGACTCACCTGCCGCGCTGTTCCATTCGTGATCGTCGCTGCCCTGTCCATCGGAGCCTGCGGCAAGAAGCAACCGCAGCAGGCAAAGCCTGCCACGAGCGCGAGCGCTGCTCCGGTCGACGAGCTCAAGGCGTTCCTTGACGACGACAAGGCCGCGCTCACGGAGGGTGTCTACCGAAAGCTCCTGCTCGCCCTCGAGAAGTGCAAGGTGGACGAGCGCGGGATCGATCCGAAGTGCGAGGCATCGAAGAACCTTCGCAAGGCGCGCAACCGCAAGACGCCGGTGAAGGAGAAGCAGGCGATGGACGGGAAGCTCGGCAAGGAGCTGATCTCGCACGCGCACCCCGCCGTGCGGCTGCAGGCAGCCAAGCTCCTGCAGTCCGCCTACGGAGCGAGCAAGGAGACGCAGGACATCATCATCAAGGCCGCCAAGGCCGAGAAGGAGCCATCGGTGCTGGCAGCGATGATCCGAACCATCGGCTCGCGCCACAAGGACCAGCCCGACATCAAGGAGCTCTTGCTAGCGATGTCCGATCACTCCTCCGACGTCGTCAGGCGGGAATCGATGAGCTGGTTTCTCACCAATTTCGGCGAGGGGGTCGAGGGTACCTTCGAGAAGGTCCTCGAGAAGATGGAGAACGATCCATCGGAGGATGTGCGCGCCTACCTCTGCGGACGCCTCTATGGAAGCGCGGACGAGCGCGCCTTGCCGGTCTTCGAGAAGTACTTGCTCGCGGACAACACGCCGACCAAGCTTTATAACGCCTGCTGGAATGGGGTCATCAACTCGTGGACGGGCTTCCCCAAGCCCAAGAAGCCCAGCCAGAAGGGCTACGAGCTCACGATGAAGGTGCTCGAGAAGAAGCCGCGCACCAAGGACCGTCCCCCGTGGTCTGGGATCTCGACCTTGCGCTCCGCCAAGGGTGAGTACCGCGAGAACGACAAGTTCGGGGCCGAATGGCTCGAGGCGGTCAAGGGCTGGTACAAGACGGATCGCCTGCTCAAGGCGCTCCATGCCATCGCCATCGACGGGGACGCGAACTGGATGGCGCGAACCGCGGCGCTCCGGGTGATGCAGGAGCTCGGGGAGAAGAAAGCCGCCTTCGTCACCCTGCAGAAGAAGTACGCCGACGCGAAGGCAGGAGACGATTTCCACGTCAAGCGGCAGCTCGACGACATCCTCCGCAAGCTCGACTCCGACAAGGGCCGCCCGGCGGGCAGCGGGTCGGCGGGACCTGCCGGCGGACCAAGGCCTCGGGGGAAGCGAATGGGTCCGCCCCCTGGTCCTGGGGCGCCGCCGCCGCCCGCACCACCTGCGGGAGATGGCGAGTAGTGAGCGCTCCGGCGCACGCTCCGGCACCGCTGGGTGAGGCAGCGTCGTCGTGAGCAACCGCTTCCCCTCGGACGACGACGATCCCGAGACGGACGCCGCGGATGCGGCGTGCCATCGCGACGGCGAGACCGAATCGGGCCGGGGCGATCCCGAGCCGCCGCCGGCCTCGGACGGCCGTGGTTCGCGTGATTCCGAGGCGGACGACGCCGGAGCGGACGACGCCGGAGCGGACGACGCCGGAGCGGATCGGGATGGATCCCCCGGCTCACGGAAGCGCCAGTACCTCCTGGGTGTCGCGGCGCTGCTGGGGCTCGGCGGTCTGGCCGCCGGGGGATACGCGTGGTGGGATCGCTCGAATCGGATACGCGCCGAGGCGGAGCTCGTCGCCGACTGCGCCCGCGAAGTGCCGGCTGCCTGCACTGCGCTCTGCGACCGCACGCCCCCCGTGATCTCCGCCTGCATCCGCCTCGGCGACACGCTGGCCAACGGCCCCGAGGAGCGACGCGACGACGCGCGAGCCTTTCGGGTATTCGATCGCGCCTGCGCGGGCGGGAGCCAAGACGGCTGCGCGCGCGTGGGACGGGCCCACTACAACGGGAGCGGTACCAAGCGGGACCCCGAGCGGGCTCTCGAGCTGTTCGAGCGCTCATGCGGCGCCGGCTCCAACCTCGGCTGCGCCGGGCTCGGCCACATGGTGATGTTCGGTCACGGCGGCGCCGAACGCGACGTGAAGCGCGCCGTCGAGCTCTTTCGCCAAAGCTGCGATGGTGGCGAGCCGCGAGGCTGTGCCTCTCTCGCGGTCGCCTACCTGAACGGAACCGGCGTGGCCAGGGATCGAGGCCGGGCGCACTCGCTGTTCTCCGAGGTGTGCGACAGGAAGGTCGGGCGCGGCTGCCTGGGCAAGGCGCTGATGCTGTTCAACGGGCTCGGGATCGAGCGCGACGAAGCGGCGGCGGTTCGCCTCCTGGAGGAGACCTGCCAGGGCGACACCAAGGAGGCCTGCGGGGAGCTCGGGCAGGCAGTGTTGTTGGGACACGGGACCAAGCAGGACATCCCGCGCGGCCTCTCGCTCATGCAGATGGCCTGCGACAAGGCACCGCCGAGCGGGTGCGCTCCGCTCGCCGAGCTCCTGCTCACGGGTCAGGCGGGGAACCCCGATCCGAAGCGCGCCATGGAACTTCTGCGCCGAGCCTGCGACTACGACCTGCCAGAAGGCTGCTCCGCGCTCGGTATGGCCATGGTCACGGGAGCGAGCGGGGACAAGCCCGATCCTGCCGCAGGACAGCGCTTGGTGCGGGATGCCTGCGAGAAGCAAGGCAGCCCGGTCGCATGCGGGCAGCTCGCCACCCTCGAGGCGCAGGGGGTCCCAACCGTCGAGCGCGACCTCGAGAGCGCCCTCCGTCGCTCGCGAAAGGCCTGCGAGGACGGCTATCCTCCGGCCTGCTCCCTGGCGGGGATGCTACTGCTCGAGCCGCCCAGCGGTGAGGCTGACCCCGCGGCAGCCAAGCAGCTCCTCGAGCAGGCCTGCGCGACCGGCGATGGCAACGGCTGCGCCATCCTGGGCGCCCAGCTCCTTGAGGGGCGTGGGGGCGCAAAGGACGATGCACGCGGCCTGACGCTCCTCACCGACTCGTGCGACAAACTCGGCAGCGTCCAGGGATGCGCAATGCTCGCCCGAGCCGTGGTGCTCGGCGGCTTCGGCACCGCCGACCAGCGCAAGCACGGGGCCGAACTCGCCGGTGCGCTCTGCCTGCAGGGAGAGGGCAACTCGTGCATCGTCGCGGGAGCCGCCTACATCGAAGGGCGCGGCGTGCCGGCGGATCTCGAACGCGGGGCTCGCTTCCTCGTCTTCGCGTGCGCCGCCGGGTTCGAGCCGGCGTGCAAGCTCCAGACCCGCCTGCCGGGCGGGCTCGTGAGCAAGATCGAGCGCGAGCTCGCCGAGAGCCGGGCCGCTGTGGCCGCCAGCGCGAGCGCCGCCGCGAGCGCCGCCGCCGCACCTCCCCCGCCGATGCCGCGGTCGCTCTCGCTCCTGCCCGCCGCCGTCCCCTGAGCCCGCCCTGTTCGGCGCCGTGCGCTGCGCGACGGTGAGTCCGTCCTCCACACGGTCCCACTCCATTCGGCGTCCGCTCGACGCGCCCGCGCCGCGCGGTCCGTCTGCGGAGTCGCCTGGTGAGCGAACCAAGCGTTCGTCAGGCGCTCCTCATGGTGAGCGCCTCGTGTAAGGAGGCCGTGCGGTTTCATTTGCCCTCGACCCGCTGCATCTGATAGCGAGGATAGACCCCGTGGCGAACGACGTCCCTCGTTCCGGAATCAACTCGACCCTGGACGCACTGCCGCCTACCGTACATGGTCGCTACGTCCCGCTTTCCGTTGTGGGTGAGGGTTCTTCGACCACGGTGTATCGCGCCTACGACGTCTTCGCAGATCGAGACGTGGCGCTGCAGATCCTCCGCTCTGACCCCGAGCTCGAGCCGATCCGCCGGCGGTTCCTCAGCGCGACCCGCGCCGTGATCGAGATCCGCCACCGCGCAGTGGTAACCTGCCTTGACGCGGGCGAGACCGAGACCGGCGATCCCTACGCGGTGATGGAGCTGCTCGAGGGGCAAACCCTGGGAGACTACCTCGGCCGGGTGGGACGGATCCCCTGGACCGAGGCGATGCCGCTCTTCCTCGAGGCAGCGGCCGGACTCGGAGCCATCCACGCTGCCGGACTCGTCCATCGTGACGTCAAGCCCGACAACCTCTTCCTCCTCGGGCCGGTGGACGCCCCCAAGCACGTCAAGATCCTCGATTTCGGCCTGCTGACGCGCATGGAGGGCTCGTCCGAGGCCGTCCAAGAGTGGGTCGTCGGGACCACGGAGTACATGCCCCCGGAGCAGGTCCTCTGCGATCCGGTCGACGCCCGGAGCGACATCTACTCCCTCGGAGCGGTCCTCTTTCGTGCCTTGACCGGGGAACTGCCCTTCGCCGAGGTACCCAGGAACCGCGTCCTCGCCCATCACCTCGTCTCACCAGCCCCGCCCGCCTCCTGGCTGGTGGACGACCTCCCACCTGGTCTTTCCGCGATCATCTCGACCGCCCTCCGCAAGGACCCCGAGAACCGCTTCGCGACCGTCCGCGCGGTCAGGGAGGCGCTCGAGCGGGTTGCCCTGGGCTCGCTGCCAGCCTTCGAGGCGCCCCCGCTCACGCATGCACCAGATCGCTACGAGCCTCGCGGCGAGGCGTCTTCCGCAGCCCTTCGCGCCCTCGGTGGCTCGCTGGCGGCCTGAGGCTGCCGCTGCGCTCTCGAGCGCCGTGCGCCGCCCATGGGTCCATCGGGACCCACCCCCGGCCGGTGATCCTGCGCAGAAAAGCGCGGACCGATCGGCCGATCCGCGCGCGTGCGTTTGGCCTGGACGGTCCATGCCGACTATAGCCGAGGGCTCCATCTGCGCTCCCTGGAGCGCGAGCGAGCTCGCGTGAACGTCGTCCCCATCACCGCCGCCATCCCTGCTCGGCGCTCCCCGGATCCCGAGCCCCACCTGACCCTCACGACTGAGGCGTTGCTGGTCAACGAGGGTACGCTCCTCGAGCCGGAGTACCGAGAGATCGTGGTGCCCGTGCTGGAACTCTCGTTTCGCTATGTGAACGTGACCCTCCGCGCGGCCGATCCGCGGGATCGGTTCTTCGTCGGGGTGGGCGACGGCCTGCTCCCCGTCGAACGGAATCGAGCCACCGAGCGGCGCGCGCGCCAGATCCTGGAGAGCCTCGGCGCCATCGAGCTCGATTGCCTCGACAACTGCGAGCCCGGGTTCGGCTCCACCGCCGACTACGTGGTGCGGCTCGACGACGATCTGCATGAGTTCTGCGCCTTCGGCGCGTACGCCGTGCCGCAGCTGCGGGCGCTCGGCTGGACCGTTCAGATCGCCGCCGACTACCCCTACCAGGTCGTCGAGACGGACGGTCCCTGGTTCGCGACCGTGTCCCGGGACGACGAGGACCCCGACTGGTTCAGCCTCGAGCTCGGGGTGCAGATCGAGGGTCGGCGGGTGAGCCTGCTGCCGGCGTTGATCGAGCTCATCGAGTCGTGCCCCGACCTCAAGAGCATCGACTCCCTGCTGCGGCGTTCGCGCCGCGGGATCGCCCTGCCCACGGGCAACCATCGCTACGTCGTCGTCCCACCGGACCGGATCCGGTGCATGCTCGAGGTGCTCCGCGACCTTTACGACGGCAAGGTCTGTGCGCGGGATCTCCCCTCGCTCGACGCCATCGAAGCCCTGCCGATCCACCGAGCGCGAGCCGCTGCGGTTGCCCGCCTGGAGGCGGCGCTCGCGGGCGAGGATGGCGAGATCGTCTGGGAGGGGACGCAAACGCTCTCCGAGCACGGCAAGGTCCTGCTCGCACCACCGGCATCGGTCGCGGTCGTGGGCCTCACCGCCACCCTCCGGCCGTATCAGGAACGCGGGGTTGCGTGGCTCCAGAGCCTGCGCACCCTCGACCTCGGCGGAGTGCTCGCCGACGACATGGGGCTCGGCAAGACCCTGCAGACGATCGCCCACCTCGTGGCGGAGAAGGAGGCAGGCCGCGCCGACCGACCGTCGCTCGTCATCTCGCCGACGAGCCTCACCGGCAACTGGCAGCGCGAGCTCACCCGCTTCGCCCCAAACCTCCGCGTGGTCGTCTTCCAGGGCGCCCGGCGCCAACAACGCGTCGCCGAGATCCCAGACGCGGACATCGTCGTCACGACCTACCCCGTGCTGCTCCGCGATGAGTCGGAGCTCGCGGCCCAGCCGTGGCATTACCTTGTCCTCGACGAGGCCCAGGCGATCAAGAACCCGAGAAGCCTCGCTCACCGAGCCGTCCTCAGGCTCGACGCGCGACACCGACTCTGCCTCACCGGCACCCCGCTCGAGAACAACCTCGGCGAGCTCTGGTCCCTGTTCGACTTCCTGATGCCAGGGCTGCTCGGCAAGGCGGACACGTTTCGCACGCGATTCCGTCATCCGATCGAGATCGAGGGGAACCAAGACCGCCTCGAGCTGCTCCGCCAGCGCGTCGCACCGTTCATCCTCCGTCGGATGAAGGACCAGGTGGTGACCGAGCTCCCGCCGAAGACCGAAATCGTGCGGCCGGTGGAGCTCGATGACGATCAGCGGGAGCTCTACGAGAACATTCGCATCGCCGCCCACGCCGAGGTGCGCAAGCTCATCCGGAGCAAGGGCCTCGCCGCCTCGACCGTGCCTGTCCTCGACGCCCTCATGAAGCTCCGGCAGGTGTGCTGTGACCCTCGGCTCGTGGCCGTGGACGCGGCGCGACGGGTGAAGACGTCGGCGAAGTACGAGGCGCTGATCGAGCTCTGCGATAGGCAGGTGCGCGACGGCCGAAGCATCCTCGTGTTCTCGCAGTTTACCAGCATGCTCGCGCTCATCGCGGACGGGCTCGCTGCCGAGGGGATCCGCTACGTGACCCTCACCGGCTCCACCCTGAACCGGCAGCGTCCGGTCGATGACTTCCAGAACGGCGAGGCCGACGTCTTCCTCATCAGCCTCAAGGCGGGGGGCACCGGACTGAACCTTACCCGCGCCGACACGGTGATCCACTACGACCCCTGGTGGAACCCTGCCGCCCAGGCACAGGCCACCGATCGCGCCTATCGGATCGGACAGACGCGTCCGGTCTTCGTCTATAACCTCATCGTCGCCGGCAGCGTCGAGGAGCGGATGCTCGCGCTGCAGCACCGCAAGCGGACCCTGGCGACCAGCATCCTCAGCGGTACCGACACCGCGTCCGTCAAGCTCGACGACAACGACGTCGAGGATCTGTTCGCACCCCTCGAGGGGTAGTGTCAGCGGGGCCACGCGCACGCGCGCGCCCCGGCTGCCGCCATGCATGCGTCGACCCGGTCCCTCAGGGCCTTGGTTGGCGGAAGCACCAGATCGGTACGCCGTCGCCCTTGCCGGAAGCGGCGGCGACCATCTCCCACCCCCGCATCCCCGCCCCGTTCGCGATGTCGTTGATCTCGTCGACCTTGGCGCGCTCGAAACAGAAGTAGGCCCAGCGTTGCTCCTCGACCTGAACGGCACTCGCCGCTCTCGGGAAGACGCCGACCGAACCTGCGACGCAACCCACGATGAACGCGAGGGACACCGACAACCCCAGGATGAAACCGCGCATGTCCCTAGGACTAGCCGACCCTTCGGCCGAGATCCAGATCGCACCCGGGGGGGGCGGATCCGCCCCCAACTGCGGCCGCGTCCGGCGGATCAGAGACCCCGCTCGCTGTCTCCACGGACAGTGAGCGAGCTCGCGCGACACCAGCGTGATCGCGGCGAACGAGTGCGCGGTGGCCACATCGATGGAGAGCCACCGTCGCCATCGCGCGGGGTCGCCGTTCCCGCCGGGTGAGCGACGCGACGACCGTGGCCCGAGGCTGGCCGGCGCACGCCAGCTGCAGGATACCTCAACTGAAACGTTTTATCCCATCGTAATTTGGGAAACAGAGCTGCCTTCTCGCACGACGAGGTTGCCGAATCGAGGATCGAATGCCTACCCTCCGCCCGTGCTCCGAGCGACCCCGACCGCAGCGCTCGCCCCCGGGCGACTCCGACTCCGCGCGACCGGAGCCGCCCCCACCCTCGGCGCCCGACCACTGCAGGGGCCGCCCGCGATCCCGCTCGTTCTACACGATGGAGGCTGACATGGCGACCGAGGCAACGAGAACCAGAGTCCTCCCCGAGGACCGCATCCCGCTTGCGCAGAAGCTCGGCTACGCCGTCGGCACCTTCTTCGACATGTGGGGACACTGGCTCTACCCCACCATCGCCTTCCAGATCTTCGGTCTCTATCTCCACGTCCCGCAGTGGCAGATCGGCGTGGCGGTAATCCTGAACCGAGTCTTCGACGCGGTCTCCGATCCGGTGTTCGGGTGGGTCTCCGACAACACCCGCTCGAAGTGGGGCCGTCGTCGTCCGTTCATGCTGGCAGGCACGGTCCTAGCCGCCTTCGGGCTCCCGTCACTGGTGGCGGTCAACCCCGGCTGGGGCTCGACCAGCATCTTCGGCGTCGAGATCTCGAGGTACTTCTGGTTCATGCTCCTGTCGTCGGCGCTCTACCTGCCGATGGTCAGTTGCTTCAACATGCCCTACCAGAGCCTGGGCAACGAGCTTACTCCGGATTACCACGAGCGAACCCTGCTCTTCTCCTTCAAGAACGCGGTGCAGAAGATCCCGGAGGTCGGCCTGTTCTACTTCGGCCGCTTCTTCTCGATGGCGGTGTGGGTCGAAGCGGACCGCGGTGACGTTCTGTCGCGCCTCCAGCGGCTCCTCACCTCAGCCGACGCGTGGCGCCCCGCGCCGGAGGGTTCCGTGCCCAACACCCTCTTGGGTGCCCAGGTCTACCTGGTGTTGTGCGGGCTCGTCCTGCTGGTGGCGGGACTGCTCTCGGTGGCGTTGGTGCGAGAGCGGTATTACGACAAGCTCGTCGCCACCAAGCAGGACCGAATCTCGATCAAGGAGACGCTCTGGCAGACGCTGCGCTGCCGCCCGTTCCGCCTCCAGCTGATCATCACGGTCGCCTATCAGATGGGCACCAGCATGGTGGGAACGCTGGGGCTGTCGGCCACCATCTACTACGTCTGTCGGGGCAGCCAGTCGTTGGGCAACGCCTGGAACTTCTGGATGGGCGTCGCCGGTATGGGATTCGGGCTCCTGGGGATCCCGGTCTTCGCGTTCGTGGCGCGCAGGTTCGACAAGCGAACCGCCATGTGGTGCGTGCTGGGGTCCGCGATCGCGATCTTCGTGGGCACCTGGTGGCTCTATACGCCCAGGCTGGTCTGGCTGCAGGTCTTCGCCTCCGGGCTGATCGCCTTCGCCGGCGCGGGCTTCTGGCTCGTCATGGGGTCCATTGGTGCCGACGTGATGGACTTCGACGAGCTCGAAGGGGGACGTCGACGTGAAGGCTCCTTCGCTGCGTGCATCTCCTGGATCATGAAGGTCGGCATGGCGGTCGGCGCCGGCGTCTCGTTCTTCATCCTCGATTGGGTTGGCTTCGATTCCAGCGTCGCCGTGCAGAGCCCCTTCACGATCTTCATGATCCGGTTCCTCCTGGCCGCCATCCCCATCGCGGGCCTCGTCATCGGCATGCTCGCCTTGGCGCGGTTCCCGCTGACCCAGGAGAAGATGGCCGAGATCCGTGGCGCGCTCGAGGCACGGCGCGGCAAAGTCTAGAACAGCAACCAGGTTGAATGCTGCGTCAAATCAACAACCTAGAGCACCGAACCGGCAGCAGAGCTCACCAGAGGCAGCGCTGGAAACGCGTCCTCGCCTCGCATGGACGCGTTTTCAGCGCTGCCGTT
>JAFGBI010000400.1 GCA_016933275.1 Polyangiaceae bacterium | reverse complement strand
TCGCGGATCCGCTCGGACAGGTGCGCCTTCAGCTCGGCGATGGGCACGATGTCCCGCGCCACCCGGAGGGAAACAGACCCGTTTGATGACCTGCTCACGGGTCGGAATATGGGCCTCTACGCCGGAACCAGCAACGGTGGATGCCGCCGGCCCCGGGGCCCGGTCGAAGGCACCCGTGACCGCGCCGCCGAAAAGGAAGGCTGGCCATCGGTCGCGCCAGTGCGGCACTCGTCGGGTCGGGGGGCGATTTCAAACCCGACGGTTGTCCCCATTCCGAAACCCCCTGGCTTTGGTGAGGTATGGCTCCCGCTGCTCCCCCACCCCCGCTCAAACCGCCCCCCGCTCGCCAAGGTCGTCCCACCGACGCCGCTGCGCCCGCGTCGTAGGAACACCATGGCCAGAACAACCAATGCCACCCGGGCGGCCGCGAAGCCGCCCCTCCCTCCACCCACCACGCCGCCCGCGCCTGCGCACCCGCATGACGTCGTGCCAGGCGCGGCGGAGGCACCAGCCCCGCAGACGCCACCACGGCGAAGAAGGCCGACGAGACACCTCGCGGTCGAGTTCGCTTCCCCGCTCGAAACGCCGCCGAAACTCCCCACGTGGGAGCGCGACCTCGTCAGAGACCGCCTCGTGCAGTTGCTCGTCCCTAGCGTGCCCCTCGATAGCAAGTTCGCACCGGAGTCCCGCAATGACGCGCAAGCCTGAGCGCACCCACTGGGTCAGCTACCTCCGCGTGAGCACGGCGGAGCAGGCCGAGCGCGAGTTGTCGCTCACGGCTCAACGCCGTGCCGTCGGCGACTTCGCCGGACGCCACGGTGCCGTCATCGACCGCGAGTACGTCGAGCCTGGCGCCTCCGGTACCGATCGCCATCGCCCCGTCCTCACTCGGCTGCTCGGTGACGTCCTGCAGCCGACGAGCACCGTCGGCACGATCGTGGTGCACCACACCTCGCGCTTCGCCCGCGACGCCACCTACGCCCGGGTCGCGAAGTCCAAACTGCGTGACGTCGGAGTGCGCGTCCTGTCCGTGTCGCAAGACCTCCCCGACGACCCCATGGGCACGCTGATGGAGGGGTTCTTCGAATGCATCGATCAGTATGAATCCGAGCTGAATGGTATCCGGACCGCCGCGGCCATGCGCGAGGCAGTCCGCCAGGGCTACTACCCGGGTGGTCGCGCCCCCTACGGCTTCTCCACCGTCCCCGTCGAGGTCCACCCGGGCGTCGTTCGCCACCGCCTCGTGGTCAACGAAACCGAGGCCGACGTCGTTCGCGAGATCTTCTCCCTCTACGTCAGCGAAGCCGGCTCCAAAGTCGTCGCCCGCGTGCTGGCCCAACGCGGTCGTCGCATGCGCAACGGAGAGCTCTGGTCCAAGGATGCCGTGCTCTCGCTCATCGCGCATCCGGCCGTCGCGGGCACACTCTACTGGGGTCGCAGTCACGGACGCGGGCGCCGCGACGACTCCGAGTGCCTGTCCCTCGCGGTCGAGCCGATCGTCGACGCGAAGACCTTCGCCCTCGCCAAGGAACTTCGCCAACGCCGCGAGCCTTCGCGTAGCCCCGGACGCGCCGCTGCCAAGCCGCACGTGTTGAGCGGTCTCATCCACTGCGGCAAGTGCAGCTCGACCTACCAGCTCGAGACCTCCGGCAAGCGCGTCGACGGCACGCTCTACCGCTACTGCTACTACAACTGCCGCCGCGCGAACCGCACCGGTGTCGAAGCGTGCCCCGGCTTCCGCATCGCCACCGAACTCCTCGACCAGGCGGTCCTCGGCGCGCTCGCCGATATGATTTGCTCGCCCCCTCGTGTCACCCGACTCGCGACCGCGACCGGGTTCGCTCCCGACCAGGTGCGAGAAGCGTGGCGCGCACTCGTCACCGCGGAGCCGGACATCGGACGCGGCTACGTCCTCCACCTGATCGAGCGCATCGACATCCGCGGCGACCGCATCGTCGTCACGCCACGGGCCGGTGAGAGAATCGAGCGCGGAGAGGAGATAGCGATCGACCTCCCGTGACCTGGAGAAAAAAGAGCAAAACCGCAGGGCTACGATGCGCTGCGGTTTCTCCCACTACCGTGGACTTGGGCTCCGGCGGTTGGACTCGAACCAACGACCCGGCGGTTAACAGGCGGCCAAGTGCCTGAAACCACACAGCTTTTCGGCGCACATAGCAACCCGACCGGAAGCCCGGTAGCTACGCGCAACCTAGTGCCGCAGGGTGAGATCCAGAACTCGGATCCACAACTCGCGAGGTGCGCGGACGCGGCCATACATGCGTGGCTGGTGACCCGGGCGGACCAGCTCGCGGGTACCATCGGGGCGGGATGACCCGACGAGACGACGCCCTGGCACGCTGGCGTGAGGATCTCGGACGCCTCGCGCGGGCAGTAGTCGTACACCTCGATGGGCACCCCGACGGACTGGAGTGCAGCCTGGTCGAGGCCGCGGACGCCGCCATGGGCGCTGCCGTCGACGCGATCGATGCGGGCGACGAGAAAGCACTCCGCGACATGGCGGGCATGAGGTCGGGCCCACAACGGATCCGCAATGCCTGCCACGGGGTGTTCGATCTCCTAGACGCCTACCGGGACCAGGACATTGAGACGACCGCCTCCGAGCTGCGCCGCGCGCTGTACGACATAGCGGCCAACGCGGGAGCAAGGCCACCACGGCGATTGTCCTACAGGATGGCCAACGAAGACGACCTCGTTGTGATTCGCAAGGCGCTGGACGAGTGGTGCGCAATCCCACGTGGCATGACCATTCCGAAGGGCAAGGGAGCGGCGCTTCATCGCTTGGTCACTCTGTACGGAATCGCGCCGAACGGACTGAATTCGCTCGTGCAGTGGAGCAAGCCCTCAAAAAGAGCCCGTAGGTAACTGAGAGTTACCTCGCACTCCCTGTGGGGGCGGTCCCATGATGTCTCTCGGAGGCATCATGATCGCCAGGTCGCACCTACTCCGCACTATCGCCGTCGCCGCCGAGTGTGATCCTCGCTCGGTCCGCCGCGTGCTCACCGGGCAGCCTGTCCGCGCCCTGGTCAGGATGCGGATCGAGCGGGCTATCCACGCGCTCGGCCTCGAGGGCGAGGTGGTGAGCCAGTGACCGCCCCCCTCGTCGTCGCGACGGAGGATCGGCTCCGCGAGATCGTCCGTGAGGTCGTGGCGGCTGCACTGGCGGACCAGCGCCCGTCCGAGCCCGCGCCGGTGCTGCTGCGCCGGGCGGACCTGGCGCGAGCGTGCTCGGTCAGTCCGAGGATCGTCGACTCATGGCGCGCGCGCGGCTGCCCGGTCGTGAGGGTGGGGAGCGATCCGCGGTTCGAGCTCGCGGCCGTGGTCGAGTGGCTGAGAGCTGGGGGGGCGACATGACCGACCGCCCCGTCATCCTGGTGGACACCCGCGAGCAATGCCCGCTGCATTTCTCTGACGCGGTCGACGTCGAGATCTGCACGCTGCCGACCGGCGATTATTCGATCCGCGGCTACTCCGATCGGATCGTCATCGAACGCAAAGCGCCCGGCGATCTCTGGCAGTGCACCGGATCCGAGCGCGCGCGGTTCGAGGGCGAGCTCGCTCGACTGCAGGCGTACCCGCTCCGCGCCGTAGTTATCGAGAGCACGATCGACGGGATCCTCGCGACGATGCCGCGCGGTCGGGTGCAGCCCCGGACCGTCATCCGCTCGACCATCGCATGGTCCCAGGATTTCGGGATCCCGATGGTTTGGGCGGGAAATCCGCAGAATGCAGCGTGCTGGGTTGAGTATTTTCTGACGCGCATTGCGCGCAAAGCAGAGGAGAGGGCGGCATGACCGGTGCTGTCGTCTATGACCTCGATGCCGCCCGTCGACGCCAGCGTGCCCGCGGCCCCTATGCTCCGGATCCCTGGCGCCAGCTCGCGTGGATCGGGCAGACGGATCGACGCGACGCCATCAGGCTCTACACGGACTGCGGCCTCCATCCGATCGCTATCCACGGAGTCCGTGAGGATGGGTCCTGCACGTGCGGACGCCGCGACTGCCCGTCAGTCGGTAAGCATCCGGTCCACCGTGGCTGGCAGACTGCCGATCTCGACCTGGCCAGACTAGATGCTGATCTGATTCGTGAGTGGCGCTACAACGTCGGCCTGCGAATGGGCGTGCAGCCCGGGGGATTCCGCTTGATTGCGATCGACGTCGACGGACCGCGGAGTCTACTGGAGCCACTAGAGGCGGTGAATGGTCCGCTACCGCCCACGTTGACAGCACGGACGGGACGCGGCGGGTCGCACTTGATCTACAGAGTCCCGCTCGACCTCGAGATCAGCAACCGAACGCACCTCGCACCCAACGTCGACGTGAAATCGGACCGTGGGCAAATCGTAGTCGCGCCCAGCCTGCACGCGAGCGGGCGACACTATGCATGGGTTGAGTGCCGCGAACCCGAGGTGCTGCCATGACGGCCACATGGACAGCATCGCTTGCTGACGGCGCCGGGGCGAAGAAGACCCCGGCGGCACCGGGCTCCGACAAAGCGAAGCGCCAGAACAGGCCAGCTGGTCAGCAGAATCAAACGGACACGGTGTCCGGAAACTCGCGACCCGCTGGCCAGGATCCCGAACGGGTTGCCGCCTACCTCGACAAGGTATTCGCCGATGCCATCGGAGCCATTTCCTCGGCAACGAAGGGCCACCGCAACGCCACGTTGAACACGCAGGCCTTCGCGTTGGCGCAATTGTGCAAGGGCGGACACCTCGACGAGACGACGACCAAGGACGCACTCCGCGCCGCTGCCAAAGGTACCGAACTCACGGCGCACGAGATCGAGAAGACGATCGAATCGGCGTTCTCCAAGGCTGAACCAAGGGACCTGCCCGAAATGCCACTCAGGCCGAAGCGCAACGACGAGACGCCGGAGGATCCCTGTCCCGATGATGGGTACGTCCCTGCTGATGGCGATGATCCGATAGGGGGCAAAGCGGCCGACGAAAGTGCCGTACCCCTTGGTAACGGCACTCCACCGATCAAGGATTCCGTGCGAGCGCAGCCGGCGATCACGCTCTTGTCCGCTGCCGACCTTTGGGCGCCGTTGCCCGACCCCGTCTATGTGATCGACGAGGTCATTCGCGAGGGGTCAATCGTTGAGCTGATCGCCTATGGGGGATCGGCGAAGACCTGGATGGCCATCGATGCCGCGGTGTCGGTCGCCCGGGGGATCCCGTGGCTGGGGAGGTTCGCGGCGGAGCGCGGTACCGTGCTCCTACTCGACTACGAAAACGGCAACTATGAACTGCGGCGCCGCCTGCAAGCGGTAGCTCGCGCACGGGGACTGGTCAGACCCGTCGAGGGAATCGACGCGCTGGTCATGCCGTCGCTCTACATGACGGCCCCGACGTTCGAGCCGACGATCAGCAAGCTGTGCGAGGGGAGGCGCTTGGCCGTGGTCGATACCCTCCGGGCCGCGAGCCCCGGCGTCGACGAGAACGACAGCACGATGCGCGCCGGCCTCGATGGGCTCCGCCGCATCGCCGAGACGACCGGTTGCGCGTTCCTCGTCCTCGCCCACGCGAAGAAGACCAGCGGCGCGAAGACCGAGGTCGACCCTCGAGAGCAGGGCCGCGGCTCCAGTGCCATCTACGACGCCGCAGACGCCGTCCTACACGTCCGTTACGTCGAGGGTGAACCGCAGCGGGTGAGCCAGACCAAAGCCCGCCAGGGGCGCCGTATCGAGCCGTTCGAGGTGAGCGTTACGGACACGGCCAACGGTGGGGTGCTGGTCCAGGCCCGGGCCCTCACGCCAGCCACGGTGGCGACCGGGACCGAAGCGCAGGCGTTGCGGGTCGTCGCACAGCAGCCCGGCACCTACACCATGAGCGGGCTCGCCAAGGCTCTCTCGGGTGAGCGCTACCAGACCCGCCTCGAACGAGTTCGGGGGCTCATCGACTCCGGTCGCCTGGTCGTCCGGGACGAGCGCCTACACCCATGCCTGGCCGATGAGGCCGGGGAGGATTTCGACGATGCACTCTGACGTCACCTGGTTCCGGTCTGGTTCCGTCCGTGGTTCCGGTTCCCCTCTAGAGAGGGGGAACCGGGAACCACCTAGGGAAGCGGAACTCGCGGAACCGCAGCGGGAACCCTTCGGGAACCATCGGGAACCGATCGGGAACCGCGGTTCCCAGCAGATCATCGGGAACCGCTCGGGAACCGCCTCCGGGAACCACCCCGCGGGGGGTGGAGAGCAACCCAACAACATCCGAAATCCTCTCGAGGGACGAAACCCGGAATCCGTATCCACTACCCCCCTGCCCGCCACCCGCTCCCAGGCACGGGCGCCGGCCGAAGGGCCTGACTGCCCGAATCGGGCGGTCCTGATACCGACTCACGAACCCTCGCCCACCGGCTACGTGAGCCGCCCGTCAGCCGTTCGATCCGGCGGAGATCTGGCCGGTTCCGAGGCG
Organism: Polyangiaceae bacterium; assembly: GCA_016933275.1. Classification (GTDB taxonomy): domain Bacteria; phylum Myxococcota_A; class Polyangia; order Polyangiales; family Polyangiaceae; genus JAFGBI01. The sequence goes on along the minus strand of JAFGBI010000400.1, from coordinate 4,934 downwards.
GTTCCGGATCTCGAGTTCAGGATCCGAGGGGTCCGCTCGTGTGATTCCGCGGGCTTGGGGGAGGCCTCCCGATGACCCGCCGAGCCGCCCATGGTCGGGCTCGGGAGCTCGGTCGTCTGGTGGTCAGTGAGTGCTGCCCGGCGGACGAGCTTCCGTCGGCTACGCCCCCCGGTACCGTCCGCCCCCAACGCAGCCCTGACGGCAGGTTCGCCGGTGGCAACACCGTCGCACGGTCGAGCCGGGTCCGTAGTGGTCCGCAGGGCGCGCTTGCCCAGCTCGATGCCCAGAGTGACGCCGCGTGGCAGGCCGCTCGTCGGTGGGCCCGTCAGGCCTGCTCGCGGCGCATCACGGAGCTCGGGCGCCTGCATGGTGGGGAGCTGAGCTCGGAGGTGTGCGCGCTGGTCGTGGACTCTTGGGAGCTGCGGGGGGACGCGCGCTACATCGCGGCTCGGGCCCGTGCGGAGGGATCCGCCGACCTGGCACGTGCAGCAGCCACTCTGCTCGCCAGCGCACGACAGGCGCAGAGAGACGCATGGGAGCTCGCCGCCCGCGAGGCCGCCGCTCGGGGCGATGACGAAGGAGCGGACCTCCGCCGCCGTCAGGCCGAGTTCCAACGCGGGCTTGCCGCTCGACAGGCCGCCAGCCCCTCCCCCACCGAAGTGCTCTCAGGGGGGCGGCTAGGCCCCTCCAACGAGGTGCCCCGATGACCCGCCCCACGAACCCCATCGAGTACCGCACCGGACTCGGCATCCGACCATTCAGCGAGGCGTGGACCGTCTCCTTGAAGGGAGCCTACGGCGTGCCGCTGTCGCCGTCCGAACGGGAGCTGTTCCTCCAGCTCACCGATGGAGTTTCCGACCGCCCGGGCGAGGGGTGGCAGGAGTTCGTGGCCAACGTCGGGCGCGGTGGGGGCAAGGACGACGCCATCAAGACCGTTGTGAATTATGAGTGCAAGTACGGCGGTCACGAGGTAGCGGCGGCCCCAGGACAACGCCTCCCCGCTTATGTGCTCTGTCCGCTACGTAGTCAGGCGGGCGGCATGGTGAGGATGATCCAGGGCGAGGCCCAGCTTCCGGCGGAGCGGCGCCACGTGGCAAACGTCACACGGGACGCCATCGAGTTCAAGAACGGCACCGTCGCCCAGGTTCAGACCTGCGACGACGTGGCGGTGGTTGGTGACACGGTGATCGTGGCCGTGCGGAACGAATGGGCTTTGTTTGGCGACAACGATCGCCTGATTGAGTCGAACCTCCGCCCCGCGCTCCGCCAGATCGCTGGCACGCCCCCGCATCGGCTGATCGGGATCACCAGCTCTTACACCAAGGAGGGCGAGGCCTGGGAGACGTTCAACGCGAACTATGGCCGCAAAGACGCCGACGTTTTGGTCGTTCAGGGATCGACCCTGACATTCAACCCGAACGTTGATCTTGCGTACCTGGCCCGGGAGCGCCGCCGGCTGACCGCGCTCGAATACGCGATGCACTTCGGTTGCGTCTGGCAGGACTCCGTCCAAGACGGCTACTTCGCCGCAGTTCTGGATCACAGTATCGATCGCGGGCGCCCGAGCTCCGTCCAGCGTCAGGTCGGGGTCGCCTATGCGGTGTCGATGGATCCCGCCTGGATTAGGGACGGCTGGGGCCTCGCAGTTGCGCACGCCGAGCAGGCCGATGGTCAGCCCATCAGCGTGATCGTCGACTACGTGGACGCAGTGACGCCCGCCGAGGTCGGGAGCCTTGGCACCACGGGCGTATTGGAGCATCGGGTCCGCCTTGTCGCGCGCGGGTTCGGGACCACGGTTGTGCTCACCGACCAAGCGCAGGCGCAATCGCTTGGCGATATCGCGCGCACGCTCGGGATGCACCTCGAGTACCGGCCATGGACGGCGGCGAACAAAGCAGCGACCTACCAGACCGTCTTCGCGGCGATGCGCGATGGTCGCGTGCGCCTGCCCGATGACCCGGCGCTGATTCGGGAGTTCAGCAGCATCGGCACCCGCCTACTGCGCAGCGGTCATGAGCAGATCGAAGCTCGCCATGGGCACGACGACCGTGTCTCCGCCGTCGTGATGGCCGTTGCAGAGCTACTTGAGCGACCGCAGTGGAGCCGCGCCGAATACCTGGAGGCCATGGAGGCTAACCGCAGAATCGCCGCTGGTGGCGGTGGGCGCTTCGGCAGCGGCTACAGCCCCGAGTTGCTGATCGGTGGCTTCGGTGACTTTGCCCCCAGCCCATTCCCCGACTGGCGCACCCGTATCCCGCCGAGCCCCGCGGCTCTCCCGCCCATGGCGCCACCCGTGCGCCGCGAGCCATCTCCGCCAGCCCCGCCGCCTCCCCATCAGGATCCCGCAGTGGTTGCCGCCCGTGGATCGGGTCCGTATCGGGTGCTCTCGCCCCTCATGATCAGTGAGCGACTCGATGACCGTCGCCGCTCTCCCGTCGTTCACCAGATCGGAGAAATCGTCGTACTGACCGCCGCCGATGCCCGTAGCGCAGGGGATGCGGTCGAACCCATGAGTAATTAGATTTCGAGAAAGGATACTATGAATCATCCCACCCGTCGCAAAGAAAGAATCGCCAGTCCCGAAGAATGGGCGCGCGAAGCCAAGGCACTCGATGAGGCACTATTCGCGCGTCGAGGGTATTGTGGTTTCCGCTCCATCGGCCTCGATGTGATCGGCCTCGACGATGGCACCGATCTGCTGCGCCCCGGTACCGCGCTCGCCAGGCCCGCGACCCCGCCGAAGCCCGCGCCTGCCGCAACCGTGGCACGCCCCCGCGCGTCAACCGCGACCCCGCCCGCGCCGATCGGAGTAGGAGTAGGAGTCGCCAAGCCGAAGCCCCCGACGCCCCCCCCGCCCGCGCCTCCTGGCACCGCCACCGCAGCATGGCTCGCTGGCAAGGCCGCGACTGCAAAATCGCTCGACGAGTACCTCGAGGAGAAAACCAAGGAGCCCACCAAATGATCGCCACCGACGAGTCACAGCACACCATCCCGCTCGACCTCGATACCCTGTTAGCGTCTTTCACCGCGACGCTGGCAGCGGCACAGCAGACGGCCGCCGAAATGTCCGCCGCGTTCAGTGCCGACCCGACCAATCGCGAGCTCGCGGTCGACAAGCTGCTCGCCGACGAGCAAGCCAAGCTGGCTTCCGCGGCCCTCGATGCAGAGAAGGCTCGCCTCGTTGCTGAGCGCCGTGCCGCCCTAGAGGCCGAGCTGGCGGACCTCAACGCCCAGCTCAAGAGCGAGCCACTCTGGAATCGCGGATTGGCGCTCGCCAAACGCGAGGCGAAGGCCCGTGCGGAACTGGTCGCCGTCGAGTCCGAGAGGATCACGCTGGGCGAGTCGGCGATGAAGCTTGATCGTCGCCGTGAGCTGATTCGTGAGGAGCTCGGCTTGCGGTTCGAGGATCGAGCGATGCAGGTTCGCAACGCCGTCGAAAACTCGGGCGCGGGCATCGTCGACCAGGCCATCATGGACGCGGCAACGCGCCTTACCGAGAATCGTTATCCGGTCAAGGGCCGCAACGAGAACGTAGCGCAACATCTGATTCGGTATGCCCGCCGCGACCCCCGTGCCTGATAGGAGATCACCATCATGGAATCTAGTTATTATGCTTCCTGCCTCCGCTCAATCGCACTAACGATTGAGAAGAGCGGAACCGCGATCGAGACTGCCAACACTGGCCGCCCCTGGCCCGGCGACATCGAACAAGAGCGGCGTGAATTCGCCGCCGCCATTGCCGCGATGGCCGCCAAATTCCCTGAGATCCAGGCCTGGGCCGCGGGGATTGTGGCGTGAGAGACTTGGGACCCCGAGATGTGCACTTGGTCCGCCGTAGTCGCGGCGGAGGGTGGCGACGGTCTGACATCGCCGTTGCCGCCCGGTCCAGCGCACCTCGCTCGTTCGTAGTGACTCGCGATTCCGATCGGTCTGCCGTAAGTGACAGGGCCCTGCTCCTGGGCCGCTCGAGCCGATTGGGAACGCGATGTGGAGTGCAACTCTTCAGCGAGCGACTAACCCGAACCCGGAGTGCACATGATTCCTATCCCGACCCCTGCTGAGCTTCGCCAAATCCTGATTGAGCTCGGCGCAATCCGTCCGCAGTCAGGCCACCCCGCCGCCTACCTGACCCGCGTTGCCCGCGCCGAGCCCGCACTAGATCTCGATGATCTGGGCCGCGTCTGGGCCGCACGGCGTATCGCCGGGCTCGACTTTGATGATCGACCCCATCCCGACGATCTCGAGTCCTACATGACCCGCCGGCTTCACCCGAGGCGAAGAGCATGACCACTCTTATCGCCTCCCCCACCTATCCGTTACCCGGTCGCGCAAGAGTGATTGTCTCCGGCACGGAGAGTACCCGCATGGCGCGTATCTATTGCACCGCGGCCCCCACCGCATCCAAGCACGAGGCCGCCTCCTCGACGAGCCCGATCAAGGTCGGGAGCGGTCGCCCCCAGCACCAGATCGACGTGGATCTCGATGTCGCGGGCGCCTACACGCTCGTATGTGAGGATGCGACGATCGATCTCGACGTAGGCCAACGCATGACCGCTCAGCTCACGATCAATGGGCACCGTGGCACGCTCGTCTTGCACGTTTGGGACGAGACGATCCGGGGCGCCAACGCACTTGAGCACGGCGAGAATTCTCCGCGCCTCGACGGCCAGAGCGACGGCATGAAGGCCGCGGCGGCCACCATGAATGTCGGTGCGACGCTGGCGGCAATCGTTGGCTGCGATGCCACCATCGCAGCCGGCGACCTCGGCGCAATCGCGGACGACATGATCGACTCTTTCAACGCCCACATCGCATCGACCACCTATCACGTGGTGGCCGATACGTTTAACCTGGATTTCGCGCGGGGGGGGAAGCCAGTGCGCGGGGACGCGCGGGTTTTGAGCTGAATCGCCGCGCTTCGCCCGGCGATTCAG
>JAFGBI010000399.1 GCA_016933275.1 Polyangiaceae bacterium | reverse complement strand
TACACGATCGAGATCTGCGGCTTCCCCAATCCCAGTCTCGACGCCGACTTCCCTTGTGCGGGAGCGAGCGCAACCCCCGAAACCTGCCTGACGGTGGAATTCACCTACCCCGCGCCCGAGCCCATCATCGTGACCATGCCGGATCGGTAGCGCTCCCGACACCCGAGATCGCCATCGAGCCGTGCGATCTTCACCCGGTGGAAGGCGCTCTTGCCCCAACCTCCACCAGCTTCCCCTCGAAGTCGAACCTCCACCTCCGCTCGCCGATCCGAAGCACGGAGGCCGCCCTCGTACCCGCTGGCGTCGTCCACCACCCGGAGACGTGAGCCGGATCGGCCTTGGCGATCCCCTCCACCGGGAACTTGAAGGTGAACCGCTCCGTGCCGACGCTGACCACGACGAGGTTCGCACCCACGAAGACGATGCTCGCTGGCTCCTCGGTGTAGTCGACCTCGCCCTGAACCAGGCGGCGTGCCCAGAGCTCCGGGGCCTCGCGGAGGGCCGCCTGCCAGCCCACGGTCTGAAGGGCACGCTCGATGTCGGGCCGTAGCTCCGGGACCTGAGCGGCGATCTCCTCGTGGTAGGTGACGAGAAGCGTCCCGAGGAACCGGATCGCCCGATCGAAGTGGTCGGGACTCCGTGCCGGGAAGAACGGCGCCAGGTCGAGAGCACAGCCGCCCCTTGGCTTGACGGGAGGATACCCGGGCCGCTCGAAGGGGAACGTGAACGCGAGATCCCACCAGATGTGCCCGTCGTAGACGTCCGCTCGCCAGGAGAGGTTCTCCGCCGTGCCCCCGTCGCACCAGATGGTGACGTAAAACGTGCGCTTCCCATCGAGGCGACGGGCGAGAGCCCGGGCCACGATGCCGACCTTCAGTTGCTCGGGGTACTTGGCCGGACGCAGTCCGAGCGGCTCGAGCAAGGGGACCAGGTGCCGCTCGACGGCGTCGGTCAACATCTCGGCGACGCGGGAGGGCACGTCAGGGAGGTAGCCGGCCGCGGACCGGGGAGCAACGCCGTCGGGGTACGGGGCACCGGAGGTCCCGTCCTCCCAAGGAAATCGTGCAGGACCATAGAATCAATCCCTGGGAGGGCCTTCCGCCTCACCCGCTGGCCTGGGTGGCCTCGGCTGGGGAAACGAATACTACGAGGCGCTCACGAGGCATCACGATTGTATTCTCGGGCGGGGCTTCGAGAAGCCCTCGGTGCTTGTCCACCTGGGCACGGACACCGTGACCGTGGACAGCGTCCACCGGCTCCGGACATTCGCGGTAGGCTGTCGGCCCATGGAGCGTTCAGGACGGCACCCTTGCTTCCGAAGCTGGCCGATCCTGGCTGCCGTGCTGGTGTCCGTGCTCGCTGCCTGCAAGGATCCCCCCTCGGCACCGACCCCGGCCTCGTCGAACAGGTCCTCCGTGGCGGGGTCGGCCAGCGCCGGACCCAATGAACCAGCGACGGCACCATCTGCCAGCGGCCCCAACGTCGGCGTTCCGGTCTGCGTCGGACCGGAGGGCTCCTGCACGAGCCACGAGGAGTGCTGCGGCGGCGGAACGTGCCTCGAAGGCAGGTGCCGGTGGCCGGGGTCAGGGCGGGCACCGTGGCCGCAGAGGCCGTCGAGGTGAGCCATGGCCCCCACCACCATCGTCAACCGCGGCCTGTGGCTGACCTGGGCAACCTACTGGATCGTCGCCGCTCGATCGGCACCCCGAGGAGCATCGCTCGAACGCTCTGCCTCCCGGTTCGTCCACCTCGGAGCGGCCATCGCGTCGTTGGCCCTCCTCGTGACCAGCCCCCTTGAGGTGGCTCTCCCTGGTGGAATCGTCACCGCCTTCGTCGGGGACCTCGTGACCGGGATGGGCCTCGGCGTCGCCGTCTGGGCTCGGATCCACCTGGGGGCGAACTGGAGCGGACGTGTCGAGCTGAAGGAGGGCCACCGGGTGGTCCGTTCGGGCCGGACCGTACGGGCTGGTTCGGCACCCGATCTACGCCGGCATCGTGATGGCCATCGCAGGGAGTGCCCTCGTGACAGGCCAGGCGACGGCCCTCCTGGCCCCGGTCATCATGTTCGCGGCATACCTGCGGAAGGTCCGCATGGAGGAGGCGGTCCTGCTCTGGACGTTCGGTGCCGAGTACGAGACGTACCGCCGGGACGTGAAGGCGTTGGTGCCGTTCGTGGTTTGAACGTTCCGTCGTCCGTTGATTGGATCCTCGTCGCCGCTGACCGGTGCGGTGTCCTGCGAACGCCACAAGTCTGCTGGTTTCCAAGGCACAAGCGAACGACGACGCGGGCGAGTCTGATGGGCTGCACGTGATTGCCGCTCCACTGGTGGCCCATGGTAGAAGTGCTCGTGGACGACTTCCCTGGGAGCGTCAGGAACGCCCTGAACCTCATCGACTCGGGTTCGCAGCACACGGACGACATCGAGGGGTACGTCTTCGACGGCGCCGATGGGAGCCAGGTGGCGTTCTGGACCTGCCCCTACGAAAGGGTGTCGTCCGAGCACGAGCATCCCTTCGACGAGTACCTGATCGTCGCTGCCGGCCGGTATACGGTGACCATGGAAGGCAGGTCGATCGAGCTCCGCCCCGGCGACGAACTCGTCATCCCGCGGGGTGTCGTTCACGGAGGCCGGTGCATAGCCGGAACCCGTACGATCCATCACTTCGCAGGCCATCGAGCCGATCGCCGGCAGTCTGGAACCGCTGGCGCTCTCGGTTGAGGGGGATCGGGTCCACCGAAGACGGGTTACCCTGCCATCACGCCGGCTCCAGCGCCGATCATGACAGCCCCCGCACCCTTGTTCACCACGGACCGAGCCTTCTTGCTCGACAGGAAACCGCGAACCCGGTCGGCCAATGCCGCGTAGGTCAGCGTGATCGGAGGGATCAGAACCATCGTGGCGGCCGAGAGCTGGAGGTAGCCAACCCACTCCAAGTGGCGAACGTCGATCACGGTCGGGAGGAGAGCGACGAAGAACGCGACGGCCTTCGGACTGCCGACCTTCACAAAGAAGTGCGAGACGAGGTGTGCACCCACGGCAACCTCCGCGAATTGGCCCAGCGCCTCGTCGAACGGAACGTCAACCCGTTCTGAGTCGCCGACCAGTAGGACCAGCGCGGTCTAACATCCATTGAAGGTCACTCCGCGTGCCTCAAGAGCAGCTATGTTCTCCGCTTGCGCAGCGCAATCGAACGGAGGATCCTGCAACGCGATGTTGATGTATAGCGACTCGCTTTCTATCCCGGTCTTCGCCACGAGCGGACTGATATCCGCGATCTGGTTCCGGGTGAGGTAGAGCTGCCGCAGATACGTCAACCCGGCCAGTGGTCCAAGGTCTGAGATCTGGTTCGACTCGAGGTCGAGGTTTTCGAGATCCGTAAGGCCGCCGAGCGGCGCCAGGTCAGAGATCTGCGCATTTCCCAAGTACAGGGTGACGAGCCCCGAAAGGCTCTGCAACGGTGTGAGGTCGGACACTGGGCAGTCCCACAGGCATAGTGAACCGAGATGGGACAGCCCCGCGAGCGGCGTGATGTCGGAGAGAGGGCTCTGCTGTATCGTCAGGCTGGAGAGCTCGGTGAGGGTCCCGAGAGACTCCAATCCAACAACCTGTCCACACTCGGTCAGACTCAAATCGGCAAGGTCCGAGAGGCTTTGCAGCGGGGCCACGTCGCAGGTTTCGGTCGTCCCGAATCCGATCGAAGTGAGCGCCCCAAGGCCAGGGCAATCGCATCATCCAACACCCTCTGCGAAGAGCACCTGAAGCAGGAAAGCGTCGTCCCATCCGGCCTGAAGGCGTCGGG
>JAFGBI010000398.1 GCA_016933275.1 Polyangiaceae bacterium | reverse complement strand
TCGGCCAGGGCATCGAGGTACCGCTCGTTGGAGCGCTGGGAGAGGTGCGCACGGCGGTGTAGATCGGCAACGCCCTTGCGTAGCGGCAGCTAGCGCCTTCCCTGCGGGATCGCGGAAGACCCATGGCCATCGAACCCGTAGACCGTTACCGATTCGCTCTCCCTGGGTGTCGGACAGCCTGGACGGTCGGCTCCACGACACTCCGTTCGTCGCTCGGTGACGACGATCCGCTTCGGGTAGTCGCCCTCCAACGCGAACGAGGTATCGCTCTCGGACCATTCGGCGGGGATCCGCTCATCGCCACGCTTCCAGGCGGTGCGCGACCCCAGGATGAGCAGCGGTGGAGAGAGCTTCCCCGCTTCGACGGTGTGGAAGCTCTGGGTCCGACGGATGTCTCCCCTCGGGCATTCCCAGTCTCCGTCATAGGTGTCCGCATGATCGTGTATCACGATCACATTGCGGTTCGCTTCGAGCACTGGCGCGAAGGACCAGGACCAGGGGTGCTCATTTCGGGTCTCCCGATGACAGCTCCACTCGCCCACCAACTCCTCCTCGCTCACGGGCTGGTAGAGCAGCGGGCAGTACTGGCCCCCACCCAAGGGACGAAACGCCTGCGCCCGGAAGCTGTACCATCCTCCGTCCAAGTTGATGATCAGGAGCTGAAGCACGACGTCACCGTCGGACACGATCGGGACGACATCGATGTCCAGCTGCTTGAGGTTTGGGCTCAAGAAGATGGCTGGCGGAAGCGATTTGCTGTCGGCGAGCGGATCCAACGCCAGTTGCTCGAACAGCACGAGCAGCTCTGCCTCGGTCCCCTGCTCGAAGGTGCCCCAGATCCGAAGAGATCGCGCACCCAGACTCTCCCCGGACTGCCACGTGAGACGCATTGGAGACGAACTCCTTGGACGGATGCGTGTATTGGGGAGCGCCCGGTGGGTCCTCACGGCTTTGCCAGCACCACACCACGCCGCTCCGATCGACGCCGCAGCCTTGGATCCGGTGGCGGCTCCGACTGCGCGCGACCCGCTGGATGTCCTGCAGTCCCTCCACCACTCGGAGCGCCTCCCCTCTGGACCAGCATCGAACCGAACCGTCCATCATTGCCGCACAGCCAGCAGGGGAGCGGGGATCGCGAGCACGGTCGCCGCCGGGGTCATCGCGCTCTTCTCCATCGGCGCCGGCGAGGAGAGCTCGAACGCGGCGAGCGGGATGGCGACGAACGCCGCCGGCCCGCTCACGATCGCAACCAGCGAGCCGTCGCTGGGCGGTTTCCGAGCCGTGCCGTCGCTCGGCGGTTGCGCGACCGCGCCGCCGCTCGGCGGCTCGCTCGTGCGCTGCCAGGCTCCAGGCTGGACCCCCTGCGGGGGAGCGGTACCGAAAGGCAGCGCCTCGGTGGCCATCTCCGCCGCGCTCGCGCGGAGCGCTTGGGCCGCCTCCTGGATGGTCGAGAACCGCGCGTGGGGATCGTGCACCACGCAGCGACCGAACCATTCGTCGAGCGACTTGACGAGATAGGCATCCCTCGAGATCGGCGCAGTCGGGGTTGTCGTTGGTCGCGGCCTGGTACCGGATACTGCCCTGGATCACGTCACCATCCACGGTCGCGGTGAGCGTCGCGTTGAGCGTGTGGGTACAGTCGCCTCGTGGTGTCGGCCTTCGACGCGCGGGGCGCGCTCGTGGGCCAGACCGTCCTGGCGGAGAACGGCCGGGAACTGAACCTCCAGCGGCTCGGCGTCTCGGGTGACCGCGTCCTCGTCGTGGCGCGGCAGGTGTCGAACCGACAGAGTCTGACCTACGTGCTCGACAGCGAGGGCAAGGCCGTCACGGCCACGCCGCAGCCGCTCGGTGAGCCGGAGCAGAACTGGCTGTGGGAGCAAGCGTCATCCACCCCAAACGGGTGGCTTGTCGTGGGGACCGACATCGGCACGCGAGGTAACGCGCTGGCGGACGTTGACCGCGACGGCAGCACGCGCGCCGTCCTTCGCCGTGGCGGCGGGGGCGACGAACCACCGCGCCCTCACGGCGTACCGACGAAGGTCGTGACGCTCTTGGCCTCGAGGGAGGCGTCGAAACGCGCGTCGGTGACCGTGAGCGGGGCCTTGGACGCGAGGCTGTCGGCGTCAGAGGTCACCCAGGGGGTGACCGTGCAAGGGGCGGCGCCGGAGACGAACAGGGACACCGGCGTGGCGCTCGCGTTCTGGTTGATCGCCACCACGACGACGGTGCCATTGGCCGGGTTGGTGTAGGCCGATACCAGCACGCCCGACGGGGCTGTCCCCGTGGTGGAGACGCGGAAGTAGCCCGGCCGGACGAAGCGCGAGAAGTTGCCCATCACCCAGAGTCGCTTGGTCCAAACGTTGGTGTCGGTGTTGTACATCCCGCTGGTGCCGCCGGCCCACAGCCACCAGTAGTGCCAGGCGTTCAGGTTCGCCCGGGTCAGGTGGTTGTGCATCTCCTCCGCCATGTGGAGCGCGGTGGGCATGTTGTCGCCGGTGGGGTCGTCGGAGGCGCGCCCCGTGTCGACCTCCGTCTCCCAATACTCCTTGCCCGCGTCGCTGATCGCCGGCTCCGGCTCACTCGGTCCCAGGCCGTAGGCGTGGCTGGCGAAGATGCTGACGTGCTCCCAGGCGGCCTGGTCGTCCTGGATGGCCCGGAAGTAGTCCGGGAACCCCCACCAATTCATCGTCTCCGGCGCCATGACCTTGGTGTTGGTCCCGGCCAGGGCCGGACCCAGGTGGCTCCCGATCCACTCGGCCAGCTCGGTGGCCGTGAAGGAGACGGTGTGGTTCATCCCGCCGCTGTCGGGCTCGTTCTCGGCCGAGATGGCGTAGATCGGGACCCCGGCCTCCTCCATCGTCGTCACGAAGTCGACCAGCCTCTCGGCCCACCCCGCGGGATCGACGAGCTTGGGGGGCGGATCGCACGGATCGTTGGTAGGGCACATGGGGCGATCGGTGACGGCTTCGTTCACCTCCCACGGCGTCGCCCACACCTTGACCCCGTACTCGACCGCCTTCTGGGCGATCCGCGT
>JAFGBI010000397.1 GCA_016933275.1 Polyangiaceae bacterium | reverse complement strand
GGTGCCGCCGCCTGCCGACGAGCACGACGGCGACGGCGGGGTGGCCGCCGCCAACGCAAAGCCCCCCACGCACCGCTGCGGGTATCGGCCGTGGCGCGAGCTCCTGAAGCGGACCTTCGGGATCGACGTGGAGCAATGTGATCGCTTACGCGTCGTCACCGCACTTTGGCCCGCACCCCGGCAGCCAACCGTTTTGGGTGTTTCCCTAGTCGGGGCGTCAGCGCTGCTGCGGGTCCTCCGGGCCGAGGGCGAGTAGCGGGCTGGCTCCCGCTGGTTTCCGTTGCCCGGCTACGGGGTTGCACCACCGCTCGCAGCGCGAACGCAGCCTCGCCTCGATGACTCGTCGGGGTTGAGCGTCGCGGGCGACGCGGCCGCCGTCGCCCGCGACCGCCAGCTCCCCCGCCGCGCCGCACCCCGGCCGGCAGCCTCATCGCCGGCCGCATTCGGTCGGGACGCAGGCCGCGAGCCGATCCGGCGCGGGGCAAGACAGGACTTGTTTACTGCGAGTAAACGATCATTCCATGGGAATGGCCCAATTCATTGGTACCTGCTGGGTAGAGGGACCAAGATGAGCTCGTGGAATCACGGACTCTAGTAAACGTCTTCGAGTACCTCGATTACCGCGCCTACCTGCGGGACCACTACGCGGAGCGCAAGGCGAACGAGTACGGCTTCTCGCACCGCGCGTTTTCGCGGCGGGCGGGGTTGCGCTCCACGAACTACCTGAAGCTGGTGATGGATGGGGAGCGCAACCTCACTCCCGAGATGGCGCACCAGTTCGCGGCGGGGTGTGGGCTCAAGGGGACCGCGGCGGACTACTTCTGCGAGCTCGTCGCCTTCAACCAGGCACAGAGCACGGCGGAGCGCAATCGCTGCCACGAGCGGCTCGGTCGCTTCCGCCAGTATCGGGCCATCCACCAGCTCGAAGCGGCGCAGGCTGTCTACCACTCCACCTGGTACTTGCCCGCGATCCGCGAGCTCGCTGCCCGTCCGGACTTCGTCGCGGAGCCCCGGTGGATCGCCCGCGTCCTGACCCCTCGCATCAGCGCCGAAGAGGCCGAGAAGGCGCTGGAAACGCTGCTGAAGCTGGGGCTCTTGCTCCGCGATGACGAGGGGCGGATCCGCCAGGCGGACGCTCTGGTGACCACCGGACCCGGGCCGCTCGGTCACCACATCGTCAACTACCACCGCGCCATGCTCGAGCGCGCGGCAGCGGCCATCGACGAGATCCCTCGCGAGGAACGCGAGATCTCGAGCCTGACCCTCTGCGTCAGTCACGACGTGCTCCTCGATCTGAAGGAGCGCATCCGCGAGTTTCGCCGCGAGCTGCTGCAACTGGCGGAGCTCGGCGGACCGCCCGAGCGCGTCGTGCAACTCAACTTCCAACTCTTCCCCTTGTCCGAGAAGAAGGAGAACGAACGATGAGGCGCACCCTGAGAACGCGCTCCGCGCTGGTCTTGTCGCTGGCGGTGATGATCCCGAATTGCGTGAGCACCGGCACTGAGACGGACAACCCGGTCGGTCCCGACGGAATCGAGATCCGGCGCTCCGCCCTCGCCTACCAGGCCGCGGTCGACGTGCCGGCGGCGGATCGAGCCGCCTTGGGCCACGGGCTCCGCGCCTTTTCCCTCGATCTGTTCCGGGCCACGGCGGCGAGCGTGGCCGAAGACGAGAACCTCTTCTTGGGAGTGCACGGCGTCGCCTCACTGCTCGCCATGACCTCGGCCGGGGCACGTGGCGCGACGGAGGCGGAGCTCGCCGCCGCCCTCGGCCACGGCCTGGCGCCCGACGCGCTCCACCCCGCGATGAACCAGCTCAACCAGGAGCTGTGCGCGAGCGTGGCAGGGACGAGCGTTCGCTACGACGCGATCCGTTCCGTTTGGCTCGCCGCCTCCCGCCCGACGGACACGCCCTTCCTCGATGTGCTCTCGCAGCACTATGACACCGGGATCTACCTGGTTGACTTCGCCGGCGACGTGGCGGGGGCGCGGTCGAGCATCAACGACTGGATCGACCAGAACACCGGGGGCCTCATCCCGGAGCTGTTTGGAGCCGAAGATCTCGACGCCAGGACCGAGCTGTTGCTCTCCAGCGTCGCCTATCTCTCCGCGCCCTGGCAGCATCGATTCGAACCGGAAACCACCTGGATTGGGGAGTTTAGGCTGGCCGACGGGGACGTGGTGGAGGTCCCGCTCATGAGCCGGACCTTCGAGTACCCGCACGTCTTCGACGTCGACTGGCGAGCCCTCGAGCTGCCGTTCCGCGACGCCGACATGGGCATGGTCTTCGTGCTGCCGAACGAGGGGGAGTTCGCGTCGCTGCAAGTGGACTTCGATGCCGCGCTGATGGAGCGGATCGTGGCTGGGCTCGAGGTCGATCGCGGCGACCAACTCGTGCGTGCGGTGGTGCCACGGTTCGAGTTCTCTTCCGCTGTCGATCTGCAGACCGGCCTGGAAGCCCTGGGTGTCACGTCGCTGTTCGATTCTTCCGCGGCCGACCTGACCGGCATCGACCCGGACGGCGGGCTCTACGTGGCAGGCTTGCCCCATCGTTCCACGGTGGGTGTGGACGAGTACGGGACCACCGCTGCGGCGGCGATGGGGGAGGTGATGATCCCCATGGCCGATACGCCACAGCTCTGGCTCGACCGCCCGTTCCTCTTCTTCATCTACGACCACGGGACTGGGTCGGTGCTGTTCGTCGGGCGATTGCTGCGGCCGGACGGGGAGGCGCGCGCGCCCACGGAGCCTCCGGTGGCGCCGACGGATGTGGAGATCATCTGCGGTGGCCTGGCCCAATGCCCCGATCGCGCGTCCACGGTGGAACAGTGTCTCAGCGCGCTCGCGGACGACGACGCTGCCGTGCTCGAGCAGTGTGCGGACTGCGTGAAGCTCGGCGTGGATCAGTGCAGGGGGAGGCTGCCCTGCGAGTACTTCATCGGCGACGTCTGCGAGCCCGCGACCTGCGCGGACTACTGCCCGGCGCACGTCTTCTGAGCGCCAGATTCCGGCGTTCGACGGGGCTGCGGCGCCGGCCGCCCCGCGCGGGAGGCGGCGCGGGCACGCGGGGAATGGGCGGCGAAGGGCGCTGTGGGGCGCGCTCACGGCGCCCGGGCTGCGTCGGCTGCAAGCGTTGGAGAGGGCGCTACTCCCGGTCAGCACAAGGTCGCGCGCACCACGTCGGCGATCTGCCCTTCTTGCTCGTCCGTGGGCATTTCCAAAACTTGAGCCACAAGTTCCCTCTGGAGTCGTGTTACTAGGCTTGGCCGACCGAGTCCGCCACCGGCTGGGGCTCGATGCCGTGCAGCTTGGGTGGGACGGCGACCTTGAGCTTGCGGAGCAGAGTCTCGGTTTCAGGCCGGAGCTTCGTGGTCTGGCGGACGCGCGCGTCGCCATGATCGTACTCGACCACTTGGATGCGCTCGAGCTGAGCGCGTACGTTCCGCCAGGTGTCGGCCGTCCGCAGTTCCACGATCCGCTCGAGGAGCAGTGCCAAGACGGAGATGGTGACGTGCGCCCGGATCCGCCACGGCGTAAAGTGGAAGACTGGGCGCAGTCGGATCCCGGACTTGAGCGTTCGCCAGCAGTCCTCGACGCGCATCAGCTGTTTGTAGCCGAGAGCCAGGTCCTCAGCCGACAGGGTGTCATCGTTCGACGTGATGACCCACTTGCCGTCGTACCGCTCTGCATCGCTCACGGCACCGCGGTTGACGCTGAGCTTGCCGGTCGAGGACTCCTTCAAGTACTTGCCGAAGCGAGCGCTCGTCCTGAGCTCGCACGCCCGCTTGCTGTGCGTCCCCGTGTTGCTCTGGCGCAGGGACTCGAGCTCCACTTCGAGTTCCGCGACGGTTCGCTCCCGGCGTCGGCGCTGACGCTCCGCCTCCGCGGGGTTGTGGCAGACTACATAGCGTTGTCGCCGCTCGCCATCGCCGACGATGACCTCCTTGACGCGGAGGTTGTCACGGACCTCCTGGTAGCGACCGGTGCGGGACATGACCTCGTCCGTCACTTCGTCGCCACTACGCATCCGCGAGGCGAGGATGTACTTGCCGCCACCCAGCGCCAGACTCCGGCGGTTGTCCGCCGAGTTCATCCCGGCATCGCCGACGAAGACACAGCGCCCGAGTCGCCATCCACGCAGGTCCTCCTTGACCTTGGCAACCGTGGCCACGTCAGCCGTGTTCCCGGGGAAGACCCACGAGCGCACGGGCAGTCCGTCGCGCGTCACGGCGAGACCGATCACGATCTGAGGCGCATCGCCGCGTCCGTTCTTGGAGTGGCCTCGCTTCCGGCTGGCGTCGTAGACGCGGCCGTGATGACACAGGTCGACTCAGGGCGCTCCCGAGGAACCAGGAGACGCCGTAGCCCGCGTTGAAGATCCCGTACGCCGTCCCGCGCCGGCTCGAGGGCACGAGGTCGGCGATGGCCGCCCGCATGATCGACTCCTGGGCGCCCATGCCGATACCCCAGCGCACGTAGGTCATGCCGGCGAACAGGCTGACCACGCCGAGCAAGACGACGAACCCCAGGGCGCGACGCCTGATGACGGCTTCCGACGCCGCGCTCGTACCGTCTGCCCCCGGTGTGGTCTCCACGTCCTTCTCCGACCTACCGGCGCAAGGTCGCCACAAGGCGCTGCGGCTTGAGGAGCAGGTCGCAGGCGTCGTTGACATCGTGCACGAGGATCGAGGCGACACGGAGTAGCTCGCCCGCGGTCCCCTCGGCTTGGCAGACCGCGATACCGAGCGCCGCCGCCTTGAACATGGCGACGTCGTTGATCCCGTTGCCGACAACGGCCACGGTGCCGCGACCCACCGACTCGACGTAGCGGCGCTTGTCCGCTCCTCCGCGCACGACGTGGACCGTCACGGGTAGGCTCGCGAGCGCAGCGCGAGCCGTCCCGAAGGTGTCCGCGGTCATCACGACCACGCGGGTCAGCGTCGCGAGCTTCCTGAGCCGCTCTGCGACGCCGCGGACGAGCTTCCCCTCGACGGCCAGGGTGCCGTTGAAGTCGAAGACGACGTGCTCGATCCGGAGCGGCATCTTGCGCCCCGGGATCGACACCTCGACGCCCTTCGGGGCGCGCCTCCGCTCAGTCACTTCGGAGCCCGCCGGCCTTCCGGTACGTGACCCCCGCGTAGTGCCCCTCGCCGCCGAGCTCCTCCTCGATGCGCATGAGCTGGTTGTACTTGGCCACGCGCTCGCCGCGACAAGGTGCGCCCGTCTTGATCTGTCCGGCCCCGGTGGCCACAACGAAGTCGGCGATGAAGTCGTCGGCGGTCTCGCCCGAGCGGTGGCTCACCATCAACGTGTACTTCGCGTCGTTCGCCATGGACATGGCCTTCAAGGTCTCGCTGATGGTTCCGATCTGGTTGAGTTTGATCAGCACCGAGTTGGCGACGCCCTCGCGGATGGCGCGGGCGATGATCTCCGGGTTGGTCACGAAAATGTCGTCGCCGACGATCTGGATGCGCTTCCCGAGCTTGTCGGTCATGAGCTTCCAGCCCGCCCAGTCCTCCTCGGCGAGGCCGTCCTCGATGGACCAGATCGGGAACTGCCGCACCCAGCCCTCCCAGAAGGCGACCATCTGCTCCGACGTGAGCCGGCTCTTGTCGGACTTCGACAGGACGTAGGCGCCGTTCTCGAAGAACGAGCTGGCCGCCGGGTCGAGCGCGATGACGATGTCGTTGCCGGGCTTCAGGCCAGCCTTCTCAATCGCCGCCAGGATGACCTCGACTGCCTCGACGTTCGCCTTGAGGTTGGGCGCAAAACCACCCTCGTCGCCGATCGCCGTGGAGTAGCCCTTGGTCTTCAGGGTGGCCTTGAGCGCGTGGTAGACCTCGGCGCCCATGCGCAGCGCCTCGCGGAAGGTCGGCGCGCCCACCGGTGCAATCATGAACTCCTGGAAGTCGACGCTGTTGTCCGCGTGCGCGCCGCCGTTCATGATGTTGAACATCGGGACCGGAAGCAGCGTGGCGGGGTTGCCGGCGAGCTTGGCGAGGTGTCGGTGCAGGTTGGTGCCTGCCGCGTTCGCGGCCGCGCGGGCGGCGGCGAGCGAGACGCCGAGGATGGCGTTGGCACCGAGCTTGTCCTTGTTCGCCGTGCCGTCCACCTCGCAGAGCTTCTTGTCCAGCGC
>JAFGBI010000396.1 GCA_016933275.1 Polyangiaceae bacterium | reverse complement strand
GAATTCCTCTACGAGCCAACCCATTTGCCACCGAGAGCCCGATGACTCCAGGTCCCCCGGACCGGGATGGTCTGAGGGCTCGGCCGAGAGCGGGTCGCGGGAGCTCGGCGACGACGGGACGGTGACCGTCTTCGCCCGAAGCTCCTTTTCACTCTGCCCGCAACGGCCCCGACTCCCCCGCTCCGCTCCAGTGGGGAGCGCGACTTGACAGCCCGTTCTGGTTTTGTTAGTCTTGGCTAACAGGTGATCGAAGCGGAACGTCTGAGCAGCGCGCTCGAAGACTACCTGGAAACCATCTACGAGCTGGTGCGACACCAGAAGGTGGCGCGGGTGCGGGACATTGCCCGAGCTCGTTCGGTGCGCGCGGCGTCGGTGACGCCGGCGATGCGGCGGCTGGCGGACCTGGGCCTCATCCGATACGAGAAGCGCGAGTACATCGACCTTACACCGCAAGGGCAGCGGGAGGCCCAGCGCGTCGTCTCACGACATCAAGCGCTGACTCGGTTCTTCAAGAACGTCCTGAAGATACCGGTGAAGACGGCAGAAGGTGATGCCTGCGCGATGGAGCATAGCCTCTCCGCGGAAGGAATGGACCATCTCGTGCGCTTCATCGAGTTCGTTCACAACTGCCCCGAGGGCGCTCGACTCCTCGACGTGTTTCACGCATGCGTGCTCGCGCAGCACCAACCCGAGGCATCGTGCCAGCGTTGCCCCATGGGACAGCCGGGAAAGGCCGAGGAACACCGGGCCGTACCGCTCTCCGCAATCGACGTGGGAGCGCAGGTGCTCGTGCGACGGATCGCGGCCGACGGGGCCATGCGCGATCGGTTGCTCGACGCTGGGCTGCTGCCCGGCGAGATCGTCGAGGTGGTGCGAGTGGCGCCCGGGAGGGTTCGGTTCGACTTGCGGCGCGGGGGCTTCGAGCTGCGATTGACGGGGGATGAGGCTCGAGCGGTGCTCGTGGCACCGCCGGAGAGGAACCCATGACCGTCCGGCTCATCGAGTGCCGTCGGGGGGATCGCGTACGGATCGTTCGGATAGAGGCGGGCCGCGGCGCCATCCTCAACCTCATCAACCTGGGGCTCAACGTGAGCCACACCATCGAGCTACTGCAGCGATCGCCGCTCCGCGGTCCCCTCCTCGTCGCCCACCGCGGCACTGCGGTCGCCATTGGCTACCAGCTCGCCGAGAGAATTCTGGTCGAGAAGGACTGAAGCATGCAGTTGGTGCTCGTAGGGCAACCGTACTCGGGCAAGAGCACCATCTTCAACGCCGTCGTCGGCTACAAGTCCCTCTCGACGAACGCCCCGGGCTCGTCCGTCGAGCACGCGCACGGGTCGGCCGAGTTGGACGGCGAGAGGATGGACGTCATCGACCTGCCGGGGATCTACTCGTTGCAGGCTTCCGATGACGCTGATGACCCCGCGGTCGAGCACGTTCTTCAGGCGCCAGCCGACACCGTCCTGGTCAATGTCATCGATGCCTCCGTCCTCGCCCGCAGCCTGGAGCTGACCCTGCAGCTTACTGAACTGCGCCGCCCGATGGTGGTCGCGCTCAACATGGGCGACGAGGTGAGGCGCAAGAGGGTGACGATCGACGCGGACAAGCTCGCGATCGCGCTCGGCGTCCCGGTGGTGGAGACGACGGGTCGGAGCGGCGAGGGGATCCTCGATTTGTTCCGCGCCGCGGCGCGCGCCGGGAGGGAGCATCTGGTGCCAGCCGTGCTGCCGGGGCCCCCGCACGTCGAGCGGCTGCTCGCCCAATTCACCGACCTGCTCGGGGATCGTCCCCTGCCGGACGGGCTCGCCCCCCGCTTCATCGCCATCAAGCTGCTCGAGCGAGATGCCTGCGTCCAACGGCGCCTGAGGCCGCACCTCGATCCGTCCGACCAAGCGGCGATCGAGGAGCAGCTTGCCGACTTCGAGGCGACCACCGAGCAGCCCGCGGACTTCGTGATGTCGGCGGTCCGCCATCACCTGGCCTTCGCGCTCTTCGAGTCGGTGGCGCAGATGGGCCCGCCGCCGGGCCGTGATCTCGGCCGTCGCCTCGACCATTTTCTGACCCATCCCGTCTCAGGCTACGCGGTCCTCGGCGTCGTTCTGACGGCCATGTTCTCCTTCGTGTTCAAGGTCGGCAGCGCGATCGAGCCGGTGTTCCTCGACGCCTTCGAGCGCTTGGAACCTCGGCTTGCAGAGGTGTTTCCGGCCGGATCCCTGGAGCTCTCCCTGGCACACGGCCTCGTGGCAGGGTTCGGCGGCGGGATTGGGATCGTGGTGCCCTACCTGCTGCCGTTCTTCCTGGCCCTGGCGTTGCTGGAGGACACGGGCTACCTGCCGCGGGTCGCGTTCCTGACCGACAACCTGATGCACCGCATCGGGCTGCACGGTTTGTCGGTCGTCCCGATCTTGATGGGCTACGGCTGCTCGGTGCCGGGGGTCCTGGCCACCCGCATCCTCAAGAACCGTCGCGATCGGTTGATCACGGCGACGCTCACCACCCTGATCCCGTGCTCGGCACGGATGACGATCATCTTCGGGCTCATCGGGTTCTTCATCTCGATGCAGGCGGCGGTGTTCGTCTACGCGGCAAACCTCGGGCTCGCCGCCCTGGTCGGTTGGATCCTCTCCCGATTGATGCCGGAGGAGAGCCCTGGGCTCATCATGGAGCTGCCGCGGTACCACCGACCTCGGGTCAAGCCGCTCTTGCAGAAGACATGGTTCCGGCTCAAGGAGTTCGTGGTCATCGCGTGGCCGATCCTGATCGCTGGTAGCGTGGTGCTCGAGGTCTTCGACCATTACCAGTGGTCCGGACCGCTCAACCAATCGCTCGCGCCCTACACCTCGACGCTCCTGGGTTTCCCCCCCGTGGTCGGCGTCACCCTCTTGTTTGGGATCCTGCGCAAGGAGCTAGCGCTGGTGCTGCTCTTCGCAGCGATCGGCACCTCCGACGTCCCGTCGGTGATGACCACCTCTCAGATCTTCGGGTACACTTTCTTCGTCACCTTCTACGTCCCTTGCCTGGCAACCTTCGCCGCCCTGGCCAAGGAGCTGGGGACGAAGGCTGCGCTCTCAGTGACCTTTGGCACCTTGACGGTTGTCACGGTGTTGACGGTGCTGCTGCGCTTCGCCATGCAGTTCTCCTTGGGGTAGGCGCACCAACCAGCGCGACGGGTGCGGCGACCCAGCAGGCGGAACCGCCACCCGCCCAGCCGCCAAACGAACGCCGCTAGCGCCTCACCCCCCGGGCGCCACGATCTCGCGCACGCTGCCGCGCTGGTACCAGAGCCCAGCGTCGGCAACGCCGTCGCTGCGAAAGTAGACCGTGATGTTGGGCAGCCCGCTCTCCGAGCCGGCGCGGTCCGGCGCGCCGGTGAGCGCCATGGCCGAATCGATGCCGCTCGCGCAGGCGTTCGCCCCCGCCCCGAACGCGCTGCCGTCGTCAACGTACTCCAGCACCTTCTCCCAGGCACCCCCGTCGGCGCCGTCGGACTCGTCGAACCACTGCTCGAGCTTCACGCTGCCGTCGGGCAGGTCGTAGACGACGAACTTCTGCCCGAACCACTGCTCGTAGGGCATGGGGCCCGACCAGAACGGCTGCTGGAGGACGGGTTCCGAGTCGGGGTGGTTCGTCTCCTTCTCGAAGTCGATGCGGCCGTCGTAGCGCATCCGCGCACCGACGCCGCGCGTGTCGCACTTGTCCACGTTCTCGTCGCCGGTGGTGCCGTGGTTGGTGCGCGCGAAGGCCACCATGCCGCCCCAGTTGGTGCCGCTGTCGCCCAGGCGGCGGAAGTACATGGTGATCTCGACGTTGCGCCACTGATCCTCGAGCGCCGGGTCGTGCACGTACATCCGGGGCACATTGCCCGAGATGCGCAGGGTCCCATCGCCCGGCACGTCGAAGGTCGCGTCGCCGTGGTCGGCGTCGAACCAGGGGTCGTCCGGATCCTGGTCGGCGAAGCTCCGCGCCCCCAGGTCCCAGCTCGAGGTCCACACCTTGCCGCCGGGCAAGGTCGAGTAGAGCATCGTGATCCCGAAACGATCGAGCTTACCCGCGGCGCCCGCGTTCCCGCCGCTACCGCCGGTTTCGGTGCCGCCGGTTTCGGTGCCGCCGGTCGCGGTGCCGCCCGTCGCGGTGCCGCCCGTCGCGGTGCCGCCCGTCGCGCTGCCGCCCGTCGCGCTGCCGCCGGTCGCGGTGCCGCCGGTCGCGGTGCCGCCCGTCGCGGTGCCGCCCGTCGTGGTGCCGCCCGTCGTGGTACCGCCCGTCGTGGTGCCGCCGGTCGCGGCGCCGCCGGTCACGGTGCCGCCGGTCGCGCTGCCGCCGATCACGGTACCGCCCGTCGCCACGGCACCGCCCGTCGCGCCGCCGGCACCGACGTCGCCGCCGTTCGCCACCGTGCCGCCGGTCCCCGAGCCCCCGACCCCGCCGGTCGACGGGGCCGCGCCCCCCGCGCCGCCCGTCACCCGGTCGGCGCCGGCGTCGTCTCCCGAGGAGCAGGCGACGACCGGGAGCGAGAGAGCCGAGAGCAGTAGACGGATGGGGCGATGCATCGGCGACCTCCATGCGGGACGGTTGCGGCGAGGACGACCCGGGCGACGAGCGCGCGCCGCCGCCGCGAGCGCGAGGGTTGGGGCCAGGCAGGACGGGGCCAGTATCGGCAAGCATACCTCACGTGCGGAGCCGGCCTGGTGGGGCAGCGCGGCGCAGGGTAGCCTGCCGGGCCTGTCGCCGGAGGGGTCGTGATCGCTTCAGAGAGGACCAGCTCGCACCCACCCGGGGCGGAAGCGAACGCCGCGGACACGCGCGGGCCAAGCTCCGAGCTCGGGCGCCCGATGGCGACGGCGGCGCGTCCCCTCACGGCCGACCACGGCCGCCGCGTCGACCTGCGGCGTCGCGCCCGGCTCCGCACCGCGTGCGTCCTCGCGGCGCCGGTCGCCCTCAGCGTCGCGCTCGACGTCGGGCACCGGGCGAGCCGCATCGCCGCGTTCGACCCGCTGCACCTTGCCACCTACGCTGCGGCCGTCCTGGAGAGCCTCCTGGTCGGGGCCGCGCTGCTCGCCGCCGCGGCCCGACGGCGGAGCGTCGTCGCCTGGCTCGTAGGCGCCGTGTTCGTCGCCGCGCTGACCGTCTCGCTCGGGGCCCAGCGCTACTTCTTCCAGCAGTACAGCGCGTACCTGAACGCCGAGGTTTCGTCGTTCGCCGCCCAGTTCCGGGCCAGCGTCGTCAACCAGGTGGCGGCCGATCTGCCGAACTACCTCGGGGCCCTGCTGCCCGCGCTGGCGGCGGGGATCGCGATGGTGGTCGCGGCCCGGCGCTGGGTGCGCCTCACCCGGTCCGGCTCCCGGATCTCGGTCGCCCTATCCCCGGGGCTGCTGGTCGCGGCGCTGTTCGTCCCGACGCAGCACCGACAGCACCAGGCGTCGACCCCGGACGTGCTCTTCTGGAACGCCCTTGGCGGCCTGGTCCGCGTCGCCACCGGCGTCGGAGCGCCGGCGGACCGACTGGATCCGATGGCGCGCCAGTCCCTGCCCGTGCCCCCGCTCGTGGTGGGCCGGGCGCCGGCGAACAACGTCGTACTGGTGCTGCTCGAGAGCGTCCGCGCGGACGCGACCTGCATCGAGCACGACCCCGGGTGCCGCAAGACGGAGTACACCAACCGCCTGCTCCCCGGGCGCGTCGGACTCTCGCAACTGCGTGCGCTCGACTCGACCACGGCCATCACCCTGGCGGTGCTCTGGTCCGGGCTGCCGCCCACCGCGTCGCGCGAGCGCCTCCGCACGCAGCCGCTGCTCTTCGACTACGCCCGGGCCGCCGGCTACCACACCGCCTACCTCACCTCGCAGAGCCTGGACTTCGGGGAGAGCCGGCGGTGGGTCGAGAACCTGGGCGTCGACCGCTTCTGCGACGCCACCGAGCTCGACCCCGCCGCCGACCTCGACGTCGGGGCCTCCGATGCGCTCCTCGTCGCGCGGGCCGAGCGCGAACTCGAGACGCTCCCGGAGCCGTTCTTCGCGGTCGTGCACCTGTCGAACGTGCACTACCCGTTCCTGGTGGATCCGGCGGGACCGCAGCCGTTCCAGCCCGCCTCGCGCAGCAAGGCCCCCGCCGATAACCCCGCCTTCTATAACCACTACCTCAACTCGGTGCACCAGCAGGACCGCCACGTGCAGCGCCTCCTGGCGCACCTGATCGCGCTCCCCGCGGGGCCCCGCACGGTGGTGGCGTACACGTCGGACCACGGCGAGGCCTTCCGCGAGCACGGCAACATGGGCCACACCTTCAGCGTGCTCGACGAGGAGCTCCACGTCCCGGGGTGGATCCACGCCCCGCCGGGCACCCTCACCGACGCGGAGCGCGGCCACCTGGAGTGCCGGCGACACCAGCCCACCACGCACGTCGACCTGACCCAGACCCTGCTCGACCTGATGGGCTTGCTCGACGCTCGCGAGCTCGGGCGCTTCCTGGCGGACCTGCCCGGCCAGAGCCTGCTCCGCCCGGCGGCGAGCCCGGCACCCGTGCCGCTCACGAATTGCTCCGCGTTGTGGTCCTGCCCCTTCGAGAACTGGGGCGCACTGCAGGGCTTCCGCAAGGTCGAGGCGCGCGAGTGGGACTGGCGCTGGCACTGCTACGACCTCGCGCTCGATCCCGAGGAGCGCCACGACCTCGGGCCGTCCGCCTGCCCGGAGCTCGTCGAGTTCGCGAGCGCCACCTTCCGACGCCTCCCCGGTCACGCGGAGGACGGGAAGCGGAGCCCGAAGCCGTCCGAGTAGCGCCGCCCGACCCCCGCTCGGTTGGGACGCCCGAGCGGTGCGGTGCCCCCGGGGGCGCCGCGCTCATTCCCGGACGCAGCGGCCGTCCCGGTAGCCGCAGAGCTCCTTGCGCTCGCAGTCCTGCGAGAGCCGGCAGTCCCGCTCGGAGCCGATCACGCACATCCCTCCCGAGAAGGTGCACTCCCCGTGGACCTCGCACTTCTCGGTCTTCTTGCAGTCCGAGCTTTCGGTGAGCGCACAGCGTCCGTCAACGAAGGTGCAGAGGCCCTTCGCCTTGCAGTCCTTCGCCATCTCGCAGTCCTTGCTCGACCCGATGTCACAGGCGTCGGTCTTCAGCGTGCAGCGGGACTCCTCCACGCACCGCTTCGAGCTCTTGCACTCCTCGTCCGAGCCCGCGACGCACACGCCGGTCTTGGGCGTGCAGAGGCCGTCGATCTTGCAGGCGTTCGAGCGGGTGCAGTCCCCCTTCTCGGCGCGTAGGTGGGATGAACGCCGATCCGACGCCGAGCCGATGGCGGTCGGGGGGCCTTGGGTGGGGCGTGGTCCAGGCGCAGCG
>JAFGBI010000395.1 GCA_016933275.1 Polyangiaceae bacterium | reverse complement strand
CGACGGCGTCGGGCCCCTCCGCGCTCATCGTCAGCGCCGGGATGCTGCCATCGGCGCCGTACGTGAACTCCTCCACGCACACCGACCGCTTGAAGCTCCCGCCGCCCGGCAACGCACCGTTGTGATAGAAGAGATACGAGTGACCCTTGTAGTCGACGACGCCAGGGTGATTGGTGGCGATCGAGGGGGCGCCCATGACGTCGCCCTTGAAAGTCCAGGGACCTTCGGGGGCATTGCTCGTCGCATAGCTGATCTTCTCGCCACTCCCGGCATAGACGAGGTAGTAGAGCGACCCCCGCTTGTAGAACCACGGCCCCTCGGTGAATCCGTTCATCGCCACGTTGGAGGTGACGCTTCCCGAAGTGCTGATCATGTCCGAGTTCAACCTCACGAACCGGAGGTTGCCATTGCCCCAGTACATGTAGGCCTGCCCGTCATCGTCAACGAACACCGTCGGGTCGATGGCCATGCTTCCGCTTTGGGCCAGCTCATGCCCGATCGGGTCCGTGAACGGGCCCGCTGGATTCGTCGATACGGACACCCCGATCTTCGCGCCGGTGTTGTTGTTGATCGGCACGTAGAGGAAGAAGGTTCCGTCCCTTTCGACAGCCTGCGGAGCCCAGGCATTGTCGGTGCTCCAGCTGAAGGTGCGCAGACTGGCGGGACTGCCGCGATCCGTCCAATTGACCATGTCCGTCGTGGAGTAGAGCCTCCATTCGTTCATGGTGTAGAAGTTGTCCACGGTGACATCTTCGTCGTGTGACGTGTAGAGGTACAACGTGTCCTCGTACACCATGGGAGCGGGGTCAGCCGTGTAGTTGGTCTGGACGATGGGGTTGTCCGCCAGGCTCCGGGAAGGAAGCACCGTGACGATTCCCAGCGACAACGTCGAGAGGGCCAGCTTTCCTTGGTGCCACGTCGTGTTGATGCGCATGTCGAATCCTCTCGCGCCCGGACGCGCCGGCGCGCAGCGCAGCGGGTCTTGCTGAATGGACCGGGTATGGGTGGCCACTTGATCCCCCTTGATTGTTCGAACGACCTTCGA
The DNA here is from genome assembly GCA_016933275.1 of Polyangiaceae bacterium. Lineage (GTDB taxonomy): Bacteria > Myxococcota_A > Polyangia > Polyangiales > Polyangiaceae > JAFGBI01. The sequence continues at coordinate 12,312 of JAFGBI010000395.1, read as the reverse complement.
CTTGTTGCGGCGACCGCGAGAATCGGCCAATTCGGCCTGTTGGTCAGTCGGCCCCCCCAATGCCCCCCGAGAACGACGCGCGAAGGCGGATTCCTGTGACAATTCGTCCGGCCGAGCGACGAACCCTCCACCTGTGCCGAAGGCGATCGGGAGGACGCGGAGGGAGGCCCCGGGAGTCCTGGTGACCGGGCGGTCGTCAAGGGGCGCGTCAGCGACCCGTTGGATCTTGCACCGTCCAACCGAGCCGAGAGGACCGATCAGAACGGGATGCCTCCGTGCCGGGTGCAGGCACGAAGATGGCCCAGGAAGCGCGCGTCTTCGCGCAGCTCTTCGGTTGGGGTGCGCCGGGCTCCGTGGCAGGATCCCGAGCCGCGTGCGGGCCCAACCGCAGCGCGATTCCACGGAAGGACGCCGGTGACGGATCGGTCGACGTATGGCGCATGGCGGGCGGGCGCGATCGTTGCGGTGTGCCTCGGCGGGTTTGGCTGCACGGCGGGGCCGGACCCCGCCCGCATCACGACCGGCGTGGTCGTGCAGCAGGCCGATGGCACCATGGAGGTGCGGACGAACGCGGTCGTCGTGGACCACCCGGCGCTGACGGAGATCGGACACGCCCCGGACTACTCATGGAACAGCTACTCGCTCGATGTGTCATCAGCAGCTGTCGCTGCGATCGGCGCCTCAGGCCTCCGGCGCGTGAACGACGTGCTCGAATTCCTGGACGCGAGCGGGACGCCCATCCTGCGTTTCGATCCGAGCGACTACTACGACGGGTGGGACGACGTGCTCCGCCTGGCCACGCTGGAGGTCACGGGTTGCCTCTTGGACACGAACCCCGCGCCGCCCTGGGGTCGCGCCGTCACGCCTCCGGTCGCGTCCACCTGCACGTTGACCATCCGCTGGGAGGAGGTCTTCTTCAGCCAGATCCCCACGTTGGTCGCCAATTCCTGGACGACGCCGGGCTGCTTGACCCGTTCGCGCGCCCGCCACCTCGCGACTCGCCTCGAGGACGGCCGCGTCTTGGTGGCGGGCGGCGAGCTCGGGTCACGGCCGCTGGCCACCGCCGAGCTCTACGATCCCGAAACCGGTACCTGGACTGGCACGGGAGCGCTCGCCACCGCGCGGACCCTGTTCGGCTCGGTCGAGCTCGAGGACCACCGGATCCTCGTCGCGGGTGGCTGGGGACCTAGCGGACGGCTCGCGAGCGCCGAGCTCTACGACCCGAGCACCGGGACCTAGTCGGAGGTGGATCCGATGTCGACGCCGCGGGAGAGCCCCGCCATGGTGCGGCTCGGGGACGGCAGCGTCCTCGTGGCGGGCGGCATCGCCACGGCGACCCTGTCGAGCGCGGAGATCTTCGATCCCGCTCAGCGCACCCGAACCACCGTGGCTTCGCTGCCGCACCCCATGCAGTCCTCCGTTGGCATCGGGCTGCCCGACGGCTCTGCGCTCATCGCGGGCGGCTTCGACGGGGGCAGCACCGAGGGCGGAGGCTACCGCTACTTCCCGGGCAGCAACGCCTGGGGGAACATGTGGCTCAACGTCTACCGGTATTCTCATACGCTGGAACGCTTCCCCGACGACACCGTGATGGTCCTGGGAGGCCGCTCGAGCCAGTACTCGGCGCCCGGCACCTTCCTCTACGACTACGAGCCCGGAACCCGGTTCAATCCGCTGCCTCAGGGTCCGGAGCTCCTCGAGTCGCGCTACGAGCACGCGTCGGTGAGCCTGCCGAGTGGGGTCGTCGTGGCGTTCGGCAGGTTCAACGCCGATCTCGCCGAGGTCGTGAGCACCACGGCCACGGTGGAACGCCTGATCCTCAGCGAGGTGAATCGGGTGGAGCTGAACCCGTTGCCGGAGGTCCGCGCTTCGCACCGCGCCACCGCCCTCCGCGACGGCCGCGTCCTGATCACGGGTGGCACCAAGCCCGCGACCGATCCGAACAGGAATCGCCTGGTCCACGAGTCCTGCATCCTCTACGACGTCGGGACCGACCCGGGCTGCCTCGGCGACGGCGACTGTCCGAGCGGGCATCCCTGCGTTGACGGGGTCTGCTGCGACTCGGCGTGCACCGGCGCCTGCCAGGCCTGTAGCGCATTCGCAAAGGGCGAGGGAACGAATGGCGCTTGTGGAACCGTCGTCGCCGGGCGCGATCCGGATCGCGAGTGCGCGGCGATGAACGCGAGCACCTGCGAGACGACCGGAGCGTGCGCTGGAGACGCGCCGGCTTGCGCCGTCTGGCCCGTGGACACGGTGTGCGGACCGAGCCAGTGCGACGCGAACGGCTGGGAGCTCGAGGCCAAATGCGTCGGATTCGGCTGCTGCGAGCACGGTGCCGTGCTCACCTGCTCGGAGCCGTGCGCTGCCGAGGCCTGCGCCACTACATGCGTTCCCGACGTCGGGCGTGACGCGGGCTGGCGTTGCGGGACCGACTGTGCGCCGGGTGGTGATCCATTGCCGGGCTCCTGTGCAGCCGGCGGAGCCGGCACGGGCGGCGCCGAGACGGGCGGCGTCGAGACGGGCGGAGCCGGCACGGGCAGAGCCGGCACGGGCGGCGCCGAGACGGGTGGCGTCGAGACGGGCGGCGTCGAGACGGCGGGGACCAGGGCAGCCGCGGGCACCGCGGGCACTGCAGGTCCGCAAGCTGGTGGTCCTTCCACCGGAGGCAGCACCAGCAGTGAAGGCGTCGATGATCACGGCGGCGCGGGCGTTGGCGGTAGGAGCGGCGATTCCACGACAGGTGGCGACGAAACCGGCGGCCAGGCGGCTGTGGGAGGCGCGGCAAGGAGCGCTGGAACGACCGCCCACCAAGCGGGTGCACCGTCCGTGAGCTCGGGCGGGACCACCAGCGGCGGCGCACCGGGATCGGGCGGGCTCAGCGCGGGCGGCACGGGTGCGCTCGGAGCGACGAGCGGCACCGCTGGACAAGGTGCAGCGGGCGCAGCGACCGGCGGCAGCGCCGGTGCGACGGCGACCGGCGGCCAGGCCGCTGCAGGGGCGAGCGCCGCCGGGTCTTCAGTAGCAGGAGCCGGCGGCGGTGGTGGTCTTGCCGGGGCTGCCGGGACCAACGCACGACGCCATGGGAGCGGTGATCACCGCGGCTGCGGGTGCCGCACCGCCGAGGGCAGCCCATCGCGCGCGGCGCTGATCGGAGCGTTCGTCATGGCGCTGGCCGTGTTCCTACGTCGGCGGAGAACGGGGCCCTCGAGCATCACCTTCCGAAGCGCCGCTGCCAGGTAGACGCCACCGGCTCGTGACGTCCGGCCGGTTTCCAGATTCTCGGAAAACGTCCCTGACTCTTCGGCCGTGTTTCGATTCGTGTTCGCGTCTTCGCCGATCTTGGTATTGCAGGATCGTCCTCACCGGATGATGCTCTCCGCTGGTCTCGATCTCGGGTGGGTCGCGGCCATGGGGGCGTCCGGCGCGTGGCCGGTTGCCGATTACCGATTGGGGGACGTCGATGGCAATCGCGGATCTACCGAAGGGAGTCGAAGCGAAACTCGGAGGGCACCTCGTTCCGGGCGGGGCGACATTCCGTTTCTGGGCGCCGGCCGCGCGAGAGGTCTACCTCCTGTGGGGAAACCAGGACCGCGCGCAACGTCCCGGCCAGGATTGGCAGCTCCGGCGAGATGGGGAGTTGTTCGTGGGCTTCGTCCCCGGCGCCAAGGACGGCGATCTCTATCGCTACTGGGTCGTCGGCCCCGCCGGCGACGGTCCGAAGCGAGATCCGTACGCACGAGAGCTCGAACGGGATGGCTACCCGGACTGCGATGGGATCCTGCGGGACCCCAACGCCTACCCCTGGGCGTCGAACGCCTACGTGAAGAAGAGCCCTCGGGAGCTCGTGCTCTACCAGCTCCACGTGGGGACCTTCTGGACCGGGGACGCCAGTGGGACGGATCTCCGAACGGCTCGGGTCGGCCGGTTCCTCGATATCCTCGATCGCCTCGAGGATATCGTATCTCTAAACGTCACCGGCGTTCAGCTCCTCCCCATCGTAGAATGGCAATCGACGCGGAGCATGGGATATAACGGCACCGACATCTACTCCCCGGAGATGGATCATTTCGTCCGCCCCGAGGAATTGCCGCGGTACGTCGACCACCTGAACGCGCTCCGCCAAGCCAAGGCAGCCGCGCCGCTCGCCCAAGAGATCCTCGAGAGCGGCATCAACCAGCTCAAGGCCGTCATCGAGCTCTGCCACCTCTACGGGATCGCGGTGTTCTTCGATGTCGTCTACAATCACCTCGGGGGCTCGTTCGACCCGCAGAGCATCGATGATATCGATTTTTGCGTGACGCAGGAACACCCCCACGGACCGTACTTCCAGGCGGCGGGCTGGGCCGGCGGGTTCGTCCTCGACTACGCGACCCCGGCCGTGCGGCGCTTCCTGGTCGAGAACGCCAAGGCGATGGCCGCGGAGTACCGGATCGACGGCATCCGCTATGACGAGGTGACGGTCATCGACGACCACGGCGGGTGGAAGTTCTGCCAGGAGCTCACCGGGGATCTCGACACTGCGGCACCGGACGTCCTCAACGTCGCGGAGTTCTGGCGCGGCGACAAGAGCTCGATCCTGCGCCCGCGCACGAGCGGCGGTGCCGGCTTCGACGCGGTCTGGCTCGACTCCGTGCGCGATGCGGTGCGGGGTGCGATCGCGGCCGCCGCACGCGGGCGCTCGGCCTGGGTCGACATGACCCGGGTCGCCAACGCCCTCAGCCCGACCTTCGGTGACTCCGAGGAGATGTTCTGGCGCGCGGTCCACTGCATCGACAACCACGACCTCTCCCTCGCGGCCAAGCCCGACAAGGTGCCGCGCATCGCCCGCCTCGCCGATCCGAGCAACAGCCGTTCCTGGTACGGACGGAGCCGGAGCCGGGTGGCCAACGACCGGCGAGAAGCCGCTGAAGGACCCGGTCACCGGCACCATGGTGCCCTGTCCGGGCTATCGCCCCGAGCGCTTCTTCAACGTCGACACCGGCACGCTCGACAGCACCTGGTACCACCGCTACGGCTTCATCACCGGCGGCGGCTGGGAAACCCCCGATCCCGTCCAGCAGGGGCACCTCGCCAACGACTGCATGGATCTCAACACCGAGAACGAGACGGTGAAGCGATACCTCATCGACGCCATCAACCGCTACCTCGATCTCGGCGTGGACGCCCTCCGTATCGATACGTTGAAGCACATGTCACGGCAGAACGTGCTCGAGTACGTGAATGCGTGGAAGGCGCGGCGGCCGGGGCTCTTCGTCTTCGGCGAGAACCTCGTCAAGGGGACCGGCTTCGGCGACCTCGGCGGCGACAACGCGCCGTCTTCGATCCGCCCCTGGTGGTACACCCGGCTCGGCAACGATCCGAAGAACCCGAACTCGGGTGGCGACTCGGGCCTCAGCGTCCTCGATTTCCCGCTCTTTTCGACCTTCCGCAACAACCTCAGTCAAGGAAACTTCTGGGGGCTTCGGGAGGTGCTCGACCGCGACTGGATCTACGGGGACGCCACCCAGCTCGTGACCTTCCTCCAGAACCACGACGTCGGCCCGGACAACGACTGGCGCTTCCGTTACAAGGGGGAGCGGTCGATGGCGGCCGCGGCCTATGACCTCCTCTGGACGATCCGTGGGATCCCCTGCCTCTATTACGGCGAGGAGATCGAGTTCAAGAAGGGCTTCCCGCAAGACATCGTCGGGAACGACGACAAGCTCGAGAACACGGGGCGCGCGTACTTCGGCGACCACCTCTCCGACGCGCGCCTTGCCGAGACGAAGCAACACCCGCTCTTCCGTCATATCCAGCGCCTGAACCTGATCCGGCGCCGGATCCCGGCGCTCCAGAAGGCGCCGATGTCGAACTACGACGAATGGGGCTCCGGGGTCCGCTTCGTCCGCGACTACAACGACGGCGAGAGCTACGTGGTGGTCGGCCTGGCCATCGGCAGGGATCATCAGATCGACGTCCCGAACGTCAGGAACGGCACCTACCGCGACGCCGTCACGGGCCGCGAGGTGACGGTGACCAACGGCACCCTCTCGTTCTTCGTGCGCGGCAGCTCCGCCGGGATCTACGTGAAGGACGGCCCGGGGAAGATCGGGGAGGACGGGGCGTACCTGTACTGAGGCTCCGCCGGCTACCCGAGCCCTCCCGAGCCCGATCCCAAAACACGCATCACGATCCAGCCAAGATGCCCCCCCCGGCGCGTCACGCTGAGCTCACGGCGCAGCGAGCATCGACCGGCGGCAAGGAATTGGAAGTCGTACTGTCCGAAGACTCAGCGCTGGCCGTCACGCCGCCTCCCGACGGTAGAAGTTGAGCAGTCCGCCGAGACGCGAGCGACGGGTGATCGTGCCCGGCGCCCCGTTGTCGTTCGCATGATCCCGGATTTCGCGCCGACGACGGACGACATGCTGGAATCCGAAGCAGATTTCGAGCCTTGTCCGCGTTCGGCGCCCCGCCGCGAGGGTCCCATTCGCCCGAAGGCGAATGGGCGCGCGGTGGGAGTGCGCGCAGAGCCGGAGTGGAGCGAGTGCAGCATGCTGCACGAGTCCACGTAAGACCACGGCCCGAGCCACGCGAGGGAGCGCCGGAGGCGCAGTGACCTAGCAGCGCGAATTCGAGCACGTCGGACGCGGAGAAGGCCGAAAGTTGCGAGGAGTACGGGTACCCGTTCACGCCTTCTGACTGGTGAGCACCGGCCGAGATCCGCTCCTCTGGCGGGGCCAGGCTCCGGGTCCCATCGCGCGCTTTGGCGCGGTAGGGAGAGCGTGGGGGTTGCTCCTGCGCTCCGGGACCCGCGTCGCCCGGGCCCCGCGCTGCAACGCAGCGTGGGTGGCGGCGTGGGGCGCTCGTCGCGCCGGGTCAGCGAAGCGGCTTTCGGCCGGGTCGACTGGGGCGTGAACGCATACGATCCGTTGGCCGTCGAAAGGGTCGGCGATGAACCCGTCCTTCGAGTTCGCGGGTCGTCGGGCATCGGGCGTTGGTCCCTTCTGCTCACCCCAGAGGGTGAGGTGCACCGTGCGCCGGGGCACCATCGCGGACATTCCAGCGAAGACACAGGCAAACGGCGAGGATTCGGGGATGGGGATGCTTGGCGTTGGTGGCAGCGACGAGCGCCGTAGCGTGCGGCTCCGGGTCAGACCGCTCGCAGGGTGGCGGCGGTAGCTCAGCCGGATCTGTGGGGGCACGCGGGGCCCGGTACCGGAGCCTTGTCTGGCGATGCGGGCACCGGAGGCACTGGAGCCTCAAGCGCGGGCGGCTCCAGTGGCGGGGCGGGCGCCACTGCCGTGGCCGTCACCGGTGACGCGCTGCCAGACGGCTTCGCCATTCGTATTCAGCCGAGCGTCATCCTCGTGGAGGCACAGGGCAACGGAGTCGACCGGAACGCGACGGCAGTCGACGCAGAGGGGCGGACGTTCGACCTCGATGCCCTGAACCCGGTCTGGGTCTCGACGGATCCGGCCATCATGGTCGAGCCAGACGAAGACGACCCCTCCAGAGCCCTCGCGCTCGCCGACGTCTCCGGAAACGCCGGGGCATCCGTCGAGGTGTGCAACGGCAAGCGAATCTCCGTCGCGGCACAGGCCGTGGCGGTCAGTCTAGCGGAAGATACGCAAACCGTCGGCACGAACACTTCTGCGCGGCCACCACGGCAGGACGGATCTGGTGCTGGGGTGAGAACCGAGTCGGCCAGCTTGGCCGCGGCTTCTCGAGCGGCAGGAAACCGGTCGGTCTGGTCGTCGCGGCGGAGTGACGCGCTGCGCCGGTCGCGGCGTTCCATTCGCTCGGCGCGGACGTCGCTCGAGACCGTCTCGATTCCGAGCCCGCCGATCCGCGCCGCTGGCCGTCACAGGGCGACCAGAATGAGGATGGGCTATGATCGCCCGATGAGCACCGTTGCACCGGCCCAGGTAGACTGCGGGTATCGCGAAGGACGGGCACCTCGCGTGCCAGGAGGATCTCCGTGAGCGCGATCGGCGAAGAACGGTCACTGGCGAGCGACGCCTTCAACTGGATGTTGGGCAAGGCCTGCGACGCGGCGGCCGGCGCAGGGAGCTCCATGGTCAAAGGAGGCCTCACCTATTTGCTCACCGCCGCGGGCTTCCTCGAGAAGCAGGTCGACGTGGGCGAGGAGCTGGCGAAGCTCGAAGCCACGATGAAGGAGATCCAGGACGAGATGGCGTGGATTGGACGCTCGCTCGAGGACATCTCCGCCAAGCTGACCGAGGCGCTCGCCGCGATCGAGATGATGCGCGATGAGCTCATCTTCCACGAGTCCACGCAGCTCATCACTCACCAGGTCAACATCATAGACAATCAGTTCGACAACCTGAGGCGGTTCCCCGACACCTACAAGCGCGCGCCGCCATCGCGCCGATCCGCCGAGGCGGCGGCGTTCGCCCGCGAGCTGCTCCCCGGCGGCAACCACGACATCGACCAGCAACTCTACGACATCCATCGAGGGATCATCGGCGTGCTGGGAATGCAGGGGGTGCTGAAAGACCTCACCGCGCTGCTGCTCGACAAGCTCAGGCAGGGCCGCTCGATGTCCGTTGCCGCCGCGTACGCCAGCTTGGAGGGCTTCTACGGCGAGCTGCTGTGCGCTCAAGGTAAGGGCTTGGTCCTCATGATGGAGGCGCTCAACTGGTGCAGGGCTCACGGCGAATCGCTTCCCACCGAGGGGCTCACCGCCGAAACCTACGTCGAGACGAAGCTCGGCCCGAACATCGAGGAGCAGATCGACGTCTTCCTCGACTGTGTGAACGTCCTGGTCACCCACGACCTCAGCCTGCCGACCCGCGTGAAGCCCGCGCCGTCGGCCGCAGCGCAGGCCTCCTTCCTGCCCGCTGACGCGGAGGCCATCTACCGTCGCGCCGACTTCCTGGCCCTCTCGGCCGCTCCCCGCACGCACGGTTACGCGCTCGCCGGGCGGCTCATCGGCGAGCCGAGCAACATCGCGAACGTACTGGTCGGCGCCGGCGCGCCCGCTGTGCGTGTCTCGGGAGACGCTATTCGCGAGGCCGGTACCGTGGCCCATCTCGCCCTCGACGTCGTGCATGTCGTCAAGGACGGCGAGCGTCGCGCGCTCAGCCTCTATCCGACCGGCGAGTATATCGAGTGGGTCTGGAACGGCTGCGACTACACCACGCCGCGCAGAGCCGCCGAGATCGCCGTTGCCAAGGTCGGGCTGCGGACCCTGCCGGAGCCTCACCCAAGCTACGACCTGGTCGTCGAAGGCATGCCGGAGCCACGCTCGCCGTCACAGGTCGACACCAGGTCAGTGTCGGTCGCCTATTGTGAAGGCGCGCGGCCGTGCGAGAAGTCCGGCGCCGCGAAGGTGTATGGCAGCTTCCTGCTGCCTCTCCGCCACGCGCCATCCTTCGCCCACCTCGGTCGCGTCGGCGACACGGTGGACATCAGCTTCCCTGCCAACATGACAGGGCAGGAGCTCTTCGCCCAAGTACTGTCGCTGACGGGAGCCGAGGGGCAGGCGCTCAGGCTGGACGGGATACTGCGGCTTCGTCTGATCAACCACCACGCCGACGTGCGCAGGCCCAAGACCTACGACGAGTACTGGCGACATCACTACAACATCACTCGTCGCGGGCAGCCGGAGCCTCCGATCGGCCTGCGCTGGTCTTGCCCGACTGACGGGGGAGACATGTACGAGCTGCCGTTTCGACTCGACACGGCCCGGGACGGGGCGCTCGGGGTCGCGGTCTATTCCCACGTCGAGGTGCCCAGAAACGACCTGTTCGGCGCGGGCGCGGTGCTCGCCATGCAGAAGAAGCCTCCGACAGGTGTGCGGTTCGTGTTGGACAGCGTGGAGCTCAGCCTGTCGCGCCGGTAGCTCCGCTCGCGTAATTGGACCGCGGCCAGCAGCCCACCACCGCTGATCGATGGCTTCCTCCTTCACGTCGACGTCGTGAACGCCGCGACCGCCGTCCTCCGTCGACGCACCCCACCGCCCGTAGCCTAGAGCAGCAATCAACCTTATTGCTGCTCTAGGGCTCTCTCGGCCCGCTGCGCTCTTGCAGAGTGGCCACCAGCACTGGGACGACCATGCGGTCCTTCGCGCGGCCGGTGTTCAGCTTCACGGAGATGAGCGTGGGCAGATCCAACACGCGCAGCGAAATCAACCCATCGGTGATCTCGTCGGTGTGGGGAAGGAGCTCCTCGTAGCCGGGTCCGTCGTCGATCTCGCACAGACGATCGAGCAGTCCGAGCGAGGTGGAGAGGTTGATCTGCCCCCGTCCACCGAGCAACTCCGCGGTTGGTCGCCGTAGCCTCCGGGAGGGACGATTCCGACAGCACCGCGGTTCACGACATCACGCTGCGGAGAAACGTGATCGAAATGGTGCTCGGGAACACGGACGGGGCCGGCGCCGACTTCGCCCAGGTCTTCGGCTTCGGGCTCTACATCGACAACTACAGTCGCGACGTCGAGAGCGACGGCATATCGACGGCATGCCCGGTGACGCTGACCCCGCATGCGCCGACCTCGAGCAGTTCCAGTGGGAGTGCCCGTACTCGGGCGTGGCCGACTAGCGACCGACGCATCCCTGCCGCCTTCGCCCCGACCATGTCCGTCTCTGTCACCCCTCGAGGGCCGCAGTCCTTGCCCTATCGAACGCACCGCACGTACGCCGTCGAGCTGTCGCTCGATCCAACACGCCCGTCGGTGAAGTCGACGTAATAGACGGCATCGTCGGCGTGCACGTTGGTCGCGGACCAGTAGCGGCCGCTCTGGGTGTCCGGGAACGCATCCAGGTCGATGGCCGGGGAGGCGCGCGTCACGTCCACCAGGCTTCGCAGCTCGATGATCGTGGGAGCGCGCCAGCCACCACCGGCGGCAGTCTGCTCCGCGCAGTGCTCGGGGGGCAGGCTGCGTCCGATCGGCCCGGTCGTGGTCCGTGACCACTCGAGCCCAGCACGCTGGTCGATGACCGTTTCCGTTTCGACAACGTAGCCGCCCGAGCTGCCTTCGCTGGAGTTCGTACGCACGCAGCGCACGAGGTGCGGTTCGGCCTTCGCCGTGGCCGTCGAGCGGCCGGCGTTCGTGAGGGTCCACGCCTGATCGGTCGCACCATACACCTCGGTCGCCGTCCAGAAGGCGCCGACGGTGGTGTCCCAGATCGCCGTCGGCGTGCCGTCGCTGCGCGTATAGTCGAAGATGCTGATAAGCTCCATCACGGTCGGCAGGCGCCACTCGTGAATGCCGGCAGTCTCGTATGTGGCGCAATGGTCCAGCGCGTCGCTCCAGCTCCACGTCGTCGCGTCCGCCTCCGACCATTCGAGCCCGTTGATCTCGTTGGTCGCCGTCGAAGCATAGGCATCGGGGGTGTAGGTGCTCGGGTTGGGGTCGGTGGAACCTACGGGCGAGGGGATGGGCCATTGAGCCCACTCCGCATCGACGCACACGACCGACCGGCAGTAGTCGGTCCCGTTGCAGACGAACCCATCGGCGCGGTCGAAGCTCGCTTCGCACACCGAAACCCCAGTCGAGCACGAGGTGACACCCTCTTGGCAGGGATTCTCGTGCTCGCAAGCCACATTGTCCTCGCAGGGATCGCACGACCCGTTGTTGCACACGAGGTCCGTACCGCAGCTCGTACCGTCTTCGTCGGTGGCATCGACCACGCACTCGGGGGTTCCACTCACGCAGGATATGAATCCCGTGTGGCACGCCATGCCGGGATCGCAGGCATCCCCGTCAGAGCACTGGACACACGCGCCGTTGTTGCACACTCGCCCGCTGCCGCACTCATTCCCGTTCGGGACCAGCTCACCGGTCGCGGAGCACGTCGGCGTCGGTAGGCACACCAGCTCGCCCCGCCGGCAGGGCTGGGAGTCGATGACGCAGGACGCCCCCTCAGTGCAGCTCCCACCCGTCCCCCCCGTTGACGGGTTTCCGGCTGCTCCCCCGCTGCCGGTCGCCCCGCCGGTCATGACGCCGCCGCTCACCCCGCCCGCGGCGGCACCGCCACTGTCCTCGCCCCCGCCGTGCTCACCGCCGGTCCTCACGCCCCCGGATCCTGCGCCACCGCCGGGAGCGCCACCGCTCCGACCACCCGTCGCGAGCGCGCCGGACTCCCCACCCCGCGGTTCGTCCTTGGCACCCCCGTTCGCTCCACCGCCCGACGAGCGACCGCCGCCGGTCGGCCTCTCGCCGCCCCCGCCGAGGCCAGCCGCACCGCCACCCTGGGCCCCACAGAAGCACTCACTCCATTGCCGCTGCGGGTATCGGCCGTGGCGCGAGCTCCTCAAGCGGACCTTCAGGATCGACGTGGAGCAATGCGATCGCTGCGGCGCACGCCT
>JAFGBI010000394.1 GCA_016933275.1 Polyangiaceae bacterium | reverse complement strand
CTCCCGGTCAACTCCTCCCGAGCACCGGTCCCTCTGGGCCAATTCTCCCGAGCACACCCGGGTCAATTCTGGCGAGCGCCGAAGGCGTGGTGACGGCGCGGGCGTTTTTCGCGCTGCTGTTCGCGACGGGTATGCGGATCTCGGAGGCGCTGGCCCTCGACATCGACGACATCAAGCCCGAGGGACTCCTCATTCGCAGGACGAAGTTCCAGAAGACCCGACTCATCCCGCTGCACGAGACGGCGCGTGAGGGACTGGCCCGGTACCTCGAGCGTCGGCGCCCGATCGGCACGCCTCCACCGAGTCTGTTCCTCGGCTTTCGTGGGGGACGCTTCTCCCAGACCAGCGCCCACACTATGTTCAGGAAGATGCGCCTGGCTGCTGGACTGGAAAAGCAGCATGGCCAGCCACCGCGCATCCACGACATGCGACACACCTTCGCCGCGCGCGCTCTCGAAGCCTGTCCCGAGGGACGGGAACACATCGCCCAGCACATGCTCGCGCTCACCACGTACCTCGGACACACGCACGTCGCCGACACCTACTGGTATTTGCAGGCCACGCCGCGCCTCATGCGCGACATCGCCGACCGAGTGCGCAGCGTTTTCGGGCGTGATGGAGGTCGGCGATGACGGCCCTCGCACCACACCTGACCGCCTACCTCCGCGAGCGCCTCCCGCAGGAGCGCCAGGCCAGCAGACACACCATCGACGCCTATGCGTACACGTTCAAGCTGCTCTTCGCCTTCACGACGAAGCGGCTGGGCGTGGCTCCGTCGGCGCTCACGCTCGAGCAGCTCGACGCCCCCTTGCTCCTCGAGTTCCTGGCGCACCTCCAGTCCGAGCGCGGCAACAGCGCGCGGACGCGCAACGCGAGGCTTGTCGCGCTCAAGTCCTTCATGCGCTTCGTCGAGTACCGCGTGCCGTCGGCGATCGAACAGGTCCGGCGCGTGCTCGCAATCCCGATGCAACGCACTGACGTAATGCTCGTGCGCCACGTCGATGTCACCGAGCAGGAGGCCGTGCTCGATGCCCCTGACCCGACGACGCGAATGGGCATCCGCGATCGCGCCATCCTGCTCATGGGGTTCGCAGGCGGCTTGCGCGTTTCGGAGATCATCGGGCTCCGGCTCGACGAGCTCTCCTTCGATGGCGCGTACCTGGAGCTGCGCGTGCGCGGCAAGGGCCGCAAGCAGCGCGGTCTCGTGCTGTGGAAGGAGATCGCCGATGCAGTCCGTGCGTGGCTCGCCGTGCGCGGCGACGCACTCGTGCCCGAAGTGTTCCTCAACGCGCGTGGAGGGTCCATCTCTCGGTGGGGCTGCGCCTACGTCCTCAAGAAACATGTCCAGGCTGCGACGCCGAAGTGTCCGTCGCTCGCGAAGCGGCGCGGTTCGCCGCATGTGCTTCGTCACACGTGCGCGATGACGATCCTTCGGGCGACGGGTGACCTTCGCAGGGTCTCGCTCTGGCTCGGACACGCGAGCCAGGAGACGACCGAGATCTACTTGCAGGCGGACCCGACCGAGAAGCTCGCGGCGCTCGACGCGGTGAAGTTGCCTTCGCTGCGTAAGGGCACGTTCAGCCCGGCGGACGCGCTCCTCGCGATGCTCGCTGGCCACGCTCTGCCGGCCGCACCTCAAGCCGCGCCGTCCCGCAAGAAGAGGCCGGCCACCTCGCCCTCCCCCGCGTCAAGGAAGTAGCGGTGGAGCGCTCGGCGAAAGAGCTCGGCACGGCTGGCAAGCCCCAGCCGTCGCCGGGCCTCGTCGAGTTGCGCTACAACGCCGGTGGACATGCGCAGCGGCAGGACCTGGAGGTCGATGCTGGTGCCGGGCTCACGCCGTGCCGCTCCGACGCGGATCTTCCCACGCTCGGCCTGCCGCAACCGCCATCGTAGGTAGCCCAAGTGCGTCGAGCCCGTGGGCCTCCCGATGACCTCAAGGTGCCGAGCTCGAAGCTCCTCGACCGACAGCGCCCGCAGCGGTGCGCGCTCGCTTCGCACCGGCGTCACCACGGCAACCGATTCATCTTGTCCAGTCGTCATGGCCTCTGCGATCCTGCGGATCAGCCAGCGCCTGTTCGGACAGCGAGTCCGCTCGCCGATCAGCGTCTCGTAGCGTGACTGAAGCTCGGGAACCCGCAGCTCGTCGAGCGCCTCGATTTCGTTCCGGATGGTGTCGTTCACGTCTCTGCTCCTGGGTTCGAGCGCTACGGGGCCATCCCGGCGCTCGTCGTCATACAGGCGTCGGTCGGCGAGAAGCTCAAGGTCATTCGGACTCACGGAAATATGGGGAGTGAGAGGCGGCCCTGGTGCCGCGGAACACGACCCGGCCAACGGCTTGCTCCCCATATTCGCCAGCACCCCATAACCGCGACTATGGGGAGCTCCCCATAGGAAGCCCTACCTCATCTGGAAGATCCGCGAGGCGAGGAAGGGTCGCATCAAGACCGGCCCGGTCCGCCGCTGCTACGCCGACGGCGAGGCCCCCGACATGAAGGTGCTGCCCCTGCGCATGCAGGCCGAGATCGTCGCCCGGCTCGACGAAGCCCGCGAACGCCTCGGCTTCAAGACCCGCATGGACCTCTTCCGCAAGTCGCTGGCCGACTACCTCACCGCCGCCGGCGAGCACGAGGTCGCCCGGCTCTTCACCGAGCAGGCATGACGGGCGACTATGACAAGCGGCGACTCATCGAGTGGCTCCGGGCCGAGACGGCCCGGGCCACCGGCCGCCGCTACCAGGTGGACTTCGACGCCCTCGACGTCCAGAGCCACCGCGAGCTCGTCCGCCTCATCCGCGACCTCGACCACGAGAAGCAGGCGGCGGTGAACCGAGCGCGCATGATGCCTTGGCGGCGACCGTAGCCCTCGTATCTCCCCGTACAGATTGACGGAAGCAACTACTATGCCCTATAGTAGTCGTCTCCACTTACTGGACCCGCTGCGCTTCTTCATCGCGCAGGTGGCTCTCTCCATCAATCCTCTCGGACGCCTGTTGGCCGCCGACCTCGCCCGATACCACTTCGCGCGCGAGGCCCTGTGCGACAGACGAGCGGTACGGAGAGGATCTGGACGAACTCGCCCGCATCGGCGAAGAGGTCGAAGGTGTCGTGCGCTCGGTGCCTGGGGCCGGGGACGTCGAGTCCGAGCAGATCTCGGGGCTGCCCTTTCTGCGCGTCCAGGTCGACAGACGAGCCATCTCTCGCTATGGGGTCAGCGCCCAGGACGTCATGAACGCCGTCTCCTCCGTGGCGGGACACGGCGTCGGCGAGGTGTTCGAAGGCCAGCGCCGTTTCACCTTGCAGGTCAGGATGGCGGCGGCCACACGCCATGACATCGAGGCAATCCGCAACATCCCGATCCGCACGCCAGCGGGATCGACCGTTCCGGTGGGCGAGCTTGCAACGCTCACGTTCGAGGACGGACCCGCACAGATCGGACGCGAGAACGTTCAAAGGCGCGTCGCCATCATGGCTAACGTGCGCGGCCGCGATCTGGCGGGCTTCGTCGCCGAAGCCCGGGAGCGCATCGCTGCTCGAGTGGACATGCCTCCCGGGTACTTCATCGAGTGGGGCGGCCAGTTCAAGAACCTGGAAGAAGCTTCCGCGCGCCTCGCCATCGCGGTCCCTGCCGCGCTGGTGCTGATCTTCCTCCTCCTGTTCATGACCTACGGGTCGGCGCGTCCGGCCGCGCTCATCTACCTCAACGTCCCGTTTGCCGCGGTGGGGGGGGTGTTCGCGCTCGCGCTTCGCGGCATGCCGCTCAGCATCAGTGCCGGTGTCGGCTTCATTGCGCTCTTCGGCATCGCCGTGCTCAATGGTGTCGTGATGGTCTCACACATCCGCAAGCTTCAGAGCGAAGGGCTGCCGCTTGCGGAGGCCACGATGCAGGGCGCCCGCGATCGCCTGCGGCCGGTGCTCATGACGGCGCTCGTCGCATCGCTCGGCCTCGTGCCGATGGCGCTCGCGACCAGCGCCGGTGCGGAGGTGCAACGCCCGCTCGCGACGGTCGTCATCGGCGGGCTCGTGACCGCGACATTCCTCTCGCTCCTCGTCCTTCCGTCCATCTACAGCCGGTTCGGCGGTGAGGTGACGGCCACGGAGGAATCCTCAGGATGAGGACCGTTGGAGACGCAGAACCGAATGTCCCGTCGATGCTCCTGCGGGAGGGTGGCCGGTGAGCGGCGTCGGGGCGGTGCTCCTGCTCGCGCTCCTGCCCGGCGCCGGGAACTTCCTCGGTGGCATGGCGGCCGAGATCCGAGAGCCGTCACCGCGCTTCCTCAACTGGGCCCTGCATGCGGCCTCGGGCATCGTCATCGCCATCGTCGCCGTGGAGCTCATGCCGAGCGCCCTCGGCAAGCTCGCCGGCTGGTGGGTCGCGCTCGCGTTCGCCCTCGGCGGGATGGCTTACGTCGCCCTCGAGGCCGGGGTGGAGCGACTACAGGGCAAGCGGGACGGTCACGGTGGTGGCCGCAGCCGCATGTGGACGATCTACGCGGCCGTCGCCGTCGATCTCACGAGCGACGGTCTCATGATCGGCACCGGTGCCGATCGCGCCCGCGAAGGCGGACGAGCGCTGGAAGGTCGAGCTCGGCGTCCGCGGCGACGTCGGGGATGCGTGAGGCCTCGATGGCGAGCCCGAGGCGGCGCAAGCCCACCGTGACGAAGCGGGTCGTCGGGATCGACCTCGGCACCTCGCACACCGTGGTGGCCTCCTGCCCCCTGCCCGCGCCCGGCGCCACGCCCGCAGCGCCCGCGGTGTTCGCGATCCCGCAGCTCGTCACCGCGCAGGAGGCCGAGCCGAGGCCGCTCTTGCCCTCCTGCCTCCACGCCCCGCTCGGGGAGGAACCGGCGGCCGATCGCTGGGGCACGCCGCCGTGGCTGGCCGGTGAGCACGCGCGCCGTCGCGGCCGCGAGGTGCCGGGACGCGCGGTGACCTCGGCCAAGAGCTGGCTCGCGCACGCCGCCGTGGATCGCACGGCCGCGATCCTGCCCTGGGGCGTCGAGCCCGAGGACGAGGTCCCGCGGCTCTCGCCGGTGGCCGCGAGCGCCCGGGTGCTCGCGGCGCGTCACGGCACGCGACCCTCGCGACGCTCGCCCGCGAGCGCGGCGCCGCGTCCGTGCTCGTGTGCGACGTCGGCGGGGGCACCACGGATCTCACGCTCATCCGCGCCGCGCTCGACGCCGAGGGGGCCCTCGAGCTTCGCCGCGTCGCGGTCGGGCGGCACCTGCTCCTCGGCGGGGACAACATGGACCTGGCGCTCGCCCACCACGTGGAGCGCCGCCTCGTCCCGGAGGGGCAGCACCTCGAGCCCCGTCGCTTCGCGGCCCTCGTGCTCGCCTGCCGCGGCGCGAAGGAGCAGCTCCTCGATCCCGGCGGCCCCGCCACCGCCCGCCTCGCCGCCGCCGGCGCGGGCTCGGCCCTCGTGGGCAGCACGCTCAGCGCGGAGCGCACGCGCGAGGAGGTCGAGACGGTCGTGCTCGACGGCTTCTTCCCCGAGGTCGCGCGCGACGCCGAGCCCGCGCGGCTCCGCGGCGGCCTGGTCGCCTTCGGTCTCCCGTGCGAGCGCGATCCCGCGATCACCCGCCACCTCGCGAGCTTCTTCGCCCGCCACGCCGCCGCGCTCGGCGACGAAGCGCCCGCGGCCGTGACCCTCCGCAGCGGCGCGCCCGCCCCCGACGGGACCGAGCCGCGTGCCGCGACCGCCACCCCGGACGCGGGTGCCGGCCCCTCCGCCCTGCTCCTGAACGGCGGAATGTTCCACGCCACGCGCCTCGCCGAGCGCCTCACGCGCACCGTGTCGAGCTGGAGCTCCGCTCCCCTCGAGCTGCTACCCGCCGAGGCTCCCGAGCTCGCGGTCGTCCGCGGCGCCTGCTCTGCGTGGTCCCGCGCGGCGCCAAGGAGGGCGAGCTCTTCGTCGCCTCCCGGCACCCGCTCGCCCTGCGCGTGGGCGAGCCCGTGCGGTTCGAGGTCTTCACGCGCTCATCCGCCGCCGTCTCGGCGAGCCCGCGCAGGCGGAGCTGTTCGACGCACAATGAAGGCGGCGCCGGGAGCGCCGGTCTGCGCGCGCCGGCGCTCCCCTCGGGATCCCGGAGTCCGCCACCGTCCCCCTCCCCCCCTTCCGTCCGCCCCCGGGCCCCAATCGTCCTCGCCACCTCCGCTGCGCCCGGCCACGCCCCACCCAAGGTTCCCCGACCGCCATCGGCTCGGCGTCGGATCGGCGTTCATCCCACCTACGCGGGAGCCGGATCCGCTCCGAGCGCCACCCGACGGATTGCCCGCGTCAGCGGTGTCGGTCGGCCTCGGATGGGGCTGGGGCACGACGAGCGGCGGCAGCGGGCGCGCTCGGGATCGCGCTCGGGATCCCCCCTCTCGGTGTGGATCGGCAGGACCGGTCCGCCGTCCCCCTCGAAGCTCTGTGCCAGACTGGGCCAAGCCCTACGCACGCACCAACCAGAACGCCGGGAGAAGTACCAGGGAGATGGCGCTTGGCACGGGGAGTGCAAATCCCCTCCCAGGCTTATGCCTTTGCGTGCGTCTGGCACACCTCATCCCGGCCGGGCTCGTTCGCGTTCACGCCAGGTAGGACGCTGGTTCGCGCCACCGGTGGCTCAGGCCGCGGTGACCGGCCTGGCGTTGGTCCTCGGCTGCTCGGTCAGCCACGGAGGGAGCGAGCCAGGCCCCTCCCCCTACCTCGTCGAGGTGGCGAGCAGCGACGGTGAGCCGCTGGCCGAGTACGTCGCCATCATCACGAGCGAGAACGGGACGGTCCGCACCGCGTGGTGCCCCGACTCGCCGGCGCCCGACACGGAGTGCTTGCCCCAAGGGCTCCGCCTCGAGCCCGAGCCCGGGGCGTTGGCGCTCACGATCAAGGCCCGAGGCCATGCCTTCGTCACCCTGGAACTCGACCCGGACGACGCGCTACCCCGCTCCGGCGCGCCGGACGCGGAGGTCGCGCTCGAGTCGCTGCCACCCATCCAAATCACCGACGACTATGCGACCGGTTTCGACGTCAACGACGGCCTGACGACCTTCGAGCAGCTGGCGGTTTCGATCCCGACGGAGTTCGGTCCGTCCCAGGTGGTCAAGTTCTACATCTCCGGCTTGGACCAGACGCCCCAGGTGTATCTCCAGAACACCCGGGCCCATCCGCTCCACTACCAATTCGCCAATCGGGTGCTCGGCGTGCCGCTGACGCTCTCCGAGTTCGAGGCCACGACCTATTCGGGCGCGGACCGCACCGGCTACGCCGGCACCCTCACTCGCTACCCCGAGGCGGTTGCGGCGAGCGCGGCTCTGGGGTTCAGCCTGGTGACACCGATCACGCTGTCCTTCTTTCCGAGCGATGATCTGACGCCCGCTCAGGCGCTCGACTGCCATCGGCTCCTGGAGGAGCGGCTGGGGATCGCGGCCCTGGCGGGCGATGAGTCGCGGCTTGCCTACTTCCCCGCCGGCGACGAATCGGAGCGGGCGCTTGCTGACGACCCGGCGGCCTTCGCCCGCGGTGGCGCGGCCTGGCTCACGCGACGCGAGCTCCACGGCTCGCTGACGCACCAGCTGCTCAACGACGGCGTGGCCTATGGGACCCTGCGCCGGATGGGTCCGGAAGAGCTCGGCAGCACGCCCATCTCGTACACGGACATCCTGGTCCTCACCCGCCTCCCCAACGAGCTGCCGGTGGTCGGCGGCACCATTACCGAGGAGCTGCAGACTCCACTCGCCCACGTCAACGTCGCGGCCCGCGCGCGCAACACGCCCAACATGGCGCTGCTCGACGCTGCCGGCGACTCCCGGATCGCTCCGCTGCTCGGCCAGCTGGTGCGCTTCGAGGTGGGGGACGGGACGTTCTCTCTCGCAGCCACCACCCTGGCGGAGGCGGAGCAGTTCTGGACCTCTCGTACCCTCGAGCCGCTCGTCCCCGCCTACGATCTCGAGCGTGAGGGGCTCCCCCGGTTCGACGAGGTCGGGTTCGCGGATTCGGTCGCCATTGGCGTGAAGGCCGCCAACCTCGCCGAGCTCCACCAACTGCTCCCGGAGCAGACCCCCGACGGGTTCGCCGTGCCTTTCCGCTACTACGATGCTCACCTCCAGAGCGGTCGCGTCACCGTCGATTCCTGCGCGGCGGCGCGTGCCACCTGCGTCGCGGAGGGGCGCGCCAGCGCCCCGTGCGATGACGCCGAGGCCCTCTGTGCGGCAGCCCCCGCGGGGGAGGATCTCTGGGGCTACGCTGCTCACCTCCTCGCGGCGCAAACCTTCGCGACGGACTCCGCGCTTCGCGACGCCGCGCTCGCCTCGCTGCGCCATCACATCATGACGACCCCGGTCGCTGCGGATTTCGCCGCGGCGCTCGACGCCCGCGTGACCGAGATCTTCGGCGCTCACCAGGTTCGCCTCCGCTCCAGCACCAACAGCGAAGATCTCCCGAACTTCAGCGGCGCTGGTCTGTATCAGTCCGTCTCCGCCGGAGGCTCCAAGCCACCCGCCTCCGCCCGGCTCCGTGGGGTCTGGGCGTCCGCATGGGGCTTCGCGGCGTTCGAGGAGCGGGCCTACTGGGGGATCGACCACCTGGCGGTGCGGATGGGGATCGCGGTGAACCCGGCCTTCGACGACGAGGCCGCGAACGGTGTCCTGATCACGCAGAACATCGCCGATCCGATGACGACGGGCCTGTATGTCAACGTCCAGCTCGGTGAGGTGAGCGTCACCAATCCCACGGACGGTTCCGTCCCCGAGATCTTCTCGATCGTCCCCGCCCCGAGCGGGATCCAGGTGGCGCGAGAGCGGTTCTCCACGCTGTCGCCCGATGCGCCCGTCCTCACCGACGACGAGACGATCGAGCTGTACCGGGCCGCGACCACCGTTCAGGAGCACTTCGCCAACCTCTACGGTGAGTACACCTACACCCTGGCGCTGGATCTGGAGTTCAAGCTCGTAGACGCGGACCGCAGGCTGCTGATCAAGCAGGTGCGCCCGTACGTCCACTGAGACAGCTTCGGTTCTGGCAGAGCGCCCGAGAGCCGCAACCAACGGAGACAACGATGCGACGACTGGCACTACTGGGATACGGCCTGCTGCTCGGGATGGGCGCCGGCTGCGCGAACAGCGACGGCGACTCGACCGCGCTCAACGGCGGCGCCGAGAATGGCGGCGCCGCGAACGGCGGGGCCCCCACCGGCGGCGCCACGACGGGCGGCAACCCGAGCGGCGGTCGCGCCACCGGTGGCGCCACGACGGGGGGCACGGCCTCCGGGGGTGCCAGCGGCCACTCCACGACCGGTGGCGCGACGTCAGGCGGCGCCAGCGCCGGCGCGGCCACCGGCGGCGCCGCGACGGGCGGTGACCCGAGCGGGGGCGCTACCTCCGGCGGTACCACGACGGGCGGCGCTCCAAGCGGGGGTCACACCAGCGGTGGCGCCCCTCCCGCGGGTGCCGAGAGCGGCGGCGCCCCTGCCGCGGGTGCCGAGAGCGGCGGCGCGCCTACCGCGGGTGCCGAGAGCGGCGGCGCGCCCACCGCGGGTGCCGAGAGCGGCGGTGACGGCGGGGCCGCCGCCGGTGCGACTGGCGGGGGCGCTGCCGGCTTTCACATCCGCATCCCGGAAACACGCACCGTCGAATGCGACGACGGGAGCGAAGCCACGTTTGCCGACGCGGACACCCTTTGCACCTTCAGCGACGGCCCCATTACCGGAGAGATCTACATTCAAGCCTCTGCCGTGTCCTGCCGGGTCTTGGGTTCGGCCTTGCCAACGTACGAGGGATTTGCGCAGATCATGATCGACGGGGCCGTCACCTCGCTGAGCGGCGCGCTCTACTCCAGCGGCGGCAACCACAACAACGATTCGTTTGACTTCACCTACGGGGACTCGACGTACCGCTACTGGCACTCTTCCTTCAACGTCGGCGGGCGGCGATGCCAGCCAATGGATTGCGCCATGCTCATCACCAGGATCGGTGCGTATGGCGACGAAATCCTGGACGACGGCTGCACCTGCGAGCGCACCCGTCCCATCGTCTGCTCCGAGATCCGGGCCGACGGGACCTACGCGTCCATCGACGTCGATCGCTTTGAGGTGTGCCCGTACGACCCCCTGTGCGGCGGCTAGCGCGGGTTTCATTGCCATGGCTCGGAGACTCGGTAGCCGTCTCGTGTCTGAACCACAGCCGGCATGGCATAGACGCGCCGTGGACCGCGCGGGGCTCGACCTTCGGCGCGTGCGAAAGCGACATCGACGCCGGTTTCGTCGCTGAAGACGCGTCGGTCGGGGCCCCAACGGCGAAGGGCCGTCACCGCGTCGGATACCCCCTGCGTCCGTTCCCCAGCTACGACCTCGGCGACCTCGCGCCGCAGCCTCCCAGAGAATCCGCGCCCGCCGCCACCTGCTCCGACGCGGTAGCTCTCTCTACCGTCAGGGCTGCTTCTGGTACGATGCGCTCCCCAACCTGCCAGAGAAGAGACTCGCGCCCTTGATGCAGGCGTTCGACGAGACGCTGCGCGAACATCGCTTCTTCCGCGGAAGCTTCGGCGTGATCTGAGGGGACGGCTCAGGGGGCTCCCGGACCCCGGCGCTGATCCCGTGGTCGGTCCAGTTCACCAGGTCCTTGGTGCTGTACAGCAGGCAGTCGTACATCGTGAAGCCATCGGCGTCGTCCTCGTCGTGGCTGGTGTAGAGGTAGAGCGTGTCCTCGTGGACCAGGAGCGCCGGATCGGCGGTGTACTTGGTCTGCACGATCGGGTTGTCCGCAAGGCTCACCCGGCTGGTGAGCGAGACGGTGGCCGCGAGCGACCCTCAGAGCAGGGCGAGGAACCCGCGACTCATGGCACAAGCCCGCGCATGGGTGAGCCGGCGCGGACGGCGCGGCCCCGCCGGCGGCGCAGCGGCAAGAGGCTGAGCAGCGCCAGGAGGAGCCCCGCGTACGAGGCGCTGGCAGAGCTGGCCGCGCGACAGCCGCAACCCGAGTCCCCGCTCGCGCCGTCCGATGGCGAGTCGCCCGTACCCACCGTGGCGCCGGTGCCGCCCGTGGTCGCCACGCTGCCGGTCGTCGCCGCACCGCCCGTGGTCGCCGCGCCGCCGGTCGTCACCGCGCCGCCGGTCGTCACCGTGCCGCCGGTCGTCACCGTGCCGCCGGTCGTCACCGTGCCGCCGGTCGTCACCACGCCGCCGGTCGTCACCACGCCGCCAGTCGTCAGCGTGCCGCCGGTCGTCATCACGCCCCCGGTCGTCGCCGTGCCGCCGGTCGTGGCCACGCCCCCGGTCGTCGCCGTGCCGCCCGTCGTCGCCGTGCTGCCGCCAGTGCCCGCTCCCTGGCCCCCCTCGCCGCCGGCGCCCCCCGTGCCGCCCATCCCCGGCCCCTCGAAACCCGGGGCGATGAAGCGCGCGCGCGTCTGGACGTACTCGAAGCTCACCCGCGTGGGCGAGTTCCCGTCGGCGTCGTAGATCACCAGCGTGTTGTCGGCCGTGAGCCAGCACTCCGGGACGTAGAGCGAGACGTCGCCGAAGTAGCGCCCGAGGTTGTGACCGTTGATCCAAACGGACCCCGACGAGAGGCCGGTCGTGCGGAGCCCCACCGTGACGAAGACGTCGTCGCGGAGGGGGCTCGGGAAGGTCGTCCGCCAGAACGATGGCCAATCCCTGGCGTCGGCGCCCTGGCTCCACTCCCCCTCGAGGAAGGAGGCCCAGTTTAGCACCCGCCCCACCGGCGACGTCTCGTCCATCCCGCCGAGCCCACCCCGAAACCGCCACGAGGAGGCGAGATCCCCGCCGTTCACGGTCACCCGGCCCCAGACGCCCGCGTACTGGCCCGTGCCCGTCGAACCGGTCACGTTGTACATCTTGTCCAGCCCCTCGTGGCGAACGAGCAGGACGAGTGTGTTTTCGCCGGATACCGTGTCGAAGGTCACGCGACTGCCGTTGACCGACACCTGCGCGCCGTTGGCGAACGCCATCGCAGCGGCGCGCATCCCCTCGATGTCGACGGTCATGCTGCCGGCCGAGGCGGCCGTGAACCGCGCTCGATACCAGCCGTAGCCGTTCTGAAAGCCGTAGGCGCCGAAGGGCTGGGGATGGGTCGACGATTCCCACGTCGAGTCCGGGAAGTCGACGGCTGCCTCCGCTGCCGCGTCGCGCCACTGCCAGTCCCCCGGCTCGATCCTCGCGGGGGCGGCGATGGGGGGCGCTGATACGTCCAGCCTGCCATTGGCCGAGTAGATCACGGCGTCCGCGCCGGTCGTGGGGACCTCCAGGCTCAGATCCTCGTTCACGTAGGTGGGTCCGACGAACAGGGCATCGTCCGTGAACCACGTGCGGTCGGCCAAACCCGAATTGACGATCAAGAAGACGGCCGAGGCCCCGTCGTCGGAGTCGATCGGCAGCTCAAGGATGCCGTCATCGTCCGGGTACTCGAAGGTCGCACGAGCGACCCGGGCGGCCTCGTCCCAAGTCCAGCCGTCCGTGGGCACCGCTGCTGGGGCGGTCGCGTACTGAACGGCTATCTCACCGGCCTCGCCGGCTCGACCGTAGCCGACGTAGTAGGTCGTGGTACCGAGCGTGACCCGGTCGAGAATGCTGGTGGCGAGGTAAGCGAAGGTCGCGTTGTCGGTCCAGGGGGCGTCCACGACCAGCGGCCGGATCTCGTTCGGAGCGACCGTGAGCTGCGTGGACCCGGCCGGGAAGCGCAGAGCCGGGTCGCTCAGCGCGACCTGGGTCTGTATCGGGCTCGTTCCCTGGTTGTCCAGGAAGACGGCGATGCCGTCGGTGGGGGAGCGACGGACATAGGTCGAGATCCCGCTCGCTACCTCGCTCACCCGGTTCCTGCCGTCGCGAGACGTCGCGAGCAGCGTCTCGAAGGCCCGCGCAAAGGCGTTCGGCCGCCGAACGGCGAAGTACCCCTGACGGAGCTCGGCCTGTTCCCCCAGCGGCGCCCGGTAGTCGTAGGAGGCGTCGCGGCCGTCAGCGGAGTAGCCGAGGTTGGTGCCGCCGTGGAAGACGTAGAAGGTGTTGCCGCCGCCGCCGAACGCGATGACCTTGGCGGCGCCGCGCGCCAGCGTGTTCAGCTGCGACGCATCCATCTCGCCGCCACCGATGCCGAACCACCCGGACCAGAACTCCGTGGAGAACCAGGGGTAGCTCCGATCGCCGAACGGGGTGCCCCCCGCCGGGTCGCTCGAGTGGTGCAGCCCCGAGTAGAACAGCGGCACCTCGAGGCCGAGCGCGCGCGCCTTGTCGTACAGATGGCTGAGGAAGGGGTTGCTGTCCGTGCCCCAGCCGTCGGGGTGCTCGTTCTCGAGCTGCACGAACAGGACGCTCCCACCGCGGTGGATCTGATGCTCGGCGACGATGGGCAGCATCGCATCGTAGTAGGCGTCCGCGGCCGCGACGTAGGCCGCGTAGTCGGTGCGGATCTGCATGCCGGGTTGAGCGGTGATCCACTGCGGGATCCCCCCCGAGAGCCACTCGGCGCAGTTGTACGGACCCGGGCGGACGATCGCGTACATCCCGAGCTGATCGATCAGCGATAGCCAGGCGTCGAGATCGAGATTGTCGGCGAAGTCGAAGACCCCCTCCGCGGGCTCGTGGGCGTTCCAGAAGGAGTAGGTCGAGATCGTGTTCATGCCCGCCCGCTTGGCCTTCACCAGGCGGTCACGCCAGAGCTCGCGCGGGACCCGCGCGTAGTGGATCTCGGCAGACGAGAGCACCACCGGCTCGCCGTCGACGACGAAGTAGTTGCCGTCCCACCCGATGCGATCCGCGGCCCCGCCCTCGGCGGGGAAGATTGCGTCGTTGGCCCGTGCGGGGGCGGCGAGGAACAGCGGTGCGGTGAGCAAGGCGAGCGCCCCGGCCACCCGGCGCGCCCGAGAGGGGGATCGCGAGGTCGCGGGGCACCACGCGGGGGTAGGGCGTCTCCGCGCAGCGAGCTGCCGCATCGGAACCAGGCGAGCACGGAGCGCCGTTTGGGCGCACCAACGCACCAAGGGCGTCTTGGCCATACCAAGGATTGTCGGCGGGCGCCGCAGATTGTCAGGGCTCAGGCGCGCACCGAGGACCCACCCGGAGCCAGACAAAGGGTCGTACTTCCACGAGATCCTCGGGCGCGGCGGGCGGCAGGGCGCGGCCGCGGAAGACCCGCCGCACTGTGCGCGGGCCGTTTGTCCTCGGCGGGAACCGTGCTCGGAGCGCACCGCTCTGCGTCGTGGCTGCTCGCCGGGGTGCTCGTCGGCTGCGCGCCCCGAGCGCCGGGGGTCGTCGCGGAGCCGGTGGGCGAAACCAACGCGTCTGCCCTGCTGGTCGGACTCCGTGGCCGTGCGCGGGGGCAGCTGGGGCTGCGTCGAGCCCGAGTGCTGGTCAGTCGGGCGCCGCAGCAACTGGCTCCGGGCCGACTCCATCCTCGGGATCGGGTTCCACTGCGCGCGGACCCCGCGCGGCGACTACTTGGCGACGCCGGCCATCGTCTTCTGAAGGTGACGAACCTGGCCCGCGTTGCCAACGCTCGTCGCGCAGGCGTCCCTACGGAGCGCGAGCGGACTGGAGGTGCTGCACCTCGACCTCGACAGCAGCGGCCCCGAGGTCTTCGCGGACTGGCGCGTCAACGAGCTCCAGCAGGCCGCTACCTATGCGACGTACGCCGGTGAACCGCGGCTCGCGCTTGCGAACACCGACGCGGACTCGATCATCGTGGAGAAGACCGCCCACGACGTCTACCTCGGTGATAGCGTGGTGGTGGCCGTGCTCGCCGCCGCACCCTGCAGCGCGAAGCTCGGCCAGGACTGCGGGGCGTGCAGCACGGAGCCCGGGCAAGGGACCACGGAGTTCTTCAGCGACGGAGCCTACGTCAACGCCAGCGCTGGCGTGGTGGTCGGGCTCACCTGGGAGCCGAAGATCACGCTGCCGTTGATCTCCATCGAGCTCGGCAAGATCGAGCTCGAAGCCGGCGCCGGGGTCGAGGGGGGCTCTCAGCACACCTCTGGCATCGAGCGGAGCGAGCTCATCAGCTACTCCGCGAGAGCGGACAACAACCTCGTCGTCTTCGAGTCCCATGTCTACGACCGCTACGTCTACCGCGTCGTCTCTCATCCCGATGCCAGCGCGATCGGCGAAACCATCACCATCAGCGTGCCCACGGGTCGCCGCCTGATGGCGGCCGGGCAGGACTACTACAACGCCAACAACGGCGCCGGGATCGACATCGACGCGACCGTGCTGGCGGTGGTGCCAGGGGATCTCGAGAGCTATCCATCGCGGAGCGAAGCCGCCGAGCTCGCGGGCGCAGAGGGCAGCGAGCTCTGGGCCATGAGCGGTCGCGCGGTTTCCGTCCCCGCGGGCGCCTCGAACACCACGGGGATCGAGCTCGGCGTCTCGGAGTCGCAAAGCGACGAGTCCAGCCTCGGCATCTATGTCAACGCCTCGGTGAAGGCGTGCGGGCCCAGCGCCGGCGGCTGGACCCCGGAGATCTGCGGCGGGCTCGAGACGAGCGGCTCGGCGGGCTACGCCTACGCTCATGAATGGAGCGAGGATTCGGTGTTCGCGGGCACGGTGGTGGGACTCCCCGCGGAGCGCTACGGCGAGCTGGGCTACGACGTCGGACTCTTCGCGTACCGGACGAGCCGGGTCGCCCCGGACGGCGAGGAGCAGAGAGCTTCCTCGTGGTCAGCTACTTCGTCGAGTGAGCATCGCGAACGCGAGCGCGCGCAAGCTGGGCCGGGTCGAGATCGCGAACCACGGTACGCTCTTCCTCGACGAGATCGGCGATGTCAGCGCGGCGATCCAGGTCAAGCTCCTTTGGGAGCGGCTCCTTTGCGACGGTGGAATTCGCCGAGCAATGGGCTACTTGATGCGCCTCAAGCGCGTGGTCGGGATGGGATT
>JAFGBI010000393.1 GCA_016933275.1 Polyangiaceae bacterium | reverse complement strand
CGCGGGACGGGGCGAGCGGCGGCGGCTCCGAGGGCTCGCCGAGCCAACGGAGATAGCGTTCGATGCCGGCGCTGGTGAGGAGCAGGGAGCGGAGCTTCAGGTGTGCGCCGCAGCGATCGCAGCGAGAGCACTTCGCACGCCCAGTCGGGGCCAAGCTCGATGAACGCGGCATCGGGGACCGCTGGGAGCCGTTCGCGGCGCTAGCCGGCGAGATCCGGGACCAGGATGTCGGGGCCGAGGTGGAGCTCCGGCTCGTCGAGGATCAGCCAGCCGCCGGGGCCGCCACGGCCGCGGTGGAAGGGACCGCCGAGGTCCATGCCGAGGACGGACGCGGCCTCGCTGTGAGGCCCTGCTGGCCGCGGATGGGTGTAGAGGGTGCCGTCCAGGATCTCGGCGACCAGGTGCTCGGGCGCGTTGAGCATGTCCTCGTAGCTCGCCCTCCGTCGCGCTGGGTCAGCAGCTATCGTGGTGCACAGGGTACCACGTCGGCGTCCAGGCCACCCGGGACGGCGCGCGGGGTGGGCATCATCGAAGTGAAATGGTCGCTGAGTTCGAGCAAGCGGTGAACGCACCCTGTTCAGCGGTGCAGCTCGCGATCCACGGCCGCCCGGTTTCGTCGCCGGCGGCGTCCGTGGCTCTTGCGTCTCGATGAACGGCATGGGAACCTGCGACCGTGACTCGGGGCGGGTGGATCCTCTGGTTACCGTCCGGTGAACACTCGCTACGTCTGGCGCGACAGGCCGAGATCGCTTCCCGCGTCGACGACGAATCGGCGCGGCGTCGACTCTGGCGGACCGCCCGCGCCGCGCTCATGGCGCGGGATCCAGACGCGATCGATGCCGCCCGGCGCCTGCAGCGCGAGCTCACCGGGGCTTCGATGCCGCCCCTCGCCAGCTATCGCGAACCCGAGATCCTCGATCGGCTCGTCAGCGACCTGGAGCGCGGAGTGGCGGCGCGGCACCTGGTCTTCGTGCGGGAGCCGGCGCCGGTGGTACGGACGCGGGTCCCCGTCGCCGCGCCGATCGGGC
Source organism: Polyangiaceae bacterium (assembly GCA_016933275.1). GTDB lineage: Bacteria > Myxococcota_A > Polyangia > Polyangiales > Polyangiaceae > JAFGBI01. The sequence goes on along the minus strand of JAFGBI010000393.1, from coordinate 3,313 downwards.
CGGCGCCGTTGCCTTCGACTCCACCACCCTCGAAAGAGCTCAGCTCGTTCACCGTCGTCCTCGTCGACAAGGTCGGCGATCCGCTCGATGGCGTGGCGCTCACGTTCTCCCTCGGCGGTCGCCGGGAGCAGCGAACCACGGACGGGACGGGCACCGCGCGACTCGAGGACGTACCGGAGAGCTTCGCGACGGTGAGCTTCGCCGATGAGGCTTCCGTGCGGCAGAAGCTCCGGGATCGCTGGCAAGCCGCCCGCGGTCGTGAGTGGCTCGATCCTCCCGCTGACATGACGAACACCGTCGTGGTGGTCCGGCGCCGCGACGCCTTGCCGTCGACCTCGGTGGTGGCCGCCGAGCCCCACCGCATCGTGCTGCAGCCGCGCGTGGTCCTCGCGCAGTTCTTCGGCATGTGGTTCGAAACGAGCAAGTGCTTCCTGCTCCCCACCGCGATGGAAGGGGTACGATTCATCCGTTCCCTCTACGACTCGAACCCCGAGACGGATCTCCTCGTCGTGGGGCACACGGACACGGCGGGCGATCCCGGCTACAACGATCCGCTGTCTCTCGAGCGATCCAAATCCGAGGCAGCCTACCTCACGGATTCCGTCGACAAATGGCTCGCGTGGTACGACGCGGCCAAACCCGACGCCAAGCGATGGGGCGGCCGCGAGGACGCGATGATGACGGAAGTGTCTAGGTTCATGCCACCACGGACCGAGCGGGCACGGGCGACCGTCAGCACCCCGTTGCCTCCTTCGCCGGGGAGCGCCTCGTGAACCAGTGGGCGAAATCCAAGCGGCGCGTGAACGGTCCGAAGCGCATCGGGGCGACGGCCCACCTCATCCAGCCGGTCATCAGCATCCGGGCGATGCAATTCGCGAATCCGGCGGCGGGCACCAACTACTGCGTGCTCTATCAGAAGAGCAACACCCTGCCGCTGCCGCCACCCATCGCTCCCGCCCCCGCGGGCTCGCATTTCCAGGGGTGGGGCCAGACGGACGTGATCGACGTTCCCGAATGGGAGGGGAAGGAGCTTCATCGAGCCGCCGTCTATCGCAATCGGCCGGTTTCGGTGCGCGTCAAGCTCGTCGTCGACAGCCCCAGCACCTCGGAGATCAACGGCACTCTGCTCAGCTCGCCAGCGCTGGATGGGGACCCCACCCTGGTCACTGGCGTGAATACGCCCTTCACGCTGCCGGCCGGGGCGACCGAGGTCTGGGTCCGGGTGGACTTCGGGGGAACGATGCCTGACGAGATCGGACGTTATGTTTTCAATGTCGTGTGGGGAGCGACGGGTTCTGGATTCACCTTCGGCGACCAGGTGACCAAGCTGCGCATCTACTCGGTCTACGATGATCCGCTCCGGCCGGACTACGACAGCCCCAGCGACGGCGACACCGGTTCGAGCGCCCGCGTCCCGCGAGACACCGTCTCCGGGACCGATCAACGCATCGACCGTTTGATGCGCCTCGTCGGCGGACCCAATCGGCGACATGTGACCGCGACCACGGCCGACGTCATCGGCGCCATCTGGAACCTGCACGTGGGTATCAACGACGCTTCGCCACCGTATTTCGACGGCGGGCACGACGAGCACATCTCGAACAACGGTCGTTCCTCGGGCGGGACCGAGTACCCGCTGGCCCAGCAATGGCTGATGTGGGCCTCCCCGAAGCCCAATCCCGCTCCGACGGGCCCCAAGGACCGCTACTGGAACGACGGCTCGTGCATCGGCCACGTTCAGCTCCTGAAGACGATGGCGGCCTCCGTCGGGATGTTCACGCGCCGAACCTGGGTCTTCCCCCACACGCACCAGCTTCCCGGTGGGGCCACCCGAACCTTCGTGGACACCGACCTCTACTGCCTGGGCAACTATGACACCTCCAAGAAGCAGTACTGGACCTTCCCGCGCGTCGATCCGGCCGGCACGAGTCCCACCCTGACGGCGGTCCTGGTGTTGATGGAACCCGGCGCGACGTGGGAGAATTTCGAGGCGTGCTTGCGCAGCCAACCCCTGCCCGGGACGTATCGGTTCCTTCCCGGGGGGTACGGGGTCTTCGTGGGATCTCCCCGAATATCCAGCGCACCCGGGGTCACCGCCAACAAGGGGTTCAGCTCGGCGGCTCAGCTCCTGCGGTGGTGGTGCAACACCCATCGGCCAGGTTTCGGGAAGCGCTTCCAATGCTGGGTCGGTGTCGAGACGGTCGCTGGTCCCGGTGGAACGTCCACCGTGAGGCGGTTCTGGGACGTGACGGGGAGCCCCTTCGTTTCCCCCGGCGTTCCGTACGACGACACCAACTACACGAAGATTAGAGACAACGGCAAGGAGGCACCGCCCCCGCCTTGAGGAGCCGAGTCGGTGATGGATCGGGCCTACGTCTTGTTGCTGCTGCTGGTCGCCTGCGACCGGCGGGGCAACCCCTACCAAGGCCGAGTGAATAGTCAGTTTGCGCCCGCGGCATCTGAAGCCAAAGGAGACAGTATGGAATCGGACGCAGCCCCGCGGGGGGATCAGCCTCAACCCGAGTTTGCACGGCTGTTTCAGGCAGCTCCTCCCCCCCGGGACCAACCCTTCGGAGAGCTCATTCGCCGCATGGTGGTCATCCCGACGGCGGCCGATTCGGCGCTCGTCGTTCCGGAGGAGGAGACCCTTCGCGCGCGAACGGACACCCTCGAGTGGCTCGACACGACCCTGCAGCCAAGCCTTCGGTCGGCGTTTCGCCGAGCACGGTGGCTCGGCTTTCGTGCGGGTGCGCTGCCCGGGTGGGCCCTGGATACGTTGTATGCAGCGACGGACTCACCGGATGGACCGGTGCAGATCCTGGCGTCCTCGCCGGACCTCATCGTGCGCACGCGCCTGCTCCCGGGGGAACGCGAGCGGCCGGGATCCGAGCGGCTCTTGGGGATCCTCCAGGCTGCCGATCGGATCTTCTGCCTGGAGACCCCCAAGGACCCCACCCATTGGCCGACGTTGCACGCGGGAGAGTTCCTGTGCGGCTCCCTCGTCGAACCCGGTGCCTCGGACACGAGCTGGAAGAACCTGCCGTTCGCTAGCGACGGGCTGGCCGTGGCCTTCCACGTCAAGAAGATCCCCGCGCTCCCCCCGGGCATCCAAACCGGAGGCCCTGTACGCCAGCCGCCGAAGCCCGATCCCGAATGGTTCGGGAAGCCACCGCGGGGTGACGACTGACACGACCCGTGCCGCCCCATATTCTCTCCACTCGGATCGGCAGCAGGTCGGCGACGTCAGCGTTGGTGAGGGCCGGCAGCGGGTGGAAGGCGAGCTCGCCGTCGGCGCCCTCCGCGAACACGCCGT
>JAFGBI010000392.1 GCA_016933275.1 Polyangiaceae bacterium | reverse complement strand
CAGTCTACAGTCTACAGTCTACAGTCTACAGTCTACAGTCTACAGTCTACAGTCTACAGTCTACAGTCTACAGTCTACAGTCTACAGCCTACAGCCTACAGCCTACAGCCTACAGCCTACAGCCTACAGCCTACAGCCTACAGCCTACAGCCTGCCTCTTCCTTTGGTTGCGGCCGAAGGCTGCGCTGTCGTCTGATGGGGGCCCTCAACGAGTGTCGCCTCGTCGTGGCGCGTAGGTGGGATGAACGCCCATCCAACGTGCACCCGATGCGGGACGGGCAGCGCTCACGGGGGGCGTGGCCGGACGGGGCGCGGCGGGTTCGGGGCCTAAGGTCGGACGGCGTGGGCGTGACGGACGGTGGCGGACGCCGGGATCCCGAGGGGAGCGCCGGGGCGCGCAGACCGGCGCTCCCGGCGCCGCCTTCAGTGTGCGTCGAACAGCTCCGCCTGCATGGGCTCGCCGAGGCGGCGGCGGATGACGGGGCTCTTGAAGACGGGCGGGCCGCGGGACGGGGCGAGCGGCGGCGGCTCCGAGGGCTCGCCGAGCCAACGGAGATAGCGTTCGATGCCCGAGCCGGCGACGAGCCCGTAGAGCAGGAAGCGCTGGCCTGGCGCGCCTTCAATTCCCCGGCACGGTGGGGTTGGGTCCGCATTTCGGCCGCAACGCGGCGCGCTCGGCCGGGGTCAGAGTCGTCACCGGGTGGCTGGGGGCGCCGGTGGTCCGGTCAAAGAACGGATGGGGCCAGGCCTTGCCTCGAAGCTTCCAGCCGACGACGCGAACGAGCATGTGGATGAGCTTTCCGGAGCCGAACCGCGGTAGACCCTCGGGTGGGCCTCCCGTCGCGAACCTCTCGTGGATGGCGCCGCGCGGATCGCCGAATAGCTCATCGCGCCGGCGAGCGTCAGGCGCGCCGCAGAAGACCTCGACTGGCATGCCGATGAAGGCGACGAGCGGTGCCAGCGTGTTGCCGAGCGGCGTCTGGCAGCAGCTGGCGTACCAGCGATGCATCCCCCGGGACGTCAGACGAACGCCGACGATGTGCTCGGCGCCGCGATCGAAGGCGACGGCATTCGGCGGCAGTTGCACGACGTCGGTCCCGCCGTGCGGATCGAGCAGGTCGGCACGGCCGATATGGTGCAGAAATGCCTGACAATCATCGCAGTAGCACACCACTCGATTGACGGCGTTGGGCGTGACCGCGCGCGCCCACCCGTGGATCGAACCGCACCGGCATGCGAGCTCAACGTCGACGCTCATGGAGGGGGTTCATAGCACGATCTGTCGGCTCGCAGGTCGCGCTGGTCTGTTCTTGGGGAGTCGACCGTTGCCCGCCGACGCGGCGCGTTGCCCAGAGTCCGGGTTGGCTCCCCAGTCGGCTCTGACACGGGCTCGAGGTGGAACCGCGGCGCCATGACGTCCCAAGTGTCCGCCGCACGCGTGCGCGCCGTCCATTCGCCGGAGGTGCAGATGCCTCCTCGCGCATCTCGAGGGCGATGGGACCCCAATGAGAGCGCGGTAGGTGCGCGGTGCTCCGGCCCTTCGACCTCACCCGTCACGCTCGGCGCGCTTGCCGCCTATCCCGGGTGCGCGCGGCCAAGGAGCCGTGAGGAACCGACCATGGCGCTACCTGAGCTCCGACTCCGCCACCAGTTGCTGATCTTCGTCCCGAACCCAAGATTCTGGACACCAGCCCTGGATGCCGTCCGACCGAGAACCCCTCGACACCCTCATGGCTCGCCTCGCGGGCGGGGATCGGTCTGCCTTCACCCCGGTCTTCGAGGAGCTCTGGGAGCCGACCCAGCGCCTCTGCCGCTCGCTCTTGAAGAACGAGGCAGACGCCGCCGACGCGGCCCAGGAAGCGATGCAGAAGATCTTCGAACGCGCATCTCAATACGATCCAGCCCGGCCCACCATGCCCTGGGCGATGGCGATCGCGGCCTGGGAGTGCCGCACGCTCGCGCGTCGGCGCACGCGACGCCGGGAGGTGGACGAGGCGGACACGCCCCCTCGCGAAGCGGAGAACGCCGAGGAGGATTTCGTTCAGCGAGAGCTATGCGGCGTGGCGCTCCGCGCCCTCGGCGAGCTCTCGGATCTCGATCGGGACACGCTCGTCGCCACGTTCTGGGAGGAGGCGGCATCGGTGGCAGGGCCGACGCTCCGGAAGCGCCGCGAGCGCGCCCTCGATCGGCTGCGCAAGACCTTCAGGAGGCTCTATGCCATCGATTGACCTCGATCGCATGAGGTGGCGCGTCCGATTGGCGTACGAGCTCGGGCGGTTGCGCCTTGCCCTGCTCGGAATGGCCCCGGTAGCGCTCATCGCGGCGGCCGCGGTTTGTGTCGCGCACCGGCCCGCATCGGCGTTCGCGTTCGGCGTCGCGACGGTGGTGGCCGGCGTCGTCATGCTCTGGTACGGGAGGGACCCACAGCGTGCCATCCTGCCCGGGGTCGCAGCGGGACTGGTCCCGCTCGTCCTCGCGACCTGCGCGAACCACTGGCACTCGTGCGGTCCGCACGGCTGCACGAGCCTCTGCGTACCGGCCTGCACGCTGGGCGGCGTCGTCGCGGGACTCGCGGTCGCGTCCGTCGGCAATCGGCGCCGTGCCGGCATCTGGTTCTGGGTTTCTGCCTCGGGGATCGCCGTGCTCACCGGCGCGATGGGGTGCTCGTGCGTGGGCTACTCCGGCGTGGTGGGGCTCGGCCTGGGATACGGGGCGGGCGTCGTGCCGGGGTTGATGCGGCGCGTGTTCAGGCGCCGAGCGCCATAGTGTCCCGAGGATGCTCGGCCGGCGCCCCGTGGGCGTGGCACGACGTCCCCGCGATCAGAGGCGGAACGTCCCGACGGGAGCATCGAAGGCGATCCGCACTGGTCCACCGGGAGACGGATCGAGCACCTCGAACACCAGTTGACCGGTAGCGACAAAGCCGAGCTGCCTCATTTCCCCAGCGGCGATGTCGACGCTGACCGCACCGCTATCGACCTGTCCATGGTCGAGGAGGACGGTGTTTCCTTCGTAGAAGAGCGCGCCGCGCTCGCCGAGGAGGCGCATCACGTCGCGGGCGAGCGGCTCGGCGATGGGCGCGGGGGCCGGGGCGAGGAGCGAGTAGCGGCGGGCGAGATAGAGCGCTATGCGGCCGTCGCTCGGACCGATGGGCTCGACGCCGCGCCAGAGGACGTCGCCACGAGCGCAGGCGAGATCGAGGTCGGATGGGCGGAAGTCACGGATACGGGCGGGGAGGATCTCGGTGAGGAGTGCCGTCACGGGGAGCGGCGGGCCCTCGAGCGTGGCGACGGTGTCGAGCAGCGCGTCGTCGCTGACGCGGGAGCTCGGCGAAGGGCGCGGCTCGCCGCACCAGGGAGTAGCGGGCGTCAACGTCCCACCGATCGAGCGCCACCATGGCGACGAGTTGCTGCGCGAGCACGTCGAGGGGATTTTGGGGTGTGCTCGTCGGCTCGGCCGCGCCCGCCCGCATCCGCGCGGCTGTCGCCGCGCAGGCCAGGAGATCCCCGCGGTGCTTCGGGATGACGATGCCTCGGGAGACGTCGCCCACCGAGTGCCCCGCGCGCCCCACGCGCTGCATCCCGGAGGCCACTGACGGCGGAGCCTCGAGCTGTACGACGAGATCCACCGCGCCCATGTCGATCCCGAGCTCGAGCGAAGAGATCGCCACGATCGCACGGAGCTCGCCCGCCTTGAGCCGCGCCTCGATGAGCTGCCGCCGCTCGCGCGCCACCGAGCCGTGGTGGGCGAGCGCCAGCTCCTCGCCCGCCGTGTCGTTGATCGCGTTCGCGAGGCGCTCGGCGAGACGGCGATTGTTGACGAAGACCATGGTCGAGCAGTTCGCGCGTACGAGCTCGACCCGCCGCGGGTGGATCGAGGGCCAGACCGAGCGCTGGCGGAGAGGGCTCTCGGCTTCTCGAGAGGAGGAGGGGTTGGGGGCGGGGACGCACGCGGCCACACGCTCGGGGGGCGTTGGGGGTTCGTCGAGCCGCGTGAGGTCATCGACGGGCACCTCCACGATCAGGTCGAGCGGCTTCTTCGCGCCCGCGTCGACCACCTCGACCGGCCGCGGACGCCACCCGCCTTCCGCATCGATTTCGCCGCCACCGAGCAGGCGAGCGATCGCGCTCAGGGGCCGCTGGGTGGCGCTGAGCCCGATGCGTTGGAGCGGTGGTCTGCGAACGCGGAGCGCCTCGAGCCGCTCGAGGGAGAGCATCAGGTGAACGCCGCGCTTGGTCCCGGCGACGGCGTGGATTTCGTCGAGGATGACCGTGTCGACAAAGCGGAGCGTCTCGCGCGCCTGGGAGGTGAGGAGGAGGTAGAGCGACTCGGGGGTCGTGATGAGGATGTCGGCCGGGCTGCGCGCGAAGCGCGCCCGTTCGCTCGCCGGCGTGTCCCCCGAGCGCACCATCACCGCTGGCGTGTGGTGCGCGACCCCGAGCGGCCCGGCCGCCGCCGCGATCCCCGCGAGCGGCGAGGCGAGGTTCTTCTCGACATCGACCGCGAGCGCCTTGAACGGCGACACATAGAGTATCCGCAGTCGCTCCCCCCTCGCCGGCACGGGCGCGAAGAGAGGAAGCCAACGGAGCCGCCGGGACGGCTGGGCCGAAGACCGGAGCGCGTTCGACGTTGGCGTCTCGGCGTCCGCCGCTACCAGGCAACGTCCGAGAACGGACACTCGAGCTCGAATGCTTCGAGATCGCTGCAACGAGCGTCCGCTCCGCCGGGCATGCAGTCGATGTAGTTCGGGCAGTCCGGGTCTTGCTCGCACCCACACCCGCATTCGTTGGAGAACGACGTCGTCGCCCCGGCGCAAACGTAGTCGATCAGCTCGCATTCGAGGGGATCGGTCGTCACGTACTGGCGCTGGTTTCGCTCCGCGCCCGGGTTGCAGGGCGGACAGCCCTCCGCCGTGCAGCCCACGGTGCCGTCCACCTCGCAGAGGCAGGTGTCGCAACCGTTCTCGGCGGCGAAGGTGGCGCCGACGGCGTGGAACCGACCCAACCACTCGCAGGCAGCGTCGACCGGCGCCCAGCACCCGCCGATGCATTCGTGCTTCACGGCGGCGATGTCCATGACCTCGCCTTCGGCACAAGGACAGCACCCGCATTCGAACCCACAGCCTTCGGCACAGAGCGGAGCCGGTGCGCACCCGACGACATCGCACTGCGAAGCGCCGGATCCACCGATGCCGGGAGTGCCCGAAGTGCCGCCAGTGCCCAGCGTGGCTGCGGTGCCCCCCGCGTTCGGCGAACGACCTCCGGTAGCGGTGCCTCCCAACCCGGTCGCGCCACCTTCGACCGTCCCCCCTTCATCGTCAGCGCCGCGGTGGACGGCGCCACCGCACGCGACCAGGACCAGAGCTCCCACCAACACCCAACGCCTCACCACCAGGGTCATCGAGCCTTCTCCGTCGTCGAAGGAAGAATGACACGAACCGCGCCTCCCCGCACGAGCGCGCACCCCATGGCCCGCAAGTGCGCAACCGACGTGGGACGAGCGCGCGGCGGCGCCTGCGGCGCTACGTGATGGGAACGCCGCGGAGGACGAGCACCGCTCGGAGCCTCGAAAACGCATTGGGACCCACGAGCTGGCTGCTGACGACGACCCTTCGGGACGGGGCGGGCGGCGCGAGCTCGACGATGAGGGTGTAGAACGGCACCCCGCGCGCGCGGATTTCTATCATCTGCCCGCGCCGAATGGCCGTGACTGGAACCCGGACGACTCGCCCACCGGTTCGCGTAGCCTCTCCGGTCATGGCCACCGGAAGACGGGAGATATCCGAGGCCGAGCTGGAAGGTGTAGTCCGTTGGCTGGTGCGGCGCGCGTCGGGCCTCGCCGGCAGCGAGTTCCGGGGCGAGCTCGGGACGGAGCAAAGAGCCTTCGCGAAACAGGCGGTCGAGGTGGCGACGGACCTCGCGGCGCGCCGCGAAATCCGTCGCTGGAGCAGCGCCAAGAAGGTGCGCTTCTTCGCCGGGGATCCCTTCGACAACCTCGGTCGTGCGGTGGCCGAGGTGCTCGAGGCCAGCGCCATCCTGGGCACCGAGCAGTGGACGTGGACGACTGCGATCCATGACCACGAGATCAGGGAGGCCCCTCGAATCCGCAGCGCGACGCGCTCGATCCCGGCGAGGAACGAAAGTTGCCTGTGCCTTCCGTCGCTCCGCGCCGCGGGGTCACGGATGCGATCGCCATCGTGGAGACGGTATCGAAGGGAGTGCTCATGAATACTCACGCACACGCGGTGAGTCTCGTGATCGGCTGGCTCGGTTTGGTGGGCTGCGGGCCGTCGCACGGCGACGCGGGTGGTGACGCCGCGACGGGAGGGACCGAGTCGGGCACCACTGGTGGGATCGGCGCCACCACGACGGGCGGCGTCGGGACTGCTGGCACCGGCGGTGCCGGTCCCGACATCGGCGGCGCCGGGGGTGCGGGCAGCTCACCCTGGGGGCAAATCCAGTTCGGGACGATCTATCATTATCCGGTCCCAAACTCCCTCCACACCGTCGGCAGTGCGAAGTTCATGCGGGATCTAGCGGACGGTACGCTGGACGACGCCGGCACGATCAGCATCACCGCCGAGCCGCCGGGTTTCGAGATGACCCTCGTTCGCGACACGACCGGTGCCTACTCCACGAGCTCCGTCTCGGGTGGCCTGAGCGGGGGGGAGGAGGTGGTCGTGTCCGCTTCGGGGGGCGAAGTGCCGGCCTTCACCACGACGGTCAACTATCCACTCGCCCTTCTCCTCACGCAGCCTTCGCCATCATCGGATGAGAGTGTCATCTCGGTCTCGCGATCGGCCGATTTGGTGCTCACCTGGGACCGAGGCGCGTCCGGGGTGTCCTTCGTCGTGCAGGGCGCGGGCGCCGCCTCGTTCGCGGCCCCGTCGGAGGACGGAACGCTGACCATTGCCGCCAGCAGGCTCGCGGCCTTGCCGGCCGACGCGGAGCTCCTCCTGCTCACTTCGGCGAGGCAATCGGTGACTGCCGGGGAGTACGACATCGCCGTTGCCACCGCCGGCGCCGTAATGACCCCGGATCGAACCCGGCGCGTTTCGTTGCTCGTGCCCTAGAGCTACCGCCCGCGATGGAGGCCCGAGAGACGCCTCCGTTCCGCCGCCATCGCCCTACTGCAGGGCGGCACCGCCGCGCCCGCGGAGGTGTGAGGGCGGCCCCGCCCACCCGCATGGTCAGTGGATCTCGGAGATCTCGTTGGAGGCGCAGGAGAACGTGAGGCTGAGGGAGGCACCGGCGTCGTTCTCCACGTCCGCGCAGGTCGCTTCGCTCTCTCCCTTACCTTCAGCAGTCTCGTTGAACCTCACGCTTCCCGGCGACGCCAGCCGCCGCCTTCTGCGCTTCGAACTCCAAGCTTGATCTGGCAGCAACGACCGAACTCTGAGGCATTGCGATAGACGGTGTCGGTAGCTGAGCTGCGCGTGTCCGACGAGCCGCGGTTCCACGCGCTGATCGCCAGACTCTACCGCAAGAACTGGCACGTGTACTGCACGGGTACCACGATCACTGGGACGGACCAGCGGCGACGCGGGGAGCACTCGCCCGCGCGCGGATCCCAGAGCTCAACAACGGTGGGCGATGGCTCCACCGCGGGGGAGCCCGCCTCCGCATCGCCGGCGTGGGCGACCTGATGGACGATCGACAAGACCTCCGCAGCGCGCTCGGTGACGCGCACAGCGACGACGTGACGGTGCTTCTGAGTCACGCGCCTGACTACGCCGAACGACTCGAGGAGTCTCGCATCACCCTCGTTTTCTCTGGCCACACTCACGGCGGCGGGCATTCCTTCGGATCCGCACCGTCTGGACCTGTGACTTCCTGTAGGTCTAGGAGGTCTGGCTTCGCCCCTTGTTGGCGTTCTTCGTGATCGACGTGAACACGAAGAGGTCGTTCACGTCGCGGTGACCCGAGCTCCCAGTGCGCGATGGACAGCGCAGCAACTCCGCAACGTCACACCGCTCGGCACCGGAGCGGAGATCATCATCCGTGAGCGCGATGACAAGTACGGCACGGAGTTCGACGAGGTGGCGAAGGGAGCGAGCATCCGCGTGCTCAGGACGGCCGTGCAGGCGCCTCTCATGAACGCCGCCTGCGAGCGCATCCTCGGAAGTGTCCGACGCGAGTGCCTCGACCACATCAACATCCTCGGCGAGAGCCACCTGAGGGCCGTGCTGACCGAGACCGTCGCGTACTTCAACCGGCTACGACCGCATCAACGCCTGAAGCAGCGGGTGCCCGTTCCACCTGGCGAGGCCGCCTCCGCCGGAAAGACCGTCGCCTTGCCCGTGCTCGGCAGACTCCATCACGACTATCGGCAGGCAGCACGACGCGACGGATACACGAGGGGGCCAGCACAGGGGCCGAAACCGCTGAACCCGCCGCGATCTGCGACCCGGGTTCCGTGATCGCCACCACCCGCAGCTCGGAATCGGGGCAGCGGAAGAAATCCGGGAGCGTGCCTGGCACGTTGTTGCGCTATGCTTTGCCATGCTCCTTCGCTCCACCGCATTTTTGTCTGTCGGTCTGGCCTGTCTGGCTGGCGTTTCCGGGTGTGGAGACGACGGCTCCTCACCCGGAGGAGGCGGCCGTGGTGGTGGCAGCGAAACCGGTGGAGGTGGCGGGGCGCCCCCTACACTCCCCACCCTCGCGGAGGGGTGGAACGAGTTCAACCCGGGAGGCGAAACCATCTGTTCCCTCGGCGCCCCCTACGCGTTCTTCGCGCGCCCCGGAACGGTGAACAAGGTCATCGTCGACTTCATCGGCGGCGGCGCTTGTTGGAGCGAGCCGACCTGCAGTGCCGTCAACGAGTTATTCTACGCGGAGGTCGACAGCGTCCCCTTTCGCTCGGCGAGCACTACCGACAACGTGCCGCGCGGGATCTACGACCGCACGCGAGCCGAGAACCCCTTCGCCGACTGGTACCACGTCGTCATCCCGTATTGCACCGGCGACGTCCATTGGGGCGACTCGGTCACCACCTACGCCGAGGGCACGGCGGACGAGGTCACGATCAACCACAAGGGTGCAATCAACGCCCGTGCAGTGTTGAAGTGGGTCTACGACAACTTCTCGGCGCCGGAGCAGATCCTGGTGACCGGCTGCAGCGCGGGCTCGTACGGCGCGGCGCTCTGGTCGGCCGACGTGATGAACCACTACCCGGACGCCGAGGTGTTCCAGTTCGGTGACAGCGGCGCCGGCATCGGCACCAGAACGTTCATGACCGAGGGCTTCCCGTCGTGGAACGCCACAGGCGCTTTCCCGGCGTACGTTCCGGAGCTCGACCCGTCGAAGGTCGACATCCTCACCCTG
>JAFGBI010000391.1 GCA_016933275.1 Polyangiaceae bacterium | reverse complement strand
GGACAGATCCGTCCCTGGCCGAGCTGTCGTGCCCAGCCGGCCGACATGACCTGTGGGACCGACGAGGACTGCCGGTCCAAGCTCGACTCGTACTGGCGCTGCGTCGACGCCCGCTGCGAGCGCGATCGCTGCACCATCGATGCGGAGTGTGTCGACAGATACGGCGAGGGGTGGTCCTGCGACGGCCTTGGCCTGTGCGCGGAGGGCTGTTTCCCTCGATATCCGGACGGCGGCGTGCGCATGTGCACCTCCGACGCGGACTGCAACCGAGAAACCGATCCGTTCGAGCTCACCGGCTACTGTGATCTGGAAACGAGCTACCCGGATTCCTGTGGGAACTCTCAAGACTACCGCATCTGCATCTTCGACTGAGGTATCGGAGAGATGAGGGGCGGCGCGTGCGGGCCCGCGAGCACGCACGGTGTTGCATCTGCCGCCCAGGTCGGCGCCGGCCGGGCTTCAACGTTCTCAGGGAAGGAAGCGCGTGCCGTCGGTACAGATCGTGGTTTCGAGGCGGAGGTCCCGCGAGGAGGCCCCCACCTCGATCCCGAGTTCACCGGGCGCAAGTCGGAGCTGCCGCGTGACCTCGTCCCAGTAGCCGAGCTCTTCGAGCTCGAGCAGGAACGTCACCGACTCGCTCGCACCGGCAGCGATGGAAACCCGGCTGAAGCCCCGGAGCGAGCGCTGCGGACGCACTACTCCCGGCGCCGTGTCACGGACGTAGAGCTGTGCCACCTCTTCCCCGGCGCGAGCGCTCTGGTTGGTGACGCGGACGCTCACCAGGATCGTCGTCGGATCGACCTGGCAAAGGCCGAGCTCGTCGTAGGCGAAGCTCGAGTAGCTCAGGCCGTGCCCGAACGGGTAGAGGACGCTACCGTGCGTGGCCTCGTCGAAGTACAGGTACGTGCGGCCCTTGCCCTCGGCGTCGTCGCCCCGGATGCCGTAGCTCATGGTGCTGGGGAGCTGGTCGGTGGAGGCGTAGAGGGTCAGCGGGAGGCGCCCGGCCGGGTTGACCTCGCCGAAGAGCACGTCCACGACGGCAAGCCCGCCCTCCTGGCCCGCGTACCAGCCGTAGAGGATGGCGGGCGCGTTGGCGGCGATCCAGCGGAAGGTCACGGGGTGCCCGGCCATGATCACCACCACCGTCCGCGGGTTCGCCTCCAGCACCGCGCGCGCGACGTCCTCCTGGCCCCCGGGTAGCTCGAGATCGGGAGCGTCGAGCCCCTCGCGGGCGAAGCCGAGGTCGGTGCCGAGCACCACTACCGCGGCGTCCGCCCCCGCGGCCGCCGCCTTCAGATCTGCCGCCACCGTACTGGTGGTCGTGCGCACCTCGGCGCCCGGCAGGCGCTCCCGGAGCGCCGCCAGGATGCTCACCGTCCGGGAGGGAGCGCCGGAGTAGCCGCCGAGCTCGACCCGATCGGCGTAGGGTCCCAGGACGGCGATGCTCGGGACGCCCGGGTCGAGCGGCAGCAGCGCCACCGAGTTCTCGAGCAGGACCATCGACTCCTGGGCAGCCCGGCGCGCCAGCGTTTGGTGCTCGGCGCTCTCGATCACGGACTCGGAGAGCTGGCGGTAGGGCACCGACTCCGGGAGGTCGAATTCGCCCAGGAGGAAGCGGCCGCGGAGCACGCGGAAGAGCGCCTCGTCCACGCTCGCCTCGCTCACCAGGCCCTGGTTGATCGCCTCCTCGAGGTGATCGGCGTACACGTGGTTCAGCGGGTACTCCGTGCTGCCCCAGACGCACTCGAGATCCGTCCCCGCCGCGAGCGCCCAGGCCGCCGCCTCCGGCAGCGAGGGCGCGTAGGCGTGCTCGGTGTGGCTGAAGCTCACCGCGCCGCAGTCGGAGACGACGTAGCCATCGAACCCCCACTCTTCCCGCAGGAGCGTGGTGAGGAGCGGGGCCTGGTCCACCATGGGCACGCCGTTCACCGCGTTGTAGGCGGCCATCACCGAGGCAACCCGGGCCTCGGTCACCGCGGCCAGGAAGTGCGGTGTGTAGTACTCCATCAGCGCGCGCGCATCGATGTCCGAGGAGGTGTCGAAACGCCCGTTCTCGTGGTTGTTCCCGAGGAAGTGCTTCACGGTGGCGACCGTCTTGAGGTACGTCGGGTCCTCGCCCTGGAGCCCCCGGACGAACGCGACGGCTATGCGCGACAGGAGGTGCGGATCCTCGCCGTAGCTCTCCTCCGCGCGCCCCCAGCGGGGGTCGCGCAGGATGTTCACCGTGGGCGAGAAGAAGGTGAGCGCCCCGCCGCGGGTGTTGGCGATGGCCCGGGCCTCGTCGGAGATGGCGGTGGCCACCTCGCGGATCAAGGGGGGATCCCAGGTCGCGCCGAGGGCGAGCGGCACCGGGAACGACGTCGCTCCCGTGGTGGCCACCCCGTGCAGCGCCTCGTTCCAGTACTGGTGGGCGGGGAGGCTCAGCAGCTCGATGGCCGGGGCGCTGTTGTCGAGCTGCCGGATCTTCTCCGCCAGGGTCATCTGGGCGACCAGCGCCCGCACTCGCGCGTCGATCGCCTCGTTCGCGCGATCCGGAGCCGGGGCCTCGATCGGCGGGATCCGATCGGCGGGGCATTGCTCCAGGTCCCCGGCGCCGGCAGCGGCGAGCCCCGCCGTGTCTCCGCCGCCGCCGCCGCCCGTGGCCGCTGCCGGGTTACCGCCGCCCGTGGCCAGGGCGAAAGCTTCACCGTTCCGGTTCCCATCGCAGCTGCAGGGCAGGAGCGCGAGCGCCCCCCCGATCGCGGCTTGGAGGAAGCGCGTCGTAGGCACGCATGAAGCAGTCACGGGAGGCCACCCTCGCCCGCGAGTCGGCGACGGGTCAAGGGGACCGCGGTGGCGCCCAGCGGTGTCCAGCACCGGGCTCGACCGTTTGCCAGAGCCGGAGGGCGAGCGCGGCGAGGGGGGCGCGCGTCCGGCGGCTCGGAGGGGGCTTCCCTGCTCAGGGGCAGGTAGAGCCGTTGCAGGTGCCGGTGATGCATGTCTCGCCCCGGCAGCAGGGCTCGCCAGAGAGCCCGCAGGGCTCACAGGTGTCGTCGCAGCCGAGGCCCGGTCCGCACCACTCGCCAGGACAGCAACGTTGGCCCTCCCCGCCGCAGGGCTCGCAGTCGATCGAGTACTCGACGGCGTAGGCGCGTAGGTGGGATGAACGCCGATCCGACGCCGAGCCGATGGCGGTCGGCGCGTAGGTGGGATGAACGCCGATCCGACGCCGAGCCGATGGCGGTCGGGGGGCCTTGGGTGGGGCGTGGTCCAGGCGCAGCG
>JAFGBI010000031.1 GCA_016933275.1 Polyangiaceae bacterium | reverse complement strand
GAACTGCGCCGACCACCGGATGGCTCGCGGTCACTCCAGGCGGCTGTCGAGTGGGGCGCACTCCCGCAATCGCCCTACTTCTTATGAAGAGGCCGAGCATGGCCTGGGGACAATGCGGGCCTGAATCGTGAGGCGGGGTCGCCACGGGCCGCCAGGTCTTCGGGATGACCACTCGGTAGTGCAAGCTCTTCCACTTGCTGCGACGATCCGCGCAGCACCAGTATCGCTCCGCCGAGCCGGAGGGGAGGCTGGGAGGCGCCTCGGGAAACGGCAACGAGTCGCGGGTCGCCACGCCTAGTCCCCAATCAGGACGAGCGGGAATCCCGTAGCGATCTTGTTCGGGATCCCTCCTGGCGGCACGGGACCGGGAGCGGCCCCCGAACCGCTCCCCGATGCCCCCCCACCGCCGCCAGGGCTTCCGGTGAGCTTGGTGAAGGGGCCAATACTGACGTCATAATGGAAGCTGAATCCTCCAAGCTCTTTGAGGCCAAGTCTCCCCTTGAAGTGAATTCGCCCATCCGTTCTATCGCCATAGACGCCAATCCCCAACTCACCTCCCACCCCAAGACTGAACCCAACATCGGCCTTCCCCTGCACTGTCACGCCCGTGTCGCCTATTTCTTTCTCCCCCATCCCTTCGAGCTTGACACCCGCCAAATCGCCTTGGAGGCCGCCCCCGACTTCCCAGCCAATCCGGGTCCCGTCGTAGCCCGCAAAGACTTCGCCGTCCGCTTCCCCGGAGAGTACTGATGCTTCACCAGCCACCCCGCCGTCACCGAAAGGCGTGTCGACCTGGACCTCGGTCCGTTGTCTGGCCACATTCGCCTCAGCACCAACGCGTGCGCTTACTCCTGTCGGGCAACTGTACGTGCCCCAGTCCGCTTCGCCGGTGCTCGCTCCGACCTCGGCGCGACCTCGAACCTGGTCGTCCTGGTGCGTCCCCGTGATTTGGTACCCCCCAACCTCCGGACTCTCGAGCCGCTCGCTTCGGCGCGACCATCCGGCTTCCGCGCGCGCGGTATCCCGCGTCCCGTCCCCATCGCTGTCGGAGACTTCGGCTTCCGCGTAGGGGCCGTGGTAGCCGTCCTCCTCGAGCCGTTGCTCGGAGGTTCGATTCCGCGAGTCGGTCGAGCTCACCTTGGGCGGGGCGGTGAACGGACCGCCGGGATAGATGAAGGGCGCGCTCCCCGGTCCGATCGCAGGGGGGGCTCCCGCTCCCGAAACGCCGGTGAGGGCGCACTTGCAGGCGTCCGTCAGGCGAGCGGCCGCCTTGCCCTCGATGAAGACGCTGCCGGAGCCACCCGTGATCAGGCCCTTCCCGTGGACCGGGCAGACGTGGGGATCGCCCTCGCGAGCAGCAGGCTGGCCGCCGATCTCCGTCCGGACGGCCTTCCCGGTGACCGTTCCCCCGTGCAGGGTCATGTCCGTCGATCGACTGGCGGGTTTCATGGGGAAATGGACCTACGCGACCAGAAGAGCCGTGGCATCGCCCGCGGCGCCTTCAGCAATTGATCTTCACCGGGGTTCCGTTGATCTCCACGGTGGAGCCCTCGATCTTGATGGCCCCGCCCTTGATCGTGATGTCGCCGCCTTCGAGCGTGATCTTGGACCCCTGCACCTTCACGCTCGCGCTCCCTTTCAGGAGCACGTCCTTACAGAAGGCGTGCAAAGTCGGGGCGACGATCTGGAAGACGGACTTGAGCTCTGCCCAGAAGCCGCCAGCCTTGACGAAGTGATTGGTCGACTCCTGGGTGATCTTGTCGCCAGCCGAGACGCTAATCGTCGTCTTCACGGATTCCGTGGAGGATTGCGCGGAGAGCGAGTAGCTGCCCGTCGAGATGCTGGTGCTCCCCGACTGGATGCTGTGCGCCCCGGACACGATGGTCTTGGAGCTGTTGCCGACCTCGCTCTTCTCGTCATGGAGCACCACCCGCGAGTGGTCGTGCTCGATCCTCTCACTCAGGTCCCGCTCCGCGTGCAGGAAGACGAGCTCGGCCCCGTTGGCGTCTTCGAAGGTGAGCTCGTTGTAGCCGGCACCGCCGTCGGGGGTGCTGTGCGTGCGGAAGATGCTGCGGGTCTTGTGCTGCGGCAGGGGATGCGGCGGGAGATGGGTCGCGTTGTAGACGCAACCGGTAACCAGCGGCCGGTCGGGATCGCCCTCGAGGAAGGAGACGACCACTTCCATCCCCACCCGCGGGATGATCATCGCTCCGAAGCCGGTGCCCGCCCAGCTCTGTGCCACTCGGACCCAGCAGCTGCTGTGCTCGTCGTCGTGCCCCTGACGGTCCCAGTGAAACTGGATCTTGATCCGCCCAAGCTCATCGGTGTGGATCTCCTCCCCTGGCGGACCCACGACGAAGGCCGTCTGCGACCCGTGAACGCGGGGCTTCGGAGTGGCGAGCGGGGGACGAACCCGGATGAACGACGGAATGGCTTCGAAACGATGGATGAAGGTTCCCTCCCCGGCCTCGGCAGGGCGCGCGTGCAGGGTGGTGCCGAGGATCAGGTACTCTTGGTTGAAGTCGCCGCGGGGATGGTTGCTGACTTCCAGCAAGGCCCCAGGGTCGAGGCGGATCGAGTTGGTGTCCCCCTCCGCCACGACATATCGGCTCCGGTGCGCCTCGAGCCGCCGGGTCGCCAGGCGCAGGCCTTGTTCCTGGGTCTGATACCGGCCTGGATAGGCGTAGATCCGGCGTTCGCGATGGGTGGCGGGGCTCTCGTCCACGGCGAGGCTGTGGCCTTCGATGCCGCGGAGAGCCGGGGTGTGGAAGTTGAAGTCGCGCACCATGCTCTCGTTCGGCAGCATGCTCGAAGCGAGTTGGAGGCGATGGATGTGCTCGTCGTCGCGCAGATGCGACTCCTCGTGGTACTCGAGCTCCCCTCCCCCCTCGAGGTGCCGGCACCCGGCGGCCGACTCCACGAAGACCAGCCGCTCACTGCCGATCGGTGCCTCGTCACCGGGATGGCGAAAGAAGAAGGAGATCCCGTCCTCTTCCAGGAGCCGACAGACGAAGTCGAAGTCGCTTTCGTGATACTGGACGGAGTACTCCCGGACCGGCTGCCTCACCGCCGGATCCCAATCGACCCGATCCGCGTGGATCTCTGCCTGCGCCAGCACCTGGTCCACGACTTCGCGAGTGGTCTGGTGCTGGAAGATGGGGTGGGTATGGCGCTGAGTCAGCACCGTCAACTCCGGCTCCACGGTGAAGATGGTGGGGATCGAACGGGTCGTTCCCGACCGGCAGCACACCCGAGTCACGATGTCGTCGATGCAGCGCGCGAACTCCCCATCAGCCAGCCGTATGCGAGCTCGCGCCCCAGCATGGGCCTCGAGCCCGAACTCGGCGTGGTCCCCGACCAACTGGACATCGAAGCGGAACAGGGCCGACAGGCGCTGCTCCCCGATGATTTCTACCGCGGTCACGGCGTGTTCGAGCCCCGGGTCCGCGGTAGCGAAACTGCACTCGACTGTCATTCAGTCGTCCTCCCTGGGATCGTTGGTAGACGACGAGCCTGCTCGAAGCCTGAATTTCGCGCCTCCTGGCTCGTCATACCGCTTTTCTCGCATCTTTCGGCCTTCTTCGCGTCCGTCGTGCTCGAATGGGCGATATCAGTCCTGCGCGCGCCGAACGCGGAGAAGTCTCGAAATCTGCTTCGCATCCCGGTACGCCGTGCGTCGTCGGCGCGAAACCCAGGTCAACACGGTGGAAGGTGTGGTTCGACTCAGCATCCGGAGAACGGTTGACCGAGAGACGGCGCCGGGTCAACCCTCTCCCACTTCCTACGGAAAGACCCTACCTTTTCTCCCCGGGATGCCGATTTCAACTGGTGACAACCCCAAGGTGGGAACGTCGAGGGGGCCGGTAAATCAACCCGATCCGCAGACGCCGGGAAGATCGGTCCTGTTCCGACGGAGCATCGGCGCACCGAGAGCTTCTGACCGAGGTGGCGGTGAAGTTGCTCCCCCCCCCGACCAAGCCACCGCCAAGCTCGTCGAACGATGGGTCCGGGAAGCCCGCGCGCTCGACCGCCTCCAGCACCCGAACATCGTCAAGGCCCTCGGCTTCGGCATAACCCAGGACGGGTCATCGTACTTGGCCCTCGAGCTCCTGCGCGGTGTCACCCTGGCCGACGAGCTCCGAACGGAGCCCCATCCGCCGCTGGATCGGGTGCTGCTCGATGTCGCGCAGGTGCTGAACGGTCTCGGCGCCGCCCACGGCTTGGGGCTCGTGCACCGGGACATCAAGCCGTCCAACGTCTTCGCGCATCGCGACGAAGGGGGCGAGCGCGTCATCAAGCTGCTGGACTTCGGCCTCGTGAAGGTGCTTGGCTCCCCGGCCAAGCTGACGACGGCGGGATTGGCCATCGGCACGCCCCGCTACATGAGCCCCGAGCAAGCCAGCGCGGGCACGATCGACGGGCGTTCGGATCTCTACTCGACGGCGCTCCTGCTCTACCGCCTGGTTGCCGGCCGCGGCCCCTTCGACCACCATCGGACGGCACAGGACGTCCTGGTCGCTCGCCAGTTGGAGGCGCCGCCGGCTCCCTCGGCCTTCGCCCACCATCCGCTTCCCCGACGGCTCGATGAGGTGATCCTGAAAGGCCTCGAGCGGGAACCGAAGGACCGCTTCCAGTCGGCGGCCGAGTTTGCCGAGGCACTGGTGGCCATCGCGCACTCCCTCGGCGGGGAGGCCCTGAGCATGGCCTTCAGCAGCAGCGCGCGGTGGGTGCCCTCCGAGCGCACGTTGCCCACGATGGCGCGCTCCTGGCACGGGGGGGCGACGGCCCCACCACCCACCCCGCCAAGCTCCCCCTCGAGCCCGCCCGGCTCGCTGCATCCAACGCTGAGGAGCGAGGTCCCGACCAGGGTGACCCGCACGTCTTCCCGCGAGCTCACGAGGGCAGGCCGGATCGATCTCACCGAGCTTGCCATCCCACCAGCGCCGGACACGAAGCGGCCAGGCACAGAGTGAGCCTGCGACTCCCCCCACGCCCTCATTGATCCGGCCCGCGTCGCGGCTGACGAAAGGCCTCGAGCAGCGACGTCAGCTCGCCCGCCCTCGTTGCTTCCCGTTCCGACCGGTGGGCGGCGGTGAAGTCAACGTGAAGCCTATCGCCCAGGGCCTCGATCGCCAAACCCCTGCGCTTCGGTCTCGCCGCTCGGTGCCACTTCCAAGCTCGTCGCGCCTCGTGATCAAGGGTTCAAGGATCAAGTACCAAGGGTTGGGGTAGCGCCAGGACAGGCACGTTACGTAACGTTATTTCCATCAGGGGGTCCTCGCGCAGCGGAAACCGATGCCGTGGTTGCGGTCGGCCGGGTTGCCGCCGCCGCGGTACGCCGCGCGGAGGTTCGCGGCGCCAGAGTAGAAGAGGCCGCCGCGGATCCCGCGGTAGGAGGAAAGTGACGTTACGTTACAGACATTTTTCCCCGCTGGCCGAGGCTTGGTCGTACCAATCCGAATCGTAGTAGTCGAACACCCACTCATACACGTTCCCCGCCAGGTCCTCGTGGCCCCAGCGGCCCAATCCCGTGTAGTTGCCCACCCCATCCACGTTCGCCGGGCAGCCACCGAAGTTCACGAGCGTGCAATCCGGCGGCGTCGCTCCCCAGGGATACAGCCGATTCTGGTCCCCGCCCGCGGCCGCGTATTCCCACTCCGCTTCGGTCGGCAGGTAGCCCCAGTCCCACACGCAGAACGCCATCGCCTCGTAGAAGCTCACGCAATTCATGGCCTTCGTCTCGTTCGCGCCCGCGCTCGGCGTCCACGTCTCGTAGCTGGAACTGCACGTCAACACATCGTCCCAGGCCGCCTTGCTCGTGGGCAGGTTCCCGTCCCACGCCTGCTGCCAGCCCGTCCCCGGAACGTGGGGATGCGCTCCGTCCCCTTCGTTCGCCGGTGCCCAACTCCCCCCATCGTCCTGACTCCCCACGAACGCCCGGAACCGCCCGACCGTGACCTCGTACTTGTCGAGCAGGAAGCTATCGACGATGACCTCGTGCTCGGGATCGCCGTCCACGCTGTCCTGTTCGTCCGAGTCACCGCCCGAGTACTCGTCGCAGCCCGTGTTGCTCCGCCCCATCGCGAACGTGCAACCGGGCACGATGAGCGTCGTGCAGCAGCTCTCGTTCTGACATTGGATGCTCATCCCGTCGCACGACCGTCCCTCGCGGCCCTTCTCGGGAACCGCGTTGTCCTCGGGGCAGCCGGTGAGGCTCGTGCTGCAGCCGTTCCAGCCGCCCGTGCTCGTGCCGCCGGTGCTCAATCCGCCCGTGGCCTCGCCGCCAGTCCCCCCGCCACCCGTGCTGGCGCCGGCGGCGCCTTCACCGCACGCGCCGCGTCGTCGTCCTGGTGCGCGTCGTCGTCCTGGTGCGCGTCGTCGTCCTGGTGCGCGTCGTCGTCCTGGTGCGCGTCGTCGTCCTG
>JAFGBI010000030.1 GCA_016933275.1 Polyangiaceae bacterium | reverse complement strand
TGCCAAATCGATCCCACCATGGAATACACAAACACACCCGGCGGCCCCGCCCGCATCACCCGTGCAGGGCCGTGAACGGATACGTCGGATCTGCCCGTCCAATCTCGGTAGGAATTCCCCTGAGAATGTCCAGGTTCACCCGCCGGGGGGAGCCCTCGCGGGCAACCGCTCCGGATCCGCGATGTATCCAGGCGGCTCCTGGCCGCGTTGCGTCGCGGTCGTCCTGGTGAAAGCCGGATGCCGTTCGACTATGATGGCTGTCTTCGGGAGAAGCCCTGATGATGCAGCGTGCGCAAGCCGTGGTGGGTCTAGGGATCGCATTTCTACTGCCGAGCGGCTGTGGTCCGATCCTCGGCCTCGAGGACGTCGAGCGGTGGCACCCAGCCGGGGGCGGCGGAGCCCAGGCTGGACGGGCCGGCGCGCCCGCGAACGAGATCGCTGGGGCGCCTGTGGCCGGCGGGAGCAACCAGGGAGCTGGCGGCGCCGCGGGGGTCGCGGGCGGCGCGGCCGGTAACGGAGCGGCGCCAGACAGCGGGGGCATGGCGGGGATTGAGGATCGGGGAGGCCAACCGGGCGGGGGCGCCGGAGGCGAGCCCGCGATCCTCGGCGGACGCGCTGGTGCGGGGGGCGAGCCGGTGGCTGCCGGGGGGAGCGCGGGAGAGCCGACGACCAACGGTGGGGTTCGATCGAGCGGGGGAACGGCAGGAGAGGCTGCCTCGCCGCCGGGTGGAGCAGGAGGAGAGGCTGCCGCGCCGTCGGGTGGAGCCGGAGCGGCAGGCGCAGCAACCGGAGGGGCGGAGCACACGGGCGGCGTGGGTGCTGCGCCGGGCGGCGGCTCCGGTGGTGACGTCACTGCCGGCGCGGGCGGCACCACCGGCGGCACCGCCACCGGCGGCACCGTCGCCATCGACCCAGGGGTTTTCGCTCCCGACCTCGACGGCTTCCTCTGGGAGGGCACCTGCGACGGTGCGGGCAGCGACAATCGGCAGTGCGCGATCAACAATGACAATGGCAGCCGCAACAACAACGTGATTCGCGACGTCACCAAGTCCGTCCATGGAACTGCCGGCAACGCGTACATCATGGAAGTTGAGGTGAGGGGCCTCTTGGGCAGTCGCTGCTACTGCGGCGGCATTCGCCGCGCTGGCGCCACGCCCGTGGACTGGACCGGGCCGAACGACGGGCTCTACATCGGTGGCACCGTGCCGACGAACTGGTGGAATACCTACGAGGTCCACGTCAACAACGGCCCCCCGGGGAAGGACAGCGTATTCTACCTCAATTGCTACTACGACAACCAGTCCCCCACCATCGAGTTCGACAACCAGACGTGCACCATGGAGGAGGTGCTCGAAGTCGGCTACACCTTCGAGATACCGGTGATGGGCAATAGCAGCATCGTGTTTCGTCTGAACGACCAGAACTGCCAGGCACAGATGAACTGCGGCACCTACGCGGGGGTGAGGGAGTGCCCGCTTCCACGCAGTGTCGATCTCACGGGGATGGATCCCCCGGCGACCTTCATCCAGCCTCTCGCCAACACCATCGGTGGCAGGACATACTATCCGCAGTGGGCCTACTTCGACGTGAAGTCGGTCAGGGAAATGTAGGAATCCGGACCGACGGCAACGACCATCCTGTCGGCGAACACTCGGGCCACCCCGCGCGGCGAAGCAGAGGCGAACGTAGGCAATCCCGAGGCTGACGGCGCGCTACTGGTGGAAGACGCCGGACAGGGTGTGGACGTGGCTCTCGCAGGGTGAATGACAGCGGCGCTCGCAGGCGTTCCCGTCTCCGGCAACCCGCCCAGCTTTCTGCCCCATCCCGACGGATGCCGTGCCGAGAGCGGGGGATCGGATCGCCGCGCGCTTCGAAGGTCGTTCCCAGATCAGGGGCCGAGCCAGATGTGGCACCGCTCGTCGCAACCGTCCCAGGGCGACGGGTTGCCGTCGTCGCATTCCTCGTAGGGCTCCTGCGTCCAGCCGTCACCGCAGTACGGTCCGAGGACGCAGCCTGGCGCGCACCCACCGTAGCTGCCGTCGTTGACGCCGTCGTCGCACGCCTCGTGGCCCGACTGGACCACGCCGTCCCCGCAGCGGGGCCCGACGAGGCAGCCCGACGCGCAGCGGCCATAGCTGCCGTCGTTGACGCCGTCGTCGCATTCCTCGTGCTCTGCATGGACGACCCCGTCGCCGCAGCGAGGCCCGAGGACGCAGCCTGGCGCGCACCCGTCGTAGCCGCCGATGTTGAGGCCGTCGTCGCACTCCTCGCCGAAATCGCTCTGCACGATCCCGTCGCCGCACTCGAACGGGTCCACCTGGCAATTGGGCTCGCAGCCATCGAAGGGCTCGAGGTTGCCGTCGTCGCACTGCTCGCCCCAATCGTCGTCGCGGACGCCGTCGCCGCAGTAGGGACCGAGCGTGCAGTCCGGGGCGCAGGCGCCGAAGCCGCCCCAGTTCCGCCCATCGTCGCACTCCTCGCCCTCGCTCACGATGCCATCGCCGCAGCGCGGAGCGCGCGTGCAGTCAGGACCGCAGCCACCGTAGTCGCCCGCGTTCTCGCCGTCGTCGCACTGCTCGCTGAACTCGGGGTCCACCCAGCCGTCTCCGCAGAACGGCGCTACCTGGCAGCTACGAGTGCAACCCCCGAGACCATACTCGCCCGCGTCCGCGCCCAGATCGCAGGCCTCCGGCTCCTGTACGACGCCGTCGCCGCAGGTCGGAGGCACCGGCGGTGGCTGGGCGAGCACGCACGGCTCGCCCGGCCCAGGGCAGATCGCGTCGCGCTCGACGTAGCTGCAGTCTCCGGCGCAACCGTCGCCCGAGCGGGCGTTTCCATCGTCGCAGACCTCGCCCGAGACCGAGGTCACCACGCCGTCGCCGCAGGCGGGTTCCCACCGGCACGGGCTGCCGGGCTCGGGACACACCCACCCGTGCTCCACCAGGCACGCGGCGTCGCAGCCGTCCCCCGGCGTCAGGTTGCCGTCGTCGCAGACCTCGCCCGGCCCCACCTCACCGTCGCCGCACGGCGCGATGATTGGGCACGGCATGCCTGGCTCGAAGCACATGGGCGCGAGCCTCAGCGCGGTGCAGTCGTCGTTGCACCCGTCGAAGCCGATGATGTCGCCGTCGTCGCAGACCTCGCCCGGCCCCACCTCACCGTCGCCGCACGCATACTGCGGCACGCAGGGTTGGCCCGGGACCAGACACTCGAAATAGGGCTCGACCTCGCACACCCCGTTGCAGCCGTCGCCGGGGTCGCCGTCACCGTCGTCGCAGGCCTCGCCCGGATCGAGCGCGCCGTCGCCGCAGGCGGGGACGGGGGTCCATGCCGTGCCGCCGCTCGCCGGGGTGGGTTGGTCGGGATCGATCTCGATGATGAACATGCCCCCGGTGCCGTTGGTCGCCCGGGCGCCGCCCGCCGGCGCGTCAGCGTCGCCGCTCGGGCTGCCCGCGCCATCGGGCGTCGATGGCTCTGCCGTCCCGTCGGGATCGGTGGTGACCTGACCGCACCCGACGGCGAGAGCCAACCCGAGCGCCGCGACGGCGCTCGCGCGGGCCCACTCGCGTCCCGCCTCGAGTCCATTCCGGTTCGTCATCGTCCCCTCCCCCGCGGCTGGACGTCCTCTCGCCGGTCCACTTGGCTCCCCACGGCACCCATGGGTCGATTGTGCCACGCCGGTCGGACAACGCGAACGGCTGGATCGGGCGCGGGGGCTTCGGCCGCGAGGGACGAACCCACGACCGGGCCCTCGGCTCGATCGCGTTTGGGTCGGCTAGTCACAGCCGATCCGCTCGGTGCTCACCACCACGTCGTCGAACCAGACCTGGTTGCTGTGGCTGGCCGCATCCTCGGTCTCGATGTAGTGCTGGAGCCCAACGCGATTGAGCGCGAGCTCCGGAATCGTACGCCACATCATGCCGTCGACCTGGTGCCCGAGGGTGCCGTTGATCCAATAGGCCATGGACCCGTCGTGCTCGCCTGGCGTATTGGCCTGTTGCATCATCTCGAAGCAGAACCATTCGCCGACCGGGAAGGCCGCGGCGCCGTTCGCTTCGAACTCGTTGCCCCAGCAGCACTGTGGCTGGACATCGCAGGTTGGCAGACCGATGTCGGCGCACTCCGCGCAGAGATCCAGCACCGCCTGCTCCCCCAGGTAAGAAGCGCAGTTGGGGTTGCACCTCATCTCGGGGAAGTACGTGTAGAAATAGGGGACGTGGGTGTCCTCATGGTGATCTACGGTCACTGCCATCGTAAGCTCACCGTTGGGCAGGCAGCCCGCCGATCCGGGCGACCAGAATTGGTCAGGCTGACTACCGGCGATGTAGAGGAAGTGGTGCACGGAGCGATGGTCGGGCGCGAAGCGCACCCAAACCCGGAGGAACAATCGTTCGAAGCCGTCGAGCTGCGCGTAGGTAATTTGAGCAGCGGGTCGTCGGCCAGTCCGAGAGCCGGCGGCGCGCGAACCTCCCCATCAAGGAGCGATCGGCGGTG
>JAFGBI010000390.1 GCA_016933275.1 Polyangiaceae bacterium | reverse complement strand
AGGTTGCCGACAGCAACGGCAGCGCTGGAAACGCGTCCGTGCGAGGCGAGGACGCGTTTCCAGCGCTGCCTCTGGAGAGGTCTGCTGTCGGTTCGGTGCTCGAGGTTGTTGACTTGACGCAGCAATCAACCTGATTGCTGCTCTAGGGGCCATTTCAAGGGACTGCGACACCCTCCGCGCTGCGCGCTGCGCGCTGCGGGTGCCCCAGGCGGGGTGAGACGCGCCGTCCGCGCGCGAGCTCATGCTGCACGGTTGACGTAGTCGACCCATGGACGGAACGAGCAGATGTGCTCGTGCCCGACCGCGCCGGCTGCTCGCAGAGTGCCGGCTACCGTGTGCCTGCCCAGGCTGAGCACCCACCCGTTCATCAGCGTCACCAAGGAATCGAACGATGGCGCGGTGAAGGAACTCGAGAAGGCTCGCAGGAGCCGGGCGAGGATCGATACGATGAGTCCGTCCGGCAGTTGGTCCTCCCTGTGTGAGGTGGTCGCAACTTCCCCATCGCAGAAGGCCAGCCGGATGGAAACCGCGCGCGCGCCTTCCTCTGAATGGCGCGCGCGGGTCCATGCCGTCGCGCCCACGCCACCCGTTGCGGCACTGGCGACGCGATGCCCCCTCCGCGGGACTCCACCACGGTGCTGGCCGCCCGCAGCGCTCCGGGCGAGGACGGTCAGCCCCCCGCGAGAACCGCCCCAATCGAGCCTAACCCGGCGGAGCCGGAACCAAACAGGCCAGGCCGTCAGCGGTCAGCGGTCAGCGGTCAGCGGTCAGGTGGAACGCGGAGATGCTGAGCGCTGACGCCTGAGCGCTGATGGTCGCGAGAGCATTGAGAAATGTTCTGCCAGATCCGGTCAAGATCACACCGCTAAGGGACTAGAAGCGCCCCGTGGCGACGACCCCCGCTGAGTCGGTTCCGACCGCGGGCGCGATGGCGACCTGGCCGCGCTCCAAGACCTTCGGTTCGAGGCGAAAGGGCCGCTTCCGGTTGTGGACCATCAGTCCGAGGCCGGTGGCCGTTGCCAGGCCGCCGGAGACGTACGGCGAGGGGCCCTTCGTGGCCCGGCACCTGACCGAGCTCGTGCCGGAGCACCGATCAGCCTGCCAACAGCAGCGGCGCCTCTGGCGAGATCTGCTCCCGGTTTGGCACCCTACGCCCATGCTCACCCAGCTCGCGAGGGGCTCTTCGGGCGAGCTCGGCCGGCATCGGCTCCGCTAAGACGAACCCGGCTCGAGGTGCCGATGACGGACCCCGTCTGCCCCTTCCGTTTTGGGACTCGACGTCATCGTGCGGACCGACCCCCCTCGTCTGACCCCAACCGCTCGAGGACGACGAACGAAACGTCGTCCGCACGTTGCCATGGAGCCAGCGCGGCGATCAGCGCCGTCCGTACGACGTCGGCGTCTCCGCGTCGTCCGGCGTCGGCGAAGACGTCGCACGGGCGCCCGATCCCGAACGGCTCGTCATCGCGCTCGGCCTCGAGCAGACCGTCCGTGTAGAGGAGGACGACGTCACCGGGGTAGACCTCGAAGACGAGATCCTGGAGGTGGTTCTCTATGGCCTCCGTCACTCCGAGCCACATCCCCTCGGTCTTGACCAGCTCGACTTGCTGGCGGTCGCGCCGGTAGATGGCAAGGTCGAGATGGAGCCCCGCGTGAGCGAACCGCCGGTCGTCCAGTCGCCGAAGCAGGGAGATGGTCATGTGCCGGTCGGTCCCGAGCCGGCGGATGTCCTCGATGAGGATCCGGTTGACCATCGTCAGCACCCGGCTCGGCGACGGTTCGCTGCTCGATCCCGCCCCGATCAGGCTGCCGACAGCCACGGCGCCCCTGCCGCTGTCGCCGCTACTGCGGCCACTGCGGCCACTGCGGCCGCCGTCGCTCCGGCCGGTGCCGCCGGGGCTGTCGCTGCCCCGCCCGCCACCGTCGGTGCTACTGCCTACCCTTCTTCGCCTTTCCCTCACGCTCTCTCTTTGGTGGTCTCGGCACCCTTCGTTCCCGGGTCCCCACCGTCACGTGCCCCCACGCGTAGGACACCAAGCTCCTGAAGGAGCCGAGGTTGTCGCCGCCGAAGAGCCAGAGGTCGCGGGGGTCGACGTCCACGTGCACGATCGGCACCCAATGGCCGCTCGATGCCCACGCCAACGCCTTCGGGCGGTCGAGGTGCACCCGGGCGACGACGATGCCGCAGCTCGGTTCGCGCCCGATCCCGGCGCAGCCGCCGAGCACCACGAGCTCCTCGTTTCCGATGGGACGCCAGGTCCACATTCGATCGAACCGGAAATCGCTGGGGTTCGCGAGATCGCCGCGCGCGAGATCCGCGAGGGCAGGGTGGAGTCGAGCCGCGAGCGTTCGATCGAGGACACTCCGGGCGTCGAGTTTGTTGCCGCGGACGATGGTGAGCGTCACGGACGCATCGTTGACGGGCCCAGCACAGCAGCGGAATCCGACCACGCTAGTGGCGCGCTCTGGACGCCGAGCGGCTCCGTTGGCGCAGCGCCCGACCACCTCGCCCGAGGTCGAGTTGCCACCACGGACGGTGACGAGTTCCGAATCGCCGCCGCGTCCCCACGGGCTCGCGGTCCACTCCCAGACGCTGCCGTGCAGGTCGTGTACCCCGAATTCGCTGACGCACCCGTGGTGGATGCCGCTCGGCTGGAGTCGGGGGTGCGAGCCCGTGTTGCACCGGTTGGCGTCGTAGCGGTTTCCGTACTCGTACGGCAGGTTGCGCGGCCCCTTGCACGCCCGCTCCCACTCGAGCTCGGTACACAGACGCTTGCGGTGCTCGGCGCAGTGCGCCTGGGCCTGTTCGCGATTCACGTTGGTGAGCGGGATGGCTCCCTCCTCGTTGGGGAAGGGGAAGACGTCGATGTAATACCCCTTCATGATGACCTGCTCTCCGGGGATCTCCTCGTCGGCAACGCGGGGCAGGCTCTCCGGGGGCGTGCCGGCCACGAGCGCTCCCGGTGGTATCCAGACCATCCCGCGACGCGGGGGTGGTGACTGCGCCGGGGGTCCGATCACGGCACTCACGCTCGGGCTCGCCGAGACTATCTCGAGCTTCGACTCTGCACGCTGTCGGCATGCGAGCGCGGTTGCCGGCAGGATGGCGAGCGACAGTGCGGCGACGCGGGCCACTCGGCGCGAACGACCGACTGCGCGGACGCACCGACCGCGGGGAGCGGCGGTCCAGGAATCCATCGACCAGACCGATGACGGGGAGGCGATCACGGTTCGCGAGGCTCTTCTCGCTCCCGGAGACCGAGCTCCTTCATCTTGAGCTGCAGCCCCTTGCGGGAGATCTTCAGCAGTCGGGCAGCGTGGGTGACGTTGCCGCGGGTCTGATCGAGTGCCTTGATGATGATCTCGCGCTCGAGCCGGCTCATCGCGGCCTTGACCTGCTCCTTTAGCCCATCGGCGGCACTGCCGGGGCTCACGGGCTGGCTGGTGGGTGGGGGCGAGGGCGTCGATGCAGACTCGTCGCGGAGCTCCGGGGGGAGATCGGTCGGGCGGATCTGATCCGAGTCGCAGAAGAGCACGGCGCGCTCTACCACGTTCTCGAGCTCCCGGATGTTGCCAGGCCATGAGTAGGCCTCCAGGCGAGCGGCGGCCTCGGGGAGGATCCCGACGACGTTCTTCTTCAGCCGGGCGTTGAACTTGCCGACGAAATGGCGGACGAGGAACGGGATGTCGCCGCACCGATCGCGCAGCGGCGGCAGCTGGATGGGCACCACGTTGAGACGGTAGTAGAGATCGTCGCGGAACGTCCCCAGCGCGATCTCCTTCTTGAGATCACTGTTCGTCGCCGCGACGACCCGCACGTCGACGCGGATCGTCTTCACCCCGCCCACACGCTCGAACTCGCTCTCTTGTAGCGCGCGGAGGAGCTTGACCTGCATCTCGACCGGAATGGAGCCGATTTCATCCAGGAAGAGGGTGCCGAGGTTGGCGAGCTCGAAGCGACCGGGCTTCGAGCCCACCGCCCCCGTGAACGCACCCCGCTCGTAGCCGAAGAGCTCGCTCTCCATCAAATCTCGCGGGATCGCGGCGCAGTTGACCTTGATGAACGGACGGTCGCGGCGGGCCGAGTTCTCGTGCACGGCCCGGGCGACGACCTCCTTGCCGGTGCCGCTCTCTCCGCTGATGAGCACGGTCGTGGGCGTGTCCGCGACTCGGTCGAGGACCGCACAGACCTCCTGGATCCCGGGGCTCCGTCCGATGATCCCGTAGCGGAAGCTCTCTGCGAGCGCGGCGGGCTCGTGCGAAGCGTCGCGCTCGGCCAACTCGCGGGTCGCCAGCGCCTTCCTCACGATCGTACGGACCTCTGCCTGATCGAACGGCTTGGTGACGTAGTCGAAGGCGCCGGTCTTCAGCGCCTCGACGGCCGTGTCCACCGTGCCATGGGCCGTGATCATCACCACCGGCAGGTCCGGGTCCATGGCGAGTGCTTGGCGGAGGAGCTCCATCCCGTCCACCTTCGGCATTCGGAGATCGGTGATCACCAGGTCGACATGGTGCTCGCGGAGCAGCTCCAACCCCTCCTCCCCGTCCTCCGCTACGAGGACCTCGTAGCCGTCCCGCACCAGCTGCGCCGAGAGCACGCGCCGGAGGTTCGGCTCATCGTCAACGACCAGGATCTGGCATTGCTCAGGAAGCATCGGTGACCTCATCGACAAGGCGGCGTCGAACCATCCGCGGGGCCGAGCGAGCCGCAATAGAATAGCGCAATCCTACCGGCTCCCGGGGCGCTGGCGGCGAGGATCTGCCGGTTCCGGATCGACGGGGTCGAGACGGCCGTGCCGAGCCCGTCGTCGCGGCTCGCGGAAGAGGAGTACCTGACCTCGGCGAGCGCGTTCGGGGCCGATGGTTCGACGTCGTAGAGGAGCACCGCACCGGCGCCTCGCTCGCCACGGACCCTCATCCGCGGCGCCCCGACCGCCACCTCGCCGTCACCATCGCCGTCGAGGTCACCGACCGCGAGCGACGCTCCGAACTCGGAGGAGCTGCAGCCATCCACTGCGGCCGACTCTCCGCAGCCGAACGAAGCCAGGAGTGCCCCCGGCGGGAGTGCTTCCAGGGTGCAGTCCGGGTCCGCGGTCGCGGGGACGGTCACCAAGGCCGCCCCGCTGAAGACGGAGACTCTGGCGGCATCGGACACGACCAGGTCGTCTGCCGCGTCGAAGTCGACCCGCCCCGCGGTGAGGGCTCGGCCGAGCTCGGCGTCGCCGCCGAGGCACCCGATCGTCTCCACGGCGTATCTCGCGTCGACTCGCCACAAGAAGAGCCGCTCCCCGTCCTTCGCGGCGGCAACGAGGAGGTGTCGGTGGTCGATGGCGAGCACGGCCGCGCTGCCGCCGAGGTCGCGCTCCATCTCAGGCGGCAGCGGAACGACGATCGCACTCGTCTGTCCGGGCGGATAGAACCATGCCTGGTGCGCGCGCGGCCAGACCGCGAACACGAGGGGTCGCTCGGCGCGGCTCGCGGCGAGCGCCAGCGGATCGCCGGCCCCGCGCTCGATCAGCTCCTCGGCAGCGGTGGCAAGCTCGCCGGTCGGCAGGGCAAAGGTAAACTCCGCCTGGGCGGCTCCGGCATCACAGCGCGTGTGCACGCCGACGGAATGGCCTCCATCACTGGTCTCGTGCCGGCCCAGTCCGGCGAGGAGGCAATGGGTGAGGCCCACGGTCGATTCCGGACCCCGCGGCAGCGCCGCCACCTGGGAGCCGAGGAAGCACGGGGCGCCCTTCTCCGCGCAATGGCCGAGGTCCGTGGCCTCTCGCGAGGGGTCGTCTCCCGTGCCGAGCCGGTACTCCGCCGCCGCCTGGCCACCCGGTTCAGTCACGACGAAGAGCGCAGTGTCGTCGTCGATGTGGGAGGTCGCCATGCTCCTCCCGAAACCATCGCCCATCCCCGGCGGTTGCTCGAGGATGAGGACGGGAGCCTCGTCTCTTGCCTCGTCGAAGCGGCTCCAGGAGCATCCGAGCAGGACCAGCGCCGAGAGAGTCGCGTGCCGTCGGCGCGTCACGGGCTCTCTCCGGAGGCGTTCGAGCTGCGTTGGACAGGGTGGTCGTCGACGCGATCGGGGTGCCGGGGCACGACCGCTTCGTCGCCTCTTGCTGCGGGCGGGTGCGGTCGCGACGGAGCGCCGAAATCGACGGGGGCATCGATCCTCACCCGCGATTCGCCGACCGGACCCCGGATGAAGTTGTAGGCGGCGAGTACCCCCAGCACACCCCCGGCGAGCAGGCCGACGTCGGCGCCGATCGCGAAGGCCTTGCCGCGGAGCAAGCGCGGGTCCGACTCATCGAGGACACCGGCGTCGCGGTCCTCCTCGAGTTCGGAGTACAGGCGGTTCGACTCCACGCCGGCGGCGATGCTGGCTCCGACGACGACCGCGCTCAGGATCGCCTGGGTCCATGCGGCGCCACGCCGCAAGGCTGGGGCCATCTGGGCATGGACCGGGAGAGCCTTCCCGCGCTGCACCTGGAGCTCGGTCCGCAGGGTTCGACTATGCCGGCTGCTGACGGACACTCGGTGCGAACCAGCAGGCAGACGAACCTCGAGCGGTCCGTCACCATCGCTCCAGGTTCCCACCCGTTGTCCATCGACCTCCACCTGCACCTTCCGGAGGTTCGCGTCGAGGCGCACGATGCCGAAGTCGACGCATTCGAGGCGCGCGGTCACCCGACGTTCTCCACCCTCGGGCAGGACGACCTCGGTCACGAACGGCTGGTAGCCGGGGGCTTCGATCGAGAGGCGGTGGCGACCTGGCTGCACCAACTCCGCGTGCGGAGTGGTCCCCCACTCCGGGCGAAGCCGCTCCGCATCGTCGAGGAAGACGTAGGCGTCGCGGACATTCGCGTCTACCCGCAGGAGAGCCATGAACGCACCCTGTTTGGCGAGGAGCTGGAGCACGCGCGCGGGGCCGAGGCCGACCTCCGCGGAGGTGGCCGCGAAGCCGGCGTGCTGGCCCACGATCACGTGGTAGCGCCCCGCGTCGAGGCTCAAGATCACGGGGGTCGCCTCCGTCGGCAGCGCTTGCCACCCTGGATTCTCCTGCCCATCGACGAAGCTCGGGGTCTCCTCGAGCGTGCGGATCAGAACGGTGACGGGAGCCCCCGGGGGGACGGTTTCGACGAGGAGGATCGACTTCATCGCGGATCGCGCAACCGGCGACGCCACGGTGTTGGCCACTCCATCGTTTGCCGTTGCGGTCGTGCCGGCCCCACCCTCGGCAGCCGTACTGGCGACAGCCGCACCCTCCGCACCGTCGG
Organism: Polyangiaceae bacterium; assembly: GCA_016933275.1. GTDB lineage: Bacteria > Myxococcota_A > Polyangia > Polyangiales > Polyangiaceae > JAFGBI01. The sequence goes on along the minus strand of JAFGBI010000390.1, from coordinate 10,490 downwards.
CCTGGACCTCGAGGTCGGCGATCCATCGTCGCAACGGGGCAGCGTCGGCGGCGTTCGGCGCGGCGGCGATGAACGCGCGGAAGCGCTCGACCGCGAGATCGAGCCGTCTCTGCCTCTCGTAGGCGAGCCCAGCGTTGAAGAGGAACGCGGCGAAGGGATGGTCCACGTAGGCCTCATCGAACGTCCGCGCCGCCTCCTCGTAGCGGCCTGCCAGGAACAGCGCGGCGCCCGCGCTCATGTGCTCCCGATAGCTGCGGAGCTGCTCGGCGGAGGTGGCGGCGGGCGCGGCTCGGGGTTGCGTCGTGACGAGGGTCAACAGCACGAGCGCTACGGCGGCGAGCCACCGCGGCGCTCGGCGTGCCGCGTGCGCGGGACCTCGACAATCCACGGGTGGACGATGACCATCTTCGCGCCAGCCCACAAGCGAGAACCCCCCGGAGTCGGAGGTGGCGAGGTGACGGGCGCGAGTTCCTCCGAGGGTTTGGGTTGCCTTGGGCCAGGCGGCCGGGCGTTAGCAGGCCGCGCTCCTGCCGCGAGTGCGGCTTTGGAGTTTGGATTCTGATGGGGGCACCCACTGTGATAGCTTTGTTGGCTGTGGATCGGGAAACGGCGAAAGTGGGCAGGGTTTCGGGGTCGAGGATCCTTCGCGTGGGTTTCGCGCTGGGCGTGGCTCTGACGCTGGCGGCCGCGACGGCTCGCGCGGAGACCTCCTATCCGGAATGTGCGGTGGAGCCGGCCCCGGAAGCCGTAGAGGCTGCTCAGGGGGCGTTCAAGGCCGGCAAGGCCGCGTTCGACGAGGCCGACTACCAGCGGGCCATCAACTACTGGCTCGACGCGTATCGCCGTGACTGCCGGGCACACGACCTGTTGCTGAACCTCGCTCGCGCGTACGAGCTCCGGGGCGACAAGACCGAGGCGATCCACGCCCTCAAGACCTACCTCGAGCGCAAGCCGGAGACGTCGCAGCGCGAGCAGTTCGAGCGGCGCATCGCGAACCTCGAGGAGCCGCTCTCGGCGGAGCCGACAGAAGCCACGGCATTGACGGAGGCCAGCCCCTCGCTGCCGTCCGAAGGCGAACGCCCGGTCGTGTCCTCTCCTCCACCCGAACCGCCGCCGGCTCCCGTCGAGGAGCGGGGGCGCAAGCCCTTCGCCCCGCTCATCGTGGCGGGCGTCGGTGGGGTGGTCGCCGTGGTGGGTGGTGTCCTCTGGGTCGGTGCCCACCGAGAGACTTCCGACCATGTGGATGAGTGCGGGCAGGATCGGGACGGCTGTCCCGGCACCGCAGACGAAGCCAACGACTCGCTGAGGATGGAGCGCATGTGGGGCGGACTGGCCATTGGCGGCGTCGTCGTGGGCGCGGCGGGCACGATCTGGTTCGCGGCGGCGCCGAGGAAGCCCAAGAACCGCACGGAGCGCTCGCAGGTTAGCCCCATCATCGGGCCGAGTTTCATCGGTGCCGCCGTGACGGGTCGCTTCTAACCCACCACCTGGAGCAGCATTGTCGGACGACCGGCGAACGGCCGGGATCACCGCAATTCGGTGGCGGGTGGGGCCGTGGGGGTCGTCGCTCCCCTGGTGCGGGGGGCTTCCCCTCCATCGGTTCTCGGGGCAGCAGGCTCTTCCGCACTCGGTTGCGCAGACGGGCTGGCCGCCTCGGCAGCCAGGCGCTCGAAGTCCGGCTCCAGCGGCGGCGGTGTTTCGCTCGAGGAGTAGCGACAGGCGACGATCAGGACCGGCACCGCGAGCACCAGCGAGACACGCCAGGTGAGCATGGGGGCGACCGGTACCACGGGGGAGGCGGGTCACCAAGCGGGGACCGAACGAACCAGTGCGTGGGGCGACGGGCTCTGGTAGGCTCGTTCCTGCGGCGAGGCGCGCCAGCGACACCGGCATGATCGGCAGACTCACGGGCAGGGTGGTGGCGGAAGACGCCGACGGTGCCATCGTCATCGACGTGCAGGGCGTCGGTTTCGAGGTGAAGATGCCGGTTGGGTCGCTCGGTCGTGCGGAACGCTCCGGCTCCGAGTCGGTGGTGCTCCACGTGCACACCCACGTGCGCGAGGATGTCCTGGAACTCTTCGGATTCGCCTCGGATGGCGAGCGAGAGGTCTTCCGTCTGCTGATTGGGGTTCAGAAGATCGGTCCGAAGATCGCGCTCGGTCTGCTGAGCGCCCTTCCCCCCGTCGATCTTGCCACTGCGATCGCCGACGGCGACCTTGGCCGGTTGGCTCGGGTCCCCGGCATCGGGAAGAAGACGGCCGAGCGTCTCGTGCTGGAGCTTCGAGAGAAGCTCACCCGTAGTCGGCTCGCGGCCCCGACGGCGGCCGGCGGCACGGGACAAGGCGCTCGTCTGGTCGCGGCGCTGACCAACATGGGGTACCGAGCCGCCGAGGCCGAGCAGGCGGTGGCGGCGCTGGGGGAACGGGTACGACAGGTGGCCACGGCCGATCTACTGCGAGATGCCCTGGCCTGGCTCACCCAACGCCGTGGTCCTTGAGGCACCAGCTTGACCCCGGGGATGCGCCGTGGATAATCGCGCAGTTACGAGCCAAGGCGCCGGACTCGCCAGGGACCGGGCCGAAAGGCGGCAGATTCCGGGGAGGCTCACGTGATCGTTTGCGACAAGTGCAGCAAAGAGAACCAGGATCACTACAAGTTCTGCCTCGGCTGCGGAGCGGAGCTTCCGCGCAAGGACGCCGCGCCCAGGCCCTTCACCTCGCAAACGCCGCCCCACGGGGTGCCCGCTGCGAAGATGGGCGAGGCAGCTCCTGCCCCAGCGCCCCCGGCTCCGCCTCCCGTTGCGCAGCCAGCCATGGCACAGGCCCACCGTCCCGCCGCCCCGGCGGGAGGCGCTCCCGTCCCTGACGGGGCCGGGGACGGGACCAACTGCCCCCAGTGCGGACACTCGAACCCCAAGGGCAATCGCTTCTGCGCATCGTGCGGCTACAACCTCTCGGCGTTGGCCGCGGCTCCGATCGCCCCGCCGGCGGCTCCTCCCGTGGCTGCTGCCGCGGCCGTCGCGGTGCCGGTCCGTCTTACCGCCTTGCGTGCCGATGGGTCGGAGGCGGGCACGTTCGACCTCCCCGATGCGCCGATCTTCACGGTCGGTCGTGACACCGGCTCGGTCTTCGCCGGTGACAGCTACCTCTCGCCTCGCCATGCGACGTTCGCCCGCCGTGGCGGCGAGCTGTCCGTTCGGGACGAGGGCTCGCTCAACGGTGTCTACATCAAGCTCCGCCCCAACGACCCGAACCGACTGGAATTCGACGATGTGTTCCGCATCGGTCAGGAGATCATTCGGTTCGAGCCCCTCCGTCCGCTAGGGCCCTCGCCCGATGGTGTGCAACGGTTCGGCAGCCCGGCGAAGGGCTACATCGGCCGGCTGTCGCTGGTGATCGGTCGTGACACGACCGGCAACTCGTTCCCCGTCCCCGAGCGGGGGCTGCACTGCGGGCGCGAACGGGGCGACGTGCTCTTCTCGGAGGACGGCTACGTTTCGGGTCTCCACTGCAGCATCGCGCTCGCCGAGGACGGCCAAGTGTACCTTACAGACGTTGGCAGCTCGAACGGCACGTTCCTCAGATTGCGCAGCGAGCGTCAGCTGGCTCCGGGTGACATCCTGCTGATGGGGCAGCAGCTCTTCCGGGTGGACTACTGAGTCGCCGTCGAACCAGGCCGAGCCCGCAACCATCGCGCCCAACCACCGACCATGGCCGACCTGCCCACCATCCGCGTCGTCGCCGCCGTGATCGAGCGGAAGGGCGACTATCTCATTACCCAGCGGCGGCCGAGCGCCGTGCTCCCGCTGATGTGGGAGTTTCCTGGGGGACGGGTGGAAGCCGGGGAGAGCGACGCCGATGCGTTGCGCCGTGAGGTTCGGCATCGGCTGGCCGTGGATGTGGAGCCGGGTCAGCTCATCAGCTTCGTGAGCCATCCGTACGAGCGGTACGTGGTCGATCTCTATCTCTACGACTGTCATATCACCGAGGGCGAGCCCACGGCCCTCAACGTCAATGCGTTTCGCTGGGTGCCGAGCGCCGCCTTCGACCAGTATCCGTTCACACCCGCGGACGAGCTCTCCATGAGCAAGCTATTGGGTGTCGGCTGACCGTTCGATCCCGGGGGTTTGCCACGCCACGCCGTCGCTCGCGTGTCGGTTTCGTCCTCCGTGAGAAGAAACCGGGCCCGGGGACGGTCGATGGGAGGGCGTGTCGTGCGATCTCCTGCGCCTCGCCGCGGATCTCCTCGGTGACCTCCTTGCTCCCCGGACCTGCGCGCTCTGCGACTCCATGGCGGCGGTGAGCCCCTGCCCCAACTGCAGCGCGATGCTTCCGCCGCCCCCCACGCCACGGACGGTCGACGGAACCCCCGTCTGGGCTGCCCAGCCCTACGCGGAACCCGTGAGCGGTGCCGTGCGGCGGCTCAAGTACGAGCGGCGGGTCGACGTCGTGCCCACGCTCGCGCGCCTGCTCGCCCCAGTTGGACTGGAGCTGGCCGCAATCCCCGGCCTGTGGTTGGTGCCGGTGCCGCTCCACGCCCATCGGCTCGCGGAGCGCGGGTACAACCAGTCAGCGCTCCTCGCCCGGGCGGTCTGCCGCGAGTGGCAGAAGGAACCGAGCCGTTCTCGGGTGGCCGTGGCGCCGCGCGTGCTCCTGCGAACGCGCGAAACCGGCCATCAGGCGCGTCGAAGCCGATCCGAGAGGTTGGACGCCCTCGACGGAGCCTTCCTGGTGCCCACCCCCAGGCGCCTGGTTGGTCGTCCCGTCGTGTTGGTCGATGATGTCGTCACTACTGGCGCGACCGTGCGCGCCTGCACTGCGGCCCTGCGGCAGGCGAACGCGGAGGTGGTCGGGGTGTTGGCGGTGTGTGACTCGTGTCCCCCGACCGACTCCGGAACGTAGGCTGAGACACCACCCTGATTCGGTGGAGCGACCGAACCGATTGCTGTTCTGGCGCTCACCTCGCCGAAGGGTCACTCCACGCGCTCGACCAAAGCGCGAAAATCCTGGGGGGGAACGAAGTCCGTGCAGCGTACCGCTGCTCGCCCCGTGCGGTCGAAGAGCAGGACGGTGGGGAGACCAACGATGCGGTGTTCGGCCTTGGTGGCCGCGGCCGCCGGGTCGTCGTCGTCGGTGAGATCGACCTTGACCGCGACGAACCGCGAGGTGGCGGCGATGACGGCGGGATCCGCGAACGTGTAGCGATCCAGTTCCTTGCAGGCGATGCACCAGTCGGCGGTGAAATCGACGAGCAGGGGACGGTGCTCGGTCTGGGCACGTACCCGCGCCTCCCCGATCGCCAGCGGCTGCCACGCCACGGCGGCGCCTGCTGGTGGCTTCATCGCAGCCAGGATCGCAAGGTACGTCCCGACGCTCACGAGCGCGATCCCCGCCACCTTCGCCGCGACGGACCACCTCGCCCCAATGCGAGCCGCGGTGACCAGGAGCCCACCGCCGACGAGGGCTGCCCCGGCCATCGCCGCGGCGACGGGCGTGCCCCCTGGGACCAGCCCCACTAGCCCGGGCAGGCCATTGCCGAGGTAGTAGAGCGCGGCAATGACGAGCACTATCCCGAGAGCGGTCTTCACGTGGAGCATCCACTTGCCGCTCTTGGGCAGCTGCATCGCCGTGGCCCCGACAATGAAGAACGGGGTGCCGAGCCCGAGGGAGAACGCGGTCATCATCACTGCGCCCAACACCGTGTGCTGCGACTCAGCGATCCATACGATGAGGCTCGTGAGGAATGGTCCCGTGCAAGGGGTCGCGATGAGCGCCGACACCAGGCCGAGCAGGAAGGCGCCGCGGTAGCCGATCCCACCGACCGCCGACAACCGGTGCTGGAGCCAATCCGGCAGCGTGAGATCGAACGCGCCGAAGAGGCTCGCTGCCATCACCAGGAACAGCACGGCGATGCCGCGAAAAACCCAGGGGTTCTGCAGCCACGCGCCCATCAGCGCGCCGGTCTTGGCGGCCAGGATCCCGAGGGGGACGAAGAGGGTCGTGATTCCGAGCACGAAGACCGCGCTCAGGAGCGCCCCTTGCCAGCGCCGCTCCGCCTGGCGCGCGCCGAAGATGCTCACCGTTACGGCGATCATCGGGTAGACGCAGGGCGTGAGGGACACTCCCAGTCCGAAGATCCACGTGGCGAGGAACGCGTAGAGGGGGCCGCGCGCGAGCGCGTCGGCGAAGGCGTTGCGCGCGGTTGGAGCGCCCTCGCCGACCCATTGGCAGGCCTCGGGACCGGCCACGGCGGGTGCGGTGACGGAGAGGAGCGCGGCCGCGGCGACGGAAGCGAGGGCGAGGGGAAGGGTCTTCACGGGCTCGAGCGGATTCTGGTCGGAGACCCGGCGATGTCGAGCCCTGGTGCTGAACCGGGTGGGGGGCAACGTCTCAGGGGGCGGTTTTTTCGCGTGGGTCACGCCCACCGGCTGGCCTCGGGCCTTCCACGCACCCTGCTGGCGGTCTTGGGAGGCACCGCCCACCGAACCCGGAGTCGGTGTGCCCTCCGCCGGTGCCTAGAGCAGCAATCAGCTTGATTGCTGCGTCAAATCAACAACCTAGAGCACCGAACCGGCAGCAGACCTCTCCAGAAGCAGCGCTGGAAACGCGTCTTCGCTTCGCACAGACGCGTTTTTTTTTCGCGCTGCCGTTGCTGTCGGCAACCTGATCGGTGCTCTAGAGCAGCAATCGGGTTGCCAACTGCAACGGCGCCGCTGGAATCGCGCCTGTGGCGGCGTGGGGTGCTCACGTAACCAAGTACGCTCCGCTCCGTTGCTCGTCGCGCCTAGCCAGCGAGGCCGCTTTCGGCCGGGGCGGCTGGGGCGCGAACGCACAAAGAGGGACAGCGTGTCAGTGCGCACCGTTGGGCTCGCGTCTCCGGCGGGGACGGAGCTTGGCGAGGATGCCGCGCGCGCGTACGATCTCCGCCTCGAGCGCGATGGCCAGGGCGGGGCGGCCCCCTGCCGTGCGGGTGACGAACGCATCGAGCAGGTCGCGCGCCTCTTCGTGCCGACCGAGAGCGAACGCGAGCTCACCGCGCACGAACTCCCCATAACCCTGTCCGCAGGGCACCTCCGCCAGGGCGTTCAGCGCCCCCTGAAGAGACGCCATGGTCATCGGATCGGATGGCCCGCCCGCCGCAGCTCGCCGAGCGAGGGCGAGTTGCGCGTGATAGAGCGGGCGGTCCCGGGTCCCCCACCGGGCTGCGCGCGCGAAGGCATGGGCCGCCTCGGCTTCGCGACCGTGGAGGTAGAGGACGCTGCCCATGGTCCAGAGGTGGAACGCGCGTCGAGAGGCGGGTGAGCAGCGGCTCGCGAGGCGCAGGTGATCCACGGCCCGGTCCACCTCGCCGAGCCCGAGACAGGCGCGGGCCGCGTCCTGTCGCACGACATCCCCCATCACGTCGAGCGCGAGCATCTGATCGGCGATGGCAAGCGCGTCGCAGAAGCGGTGGCTCTCGAGGTGCGAGAGGTAGAGCTGTCGGAGGAGCAGCACCTGGGTCGTTGGATCCACCTGCCCTGCATGGGCGAGGCCCCGCCGGGCATATTTCGCCCGCATCCCCGCGGTCCGAGCGAGGGTTGCCTTTTCCAGCATCAACTCCGGGAGCGCCGCTGGGGCTTCGCTCGCACGCGTGCGGGCCATGACCTGGACGGAGTGTATCAGGGCCCCCACAAGGGTCCAAAATCCCGGGATTTTTGGCTCGGTGCCATGGATCGGCACGAGACGCGCCGCCTCGTCGTCGAGGGGCGGCGAAATCGGCGATAACGGATGAGTCTCGCGACGGACCAACGGAATGTCGTGCGGCGAGACCAGAAAAAAACGTCCACAGCGATCCGTCCGGTGGCAAGTGGCGTCTTCCGGGCCAGGCTGGCGTGGATGGCGAGCCTGGCCTAAACTGGGCCGGGCGCGCTGGCCCGGCCTCGAACGGGGAGCGCGGAGCTTTGGCCCATAACCTTGGGAAGCACCTGATGCGATTGCGGTCTTCGTCGGTTCTCCTCCCTGTGCTCTTTGGTTTCTCTTGCTCCAACGGCAACGAATTCGATCCCTGGTCGAGCTACCAGGCAGAAGACGTGGCTGCCTCTGGTAGCGGCGGGCTCGCGTCCGGTTCCGGCGGTCTGCTCCCGCAGACCGGCGGCAGCCTTTCTGGGACCGGAGGCAGCACGTCGACCGGTGGAGTCGGGGTAGGCGGGGTGGGTGGGCTACCGGCGAGCGGCGGCTCCCCGAGCAGCGGCGGCGAGTCGCTCACCAGCGGCGGTACCCTGGGCACCGGCGGTGCACCACCCATCAGCGGCGGCAGCTCGAACCCGGGGGGTACTCCGAGCACTGGCGGCACCCCGCTTCCCAGCGATGGCGGGACGTCGAGCACCGGCGGGACACCGAGCACCGGGGGCACCCAGGGCGCGGGGGGAACGACGTCTGAGGGTCCGGTGAAGTACACGGTCGAGGAGGGCGGATTCGTCTTGGCGTGCAACTGGACGGGGTACGCATGGGCCGGAGCAGACACGGCCAGCACGATCAGCCCCTCCAATTTCGACAACGTCGCGGCGGGCGCCAAGCTCTGCGCGAGCGGCACGGTGCAGGCCAAGGACGACTGGGGCGGCTACGCCATGATTGGCATCAACGTCGGTCAGGCGGCGGGGGATGACACCGAGGCTCTGGACGTCGCCACCGATGGCGATGGTCTCTATGTCGATCTCGACAACCGGACCTCGACTGAGCTGCGGGTCCAGATCCAGACCTCCCAGGCGGACAACGACGAGAACGCGCGCTGGTGCGCCGTCTACTCGGGGCCGGGCCTGATCCGTTGGAGCGACTTCAACACCAAGTGCTGGGACAACAGCGGCAGCGCCTACGCCGGACAGGACATCAATGCCGTGCTGGTGATGGCTCCCGGTCACAACACCGAGGCGCGGAGCTTCGACTTCTGCATCAACCGCCTCGAGCCTTCCGGAGGCGTGTGCGGGGGCAGCGCGGGGACCGGCGGCACGGGCAACACCGGCGGCACGGGCAACACTGGCGGCACGGGCAACACCGGCGGCACGCCGAGCACGGGTGGTCAATCCGGGCGGACCCTGCCCGATCTACAGGGCGGGCAGAATGGCTTCGCCACCCGATACTGGGACTGCTGCAAGCCGAGCTGCGGCTGGACCGCGAACGCAAGCAACCCCGTCGATAGCTGCGACATCAACGACAACAACATCGGCGTGAACGATGGGGCGCGGAACGGCTGCGAGGGCGGGACGGCCTTCACCTGCCACAGCTGGGCGCCCTGGGCGCTCAGCGACAAGCTGTCCTACGGGTTTGCCGCCTTCAACGGGGCCAATTGCGGCTCATGCTACCAGATCCGGTTTTCGGGTTCGAGCAGCCGCGGCACGCCCACGCCCGGCATCGACGGCAAGCAGATGGTGGTCCAGGTGACCAACATCGGCGGGATCGAAGGGAACCAGTTTGACATCCTCATCCCGGGTGGGGGTGTGGGTGCAATGAACGGATGTGCGACCCAGTGGGGGGCCAGCGATCTGGGCGCGCAATACGGTGGCTTCCGTTCGGTCTGCGGTGCTGATGCCAACTGCATCCGCGGCAAGTGCCAGAACGCCTTCGGAAACTCGCCGGAGCTCATGGCGGGTTGCGACTGGTACATTGATTGGCTCCAGATGGCGGACAACCCCGACATCCGGTACGCACCCATCGACTGCCCCCAGGAGCTCCGGGCGGTGTCGGGCGGGTAGCGGAACCAGCGCCGCCACCCGACGGCGGCGTCAACACTGGCGGCACCGGCGGCGGCGCGAGCTGCTCGTCCCCAGCGGAATGCGGCTCGGCGCTCCCGTTCTGCTGGGGCGGTGTCTGTGTCGAGTGCGAGCCAGACCGCGAGGAGTGCGTGTCTTCTACCTCCCTCCGAACGCGACTCTCTCGCGCGCGTCCTCCGCCGTTCCCCGCCGCCATGGCCGCGGCGGTCTCGGCGCAGTCTACGCGCGCCGCCACGGCTGTCGTCCGCCGGGTGGTCCACACCGCCGCCGCGACCAGCGTCGCGACGAGCAGTGGCCTCGGCAGTCCGCGCTCGCGGAAGGCCCGCAGGATGCTCGCCTGGCGTCGTATGCCAGAGGTTTGACGCCCGGAATGGCGCCGAGCTTGGGCAATGGGGGTCCGGGGCCCTCTCGCCCCACAGCCTCAAGACACGCGGCGCCGCTCCAGGACGCAGGGGCCCCAGCAGTGATCGATGACCGAGGGCAGGTAGCCCTCGGGGCAGACCGGCGCGGGCGTGTTGCAGAGCGCGTCATCGACGTTGCAGTTGCCCTCGGTGCTGGACGTCGCCAGCGTCTCGACCCGCGCACGCGGCACGACCGCGAGGTTGCCCGCTGAACCTGGATTTCGCGCCTCCTAGTTCGCCATGCCGTACTCCTCGCCGCCTTCGGCCTTCTCCGCGCCCGTCGTGCTCGAATTAGCGCCGCTAGTTCTGCGCGCGCCGAACGCGGACAAGGCTCGAAATCTGCT
>JAFGBI010000389.1 GCA_016933275.1 Polyangiaceae bacterium | reverse complement strand
TCAACGTCGTCTTGCCATGGTCGATGTGACCAATCGTGCCGACGTTCAGGTGGGGCTTGGTGCGTACGAATTTCTCCTTGGCCATCGCTCTTTGCTCTCTCTTCGTGCTGCAAGGGTTCTCTTGAGACTGCTGGGGTTCGTCTCGGTCCGACCGGGCCCGTGGAGCCCACCACCAGAATCGAACTGGTGACCTCGTCCTTACCAAGGACGCGCTCTACCGACTGAGCTAGGTGGGCATGGTTAGGGAGGATTCGGCCAGTTCTCGGAGCGGGAGACGAGGTTCGAACTCGCGACGTTCAGCTTGGAAGGCTGACGCTCTACCAACTGAGCTACTCCCGCAGGGGGGGCGTGCTTACCCCTGGACCAGCGATTCGGCCACAAAAAACGACCCTGACCGAATGTCCCGCAACGGGCTTGACCAGTCCTTTCTTGGCGCCTGGGGCGCCAGTGGTGGGTGTTGGATTCGAACCAACGTAGGCGAACGCCGGCAGGTTTACAGCCTGCTCCCTTTGGCCACTCGGGCAACCCACCGAGATTATTGGTTGATTTGAGTGCTGAACTGATGTATAAGTACGGTCACTTACGCGGGTCGCTGAAAGGGGGGGCAAACCATCCGTCAAATCCCGAGCGGCAGGCCGGACAGGCGGTGTCGGAGCTGGCGAGAGGAATCGAACCCCCAACCACCGGTTTACAAAACCGGTGCTCTGCCGGATTGAGCTACGCCAGCGGACGAAGCCCGGGATGACTCCGATGGTTACCTGACGCAGTGGGTGCACCGGGCGGCGTCATGGCTCATCGGGGGAGGCGTCTGGCAATGAGGTTCGGTCGAACTCCTTTCGCATCCGGCAGGTCTGCCGTTTCCCTCCGATGCTGCGAGATGCGGATAGCCGTCGCGCACCGGGCGACCGGGTGCAAAAGGGAACACCCCACCCGTGTCCCCGCTGGCTCGCCGCCCGAGCGAGCAAAAGAGAACAAGCTGGTGGGGACCCGCAACGACGGTCGGGCGGTGGTAGCTTTGGTCGGGGGCCTTGTCAAGCACGTTCCGTACCGCACCAGCCCCGATCGGCGGCTCGCTGGGCGCGCCACGGGTTGAGGGGCCGGGCGGGGGCGCGGCGCCCGAAAGCTCGGTCGGGGTCCGGCATCGGGCAGACGGCTGGCCTGGCAAGCGCTGCTGCGAGTGGCTGCCAGGCGCCAGCGGGAGCTGGTGGTCTTCGCGATGCGGACCCGAGCCGGGTCTTCGGGCTGGGGTGCGGGACAGGCCCGGAACCCAAGCACGGCGGCGGCTCCTGTCCGCGCTGGGTTTCTTTTGGGCGGGGAAGGCGAGCCCCTCCTCCTCATCGGCCGCGACAGACGGCCTGCCGCTCCGGCGCCGATCTACCGCGCTGCCGAGAATCCGCCCGTCACGCGCGGTTTTTCAGACCCAGTAGAACAGCTGATGGCTGACCGCTGGAGGCCCTCGAAGGGTTCCAGGTCCGCCGGGTCAGGGCTTCGCTGACCGGGCAAGGGATTCCAGAGCGGCGCGTAGCTCGTCGCGCGAGTACGGCAGCCGGTCGAGGGTCTCGGTCTCCCTCTTCGTGGCAAGCTCGAGCTCGCGCCGCGCCCCTTCGGCGCGCAAGACCCACGCGGACTCCTCGTTGGTGCGGGCGGTCATCGCGAGGGTGTGGTCGATCATGGCGAGCGCCTTCTCGAGGAGGATGGAGTACCGAAGGCGCATCGCACCCTCGAAGAGCTCTCGGCGCGCTTGGGTGTCCGCGGAGGCTGGCGGAGGCACTTCCATGAGGGCGCGATGGAGGGATTGGTAGAGCTCGCCCGTGCGAAGGCCCGCCATCGTTGACCAATGCGCATCGTACGCCCGCATGGTCGCCGAGTAGGCGCTCTGGGCGTCGAGCAGCAGCTCACACCGTCGCTCCAGAACTGCCGCGAAGTCGGTAGGGACGGGGACGAACCGGATGGACTCAGCGCGAGCCCGCCGGACCTCTCCGAGCGCGAAGAAGAGCCGCGCCGCGTCCGGGGAGATACGCCCTGCGCGATCGAGGCCGAGCTCGTCGATGATCGCGCGCCCCTTCTCGACTTCGTAGCTGGCCGCGTCGATCGCGTTTGATTGGAGGAGCATGAGCGCCTTGCCACTATGGGCGACGAGTTGCTCGACGGGACCAAGGTCGGGATAGTCCGCGAGCAAGGACTCTCCCGCTCGTCCCGCGCGGTCCCATTGATCGAGGAAGGCGCGCAGGCGCACGAGCCGGACCAGGGCTTCTCTCGCCTCGGGGGTGCGAGGGCAGCGGCGGGCGAGCTGCTCGAGGCGGTCGGCGGCGCCAAGGTGATCTGCCTGTGCCTCGGCCGCTTCGGCAGCGCGCAGGATGGCGCCCCGGGCAACGACATCCTCCGGGGCTGCGCGAGACACCCGGTCGAAATCAGCGAGCGCGGCCGCCGGATCGCCCCGTAGCAGCGCGGCCTCCGCGCGAGTGACGAGCTCGTCGACCGTGAGCACCTCTTCGGGGGTAACGACCGTTCGCTCGACCTCCGTCCTTGCCACGGCGTCCGGCAGGGTCGGCACCGCTCCACCTTGGCCACTGGCACGGCCACACCCCGCGAGGAGCGCGGCGAGCGAAAGCCCGGTGGCGACCCGACGCTGCTTGGGGGATGGTCTCGAGGAGTGGCTGATGCCGAGAGGTGGCCCGCTTCGGGCCTCTCCCTTGCGGCATCGCCACAAACCTTCAGAAAAAACGATGATCCGTGACGGCATCGAACTTGCTAAGTTCTGCCCCCCTGCCGAACGTGGTGCAATCGGGTTGATCTTCGCCGGCGGGCTCCTAACTTTCATGGTCCGTGTCGGGTCCGAGCGAGATGGAGGGCGTGGCGGGTCGCCAGTCGAGGGCTGACGACCACGAAGACACGCCGGCCGACCCGCCCTACCGAGGAGGTGCGTTCTCATGGCCGAGGAAACGATCGCCCAGCGTTTGAGCTTCTTGGAGCAACGCCACCGCGACCTCAAGAACGAGGTCGCCCGGCTCGAACGCAGGGCATTCCTCAACCCGGACGAACAGCGACAGGTCACCGATCTCAAGAAGCTGAAGCTTTGCGCGAAGGACGAGATCCACGCGCTCCGGCGCCAGCTCTGAACACCGTCAGCTCGGCGAGCCACCTCGGCAGGCCGTCCGCAATGGAGCTACACAGGCTCGACTCGGGACCGTGGGGTCGACCGCCCTGCTGGCCTCTGCTTCGAGGAAATACCGCGAGCCGTGTGGCGGGGAGGGCGGCCAGGGCCCAGCGGCCAAGGAGGAAACGTTCTCCGCCTCCTTGGCTCTCGGTCTGCGCCGTGATGAAAGAACCGGTGGTCGCCCTCACCCCTTGGGTGGCCGCTGAAGCTGATGCCGTACGCCGCAGCCGTTGCCATCCTGACCGAGGATCCAGAGCCCCACGCAGACCGGGTCCGGAAAGACCTGGGTGGCAGGCTCAGTCAGGGGGGGCTGGTTGGGCTCGTGGTTCCGGCGGGAGGGACCGAGCCGCCAGCGGCTGGTGGCGCGACGCTGCCGCCGGAGGCGGGAGCGGTCACGCTGACGGGGACCGTGGCCGCGGGCGCGGCGCTGCCCACACCCGGCGCGGCCATGCTGGTGGCTGGCGCTACCGCCGCGTCGGTCGCGGCGCCGGTGGTCGCGCCTTCGAGCGACGGGGCCCCGCCGATGCCGTAGACTTCCGCGTTCAGATCTGCCAACGCCTCCTCGAGGAGCAGCTTCCAGGGGTTGGACAGCGCTCCCGGGTGCTCCTGCTCGATGGCCTTGGCGACAGCGAGCCAATGCCGCGCGTGGGCGCGAAACTCTGCGTTGGTGGCGCTCTCCCCGCCGCTGAGGCGGTAGTCGGTCATGCCGCGCAGGTAGGCATAGCGAGCTTGATCGGCGGGACCGAGTGAGTCGAGATCCGGCTCGAGGTAGCGCCAGATCGCGAGCGCACGCTCGTACTCGGTGTCCTCGTACAGCCGCTGTCCACGATTCAGATCGTTGCGGTAGGTCGAACAAGCCGCAACACCCGTGAAGACGAGGGCGATCAAGAGGCGGCGAATCACGGCGGCAGCGTAACAGCAAGGCCGCACCCGCAGCAAGCCGCTCCGCGGGGCCGTGACCCTCCGCCAACTCCGGGCCGGGTCGCCGCCGCTCGGTCACGGCGGGGAGACGACCACCCGGCGGAACCGAAGCCTCGCGATGGGGAGGCCATCCGCCATGGCGCGCCGTTCGCGGGGACTCCGCGCGACGAAGGGATGGTCCTCGACCCGAGGCCCCCCGCCGAAGATCGGGGCGAAGAGACCAGACTCAGCGATCGTCCGCTCGTACGCGTCAGCACGTTCCATCACGTCGGTCTGAACGAAGAGCTCGCCGCCCACTGTCAGCACTCGGCCGGCCTGCACCACGAGCTCGTCCGTGACCACGAGTCGCTTCTGGTGCCGCTTCTTCCACCAAGGGTCGGGGAAGTGCAGGTAGACGGTGGAGAGCGTGCCTTCCCTCAGCCTCCCGAGCGCGCTCCGCGCGTCCTCCGCGAAGACCCTGCCCCGCTCGCCCATTCCCCGTGCGCGCAGGCGGTCGTCGACGATCGTCGCCCATTTGCGGCGAACCTCGAGGCCTATCACACCCACGTCCGGCATGGCGGCAAGGCGCTCGACCAGGAACCAGCCACGCCCCGGCCCGATCTCGAGCTCGATGGGACCGGGGGCGCCGGGCACCAGCAGAGCGGGCTCGATGGCGTCCCCATCGGGGAGCTTCGGGGCAGCAGCGTATCGGTCGTTCGGCATGATGCGGATCCCGCGGACTCCCGCCGGGGCGGCCGTTGGCACCGCGCCCGTACACCTCGCGGGAGGTGCGGGCAAGCCAGGTCGCGGACCCGTGGTAACGTCCCCCCGTTCGTCCCCAACGGCCCCGATGTCGAAGCTCCCTGGCTACCTCGTGGCAGCCCTCCGCCGCCCCGGTCCATGGCTCCCGATCACCCTCGGGACCGGCCTGCTCGCCTGGATGACCACCCGCGCCATCCTCACCGCGACGGGCGGAGAGCCGGCGGTGCCCCTGGACGATACGTTCATCCATTTCCAGTTTGCCCGTCGCTTCGCGGAGCTCCGACCGTTCGAGTACAGCGCGGGAGCGCCGCCGGTCCCCGGAGCAACCAGCCTGCTCTGGCCGCTCTTGCTCGCGCCCTTCCACGCGCTCGGCCTCCGGGGGACCTCCCTGATCTGGGTCGCCTGGGTGGGCGGTTGGACCAGCCTCTGGTTGCTCGCCCACGAGACGTGGCACGTGGCGCGCGGGCTCCTATCTCGGGCCGCGACGATCGCCGCCACCACCATGGTGCTCGCGTTCGGCGGTCACGCCTGGTTTGCCGCCAGCGGCATGGAGGTGATCCCCTTTGCCTGGTTGCTGATGCGGACGGTGCGTCGGGTGGCCGAACACGCAGAGGCGAACGGCCCCGTATCGGTCGCGTCACGCCGCGAGCTGGTCGCGCTCGCCTTGCTCACCCCCGCGATGCGCCCCGAAGGTGCGGTCGCCTCCCTGCTCGTCGCGGCGACGCTGGCGTGGTTTCCGCGCGGAAGCAGCCGGACCGCGGCACTCGCAGCCCTGTTCGGGCCGTTCTTGCCAGGGTGCGTCAACTGGCTCGCCACCGGGGAGTTCGCGACGACCACCGTCGCTGCGAAGTGGCTCTTCGCGACCCCCTACCCAGCCCGAATCCCGGCGACGCTCCGCTACCACATCGATGTGCTCTTCAACACCCTCCTGGACGGCGAGATCTGGAGCGCCGTGTTCGTGCCCCGGGGTGGAAAGTGGATCGCTTGGCTCGCCCTGCCGGCCCTCGTCTGGGCTGCCATCCGCGAGAGGAGGTGGTGGCGCGGCTCGGCCATCCTGGCCACTGCGCTCGGAGTGCTGGTAACGACGACCTACGATAGCTTCCTCGTCAACCGCCTCCGCTACCTCTGGCCCTTCGCCGCCGCCTGGTTCGTCGGTCTCGGGGCGCTCGCCGACGCAGCCGGCCTGCTCGCTCGGCGCTGTCGAGCGTCAGCGCCCGGAGTGGGCGGTCTCGTAGGTGGAGCATTCGTTGGGTTGTTCGCTGGTCACCTACCCTGGACCTTCGACGACGTCGCGACTAGCGCGCGAGCCATCAATGAACAGCAGGTGGCGCTAGCGCGCTGGGTAGCGACCGAGCTCCCTGCCGATGCGGTCATCGGCGTGAACGACGCGGGCGCCATCGCCTACCTGGGGGGTCGGCGCACCTTCGACCTCGTGGGTCTTACCACGCGGGGTGAGGCTCGACACTGGACGGCGGGTCCCGGGTCGCGTTTCGAGCATTACGAGCACCTCGGCACGGCGCGACTCCCAACCCATCTCGTGATCTACGATCGGTGGCTCCAAGTCCCGACCGTGCTCGGGCAGTTTCTCACGCACCGCTACGTCGGGGGTGCCACCATCCTCGGCGATTCGACGATGAGCGCGTACGTGGCGCGGTGGGACGCGCTCGGCTCTGCAGCTTTCCCCGAGGGCGTCCCAGGAGCGTCGGTCTACGACGAGCTCGACGTGGCGGACCTCGCCAGCGAGGCGGATCATGGGTATGTCCTGTTCGGTGCGACGCAGCAGGACAACGTCGTCGTCGCGAGCACGGATGGGCGCGCGGATGGAGCCCGCAGCGAGCGCCTCATGGAGCGGTTCACGCTGGCCGCGCGCCCGGGAACCAAGTGGGTCGCCCGGTGGACGGCGAGCGAGCCAGTACACCTGGAGGTCGAGGCCGAGGGCGTGGACGCCTCGATCGATCTGGTCGGTGGGGGGGAATGGGAGGAACACCTGATCGCCGTCCCGCCTGGAGCGCCGTCCGGATTGCGGACCGTGACCATCCGCTCCAATCCCCCGCGCCCATTCGCGGCCCTGCACTACTGGGCGATCCAGTAGTCCCTCGCGGGTGGAGGCTCAACCAAGCCCACTTCTCCCCGGTGCCGGCGGCGCTGGGTTGGGACGCCCCGGCCGGAGCTCCGATCGGTGCTATACCCGGCGCCATGCGAAGACGAAGCCTCGGGTGGACCGGCCTCGAGCTGACGGAGCTCACGCTGGGCACCTGGGGCCTCTCGGGAGACGGGTACGGGCCCGTGGATGAAGCAACCCAGGATCGGGTGATCGAACGCGCGTTGGCCCTGGGCCTCGCTTGCTTCGAAACCGCGGCAAGCTACGGCCAGGGCGCGATGGAGCGCCGCCTCGCCCGCCACCTTCGAGGGATCCCCGAAGCGGTGATCGTGACCAAGCTCGGGACCTTCCGCGACGGTTCCCCCCCCCGGAAGTCCTTCGACCGAGAGTACTTGACCAAGAGCTTCGAGCAGAGCGCGGAGCGCCTCGGGCGAGACGTGGTCGATATCGTACTCCTCCACAATCCCTCGCTACCCACGGTCGAACATGGGGAAGCCACCGAGACGCTGGCGGGCCTGCAGGCGGCTGGACGGCTACGGGCCTGGGGGGTGAGCGCGGGAACGCCGGAGGTCGCGCGCGCCGCGCTCGGGAGAGGTGCGGCGGTGGTTTCGCTGGCCTTCAATGTTTTTCACTCGGCCGCGGCACGATCGCTGACCGAGCAGATCGCGACGAAAGGAGCGGGCATGCTGGCGCATTCGGCGCTCGCGTACGGCCTGCTCGCGGGCTTGTGGCCCGTGGATCGTGTCTTCGTCCCTGGTGACCACCGCGCCGACCGCTGGACTCCCGACGAACTGCGCCAGCGGATCCGGCAACTCGACGCGATCCGACCTCTGGTTGACGGGAAGATCCCCACGCTGCGTGGAGCTGCCCTGCGATGGGTCCTCACCCACCAATACGTGTCATCGGTCATCCTCGGTCCCCGCAGCGTGCTGCAACTCGATCAGCTCGTGCGCGAGGTCGGACGAGGCCCCACGTACCTGACCCGTGCCCAGACCACCGCCCTCGCCGCTCGCCTCCGCGATGTGGGGATCGAAGCGTGAACGCGGTCTCCGGCAACACGAGGTCCTGACCACGCCCTGGTCTGCCCTTCGAGGGATCGCCCGGCAGCGCGGAGGGTGGGCGAGGCCCGGGTCGAGCTGGGAATTCCCCGTCCCTCGGGGCGCGGACGCGGCGCGCGCGGTCCTTCCTGGCCGTGGGTCAGCAGTTGGTCTGGATCGAGCACCGTGGTTGGCCTCGGGGTTCGTCGAACGCCCCGACCGGACGACGGGCGCGACGCCCTGCCAGCGCCGTGGCCCAGGTGCTGAGGGCCGAATACTCCATCGTCACGCCATCTCGTGAGGGACGGAAAGGTGGGAGGACTGGCGCCTCGCGAAGGTGCCAGCGCGATCGGGAGAGCGACAAAATGGCGAAGTCAGACGCCATCGTGACACCAAGAGCTCCCGTTCGTTGACATGGCGTTGGTCACCAGCCTACCGTGCGTCACGCCGGATCCTCAGGGGTTTTGGGCTCTTGGCGTCACTGGCCGCCTGTTCACTCAACTGCCGCTCTGGGAGGAAACCAGATGTTCCGAACGACGCGAACCATCGCCTCGCTCATGCGTCATCTCACGCTGGGTACCGCTGCCGTGGTGGCGACCGCAACCCTGGCCACGACCCTCGTCGGATGCAAGGACGAGAGCCAGCCGGAGTACTGGGTCGACAAGCTCGCTGACCCGAAATGGCGAGCTCCAGCCATCAAGCGGCTGGACCAGTTCTACCAGGACGGCCTGACGAAGGCGGGCAGCGATGCCACCAACGCCGACGTCAAGGCGCTGGTCGACAAGATGATCGAGCCGCTGACGAAGACGTATGTCGAGAACTACGCCGACATGGACACGAAGACGCGAGTTTCGCTCATCAAGCTCATCGCGTCCTTCCGCGACAAGCGGACCGAACCCGCGCTGAAGAAAGCACTCGATGAGTTCGTCAAGAAGCCAACCGGCAAGCAAGACGAACAGGACATCAAGTGGGCGATCCGCGCCCAGGGCGACCTCAAGCTCGCGAGCTTGAACTCGTCCATCATCGAGGTCTTCCAGAAACTGAAGACGAGCTCGATGCTGGGTGGCATCACCTACAAGGACCTGAACGCCACCATGCTCGCCGCGCCGGACAAGGCGTGGACCGAGCCGCTCAAGAAGATGCTCGAGGCCGAGATCAAGCCTCCGGATCAGAAGAAGCCCGAGTCGGTCGACGAGTACAAGGACCAACTCTTCTGGCAGACGGTATCGGCCCAGATCCTGGGCGAGCTCCGCGAGCCGTCGGCGGCCGAGCTCCTGATGAAGGTGATCCTCGATCCCGCCAAGGGCGACGTGGCGCAGACCGCGCTGCTGGCGCTGGTCAAGATTGGGCAGCCGTCGGTGGACATGGCAGTGAAGCTGCTGAAGGGCGAGGAGACGAAGCTCAAGGACTTTCAGCTGCAGAAGCTGGTGAAGGGCGGAGCGAAGGAGCCGGACAAGGACCAGCCGTGGGTTCCGATGGCGGCGATCGTGCTCGGCATGTCGGGGAACCAGAGCGCGATCAAGCCGATTCTGGACGTGATCCGAACGACGGAGATCAAGAGCAATCGCGCGGTGCTCCTCTCCGAGCTGGCGAAGATCCCCGCCACGGCAGAGTCGAAGGCCGGGTTCCAGGAGGGCATGAAGATGCTCGACCTCGATGTCTCGATCGCGGGCGGTGGCAAGGCGCTGCCGGTGCTGGTCGCCGACTCCGTCACCCGGTTCTACGATCCGACGATGGTCGACTGGCTGATCGGCCTTGGCCGGGGCATGAAGGCGCCGAACCAGGAGGACCTGAAGGATCTCCGCGCCACCATCCTCGCCACGGCGTTCAAGCTCGCAAGGGCCAACCAGATGGCGTCCCTGAAGGCGCTGATGGGAGAGTGGGGCACCAAGCAGACGGATGCGAAGAGCAAGTACAAGTACTTCGAGGAGCCGCTCTTCGAGCAGGCTGACGAGGTCCTCAAGGCCTGTGGTGATCGCGTGCCCTGCTACCTCTCGACCATCGAGAAGAGCGAATCGCAGGCGAAGGACACCCAGTTCAAGGGCATCAAGTGCGCGTACATGCTCGCTATCCATGGCGACGAGAAGACGCCCGCTCAGATCGTGGAGCGCCTCGGGGGCATCGAAAACGCGGCGGTGCGCTACGCGGTGGCGAGCGCGATCGACTATCTGTTGCCGAAGGGCTCGGCAGAGGTCGCGGACAGCCTCGAGAAGATCATCGAGGCGAACGTGAAGACGGCGGACAAGAACCGGATCCAGGGCGATGCGGGTCTGAAGCAGGTGATGTACCGGATCAGAGCTCGGGCCGGGAAGTAGCGAGTCTCCAACCCTCCGATGCAGCGGGCCCCGGGGGTACCCTTCTCCGGGGCCCGTCGTGTCTCACCGCTGCGTCATGCCTCCATCAGTCCACTTCGAGGTCGTCTCCGGGGCCGCTCGTGGGTCGGTGTTCGAGCTGCCGGCCGAGTCCGCCCTGATCGGGCGGGCGCCACACGCCGATCTGGTCTTGCCCGACGCCCATGTTTCGAGCGAGCACGCCCGTGTCCTCCGCAACGGCGATGCCGTCATCCTCCAGGATCTCCGCAGCACCAACGGAACCGCGGTCAGGCGGGGTGAGGAGCGCCTCGAGCTCCGCGAGCACAATGGGTGGCGCGTTGAACTCGCCAACGGTGATCGCGTCGAACTCGGCGGGATCGGCGACGAGAGCACGGTCCTGTCCGTTGTCCTCCCCGAGGCCCCCGATACCACACACGTGATCGACGTCCGTCCCTTGCGCGACCTCCCCACGGATCTGGTGAGCGCGCAACGAAACGGTGAGGTGCTCCGGACCCTGGCGCGAGTCCAGCACCGGATCGGGATCGCCCCGGACCTCGACGGCGTGGTCGCGGTGGTCGCCGACGCGGCGCTCGAATTGGTGCCGCGGGCGACCCACGCGACCGTCGTACTGCGCGACGACAACGGAGACGCCGCCACGCCAGCATACCTCCCAGTGATCACGCGCGTGCGGGGCCCGGACGGCGGGGCCGCGGCGCCTGAAAGCCCGGTGCCCATCACTCGGAGCGTCTTCCGCCGAGTCGTGGCCCAACGGGCGGCGGTGCTCGCAGCCGACGCGCCCGCCGAGTCCTTCAGCTCGGAGTCGCTGCTCGGGGCCAGCATCCGCAGCACCATCGGAATCCCGCTCTGGCGCGGTGAGGAGATCCTCGGCGTCCTCCAGGTGGACAACCGGGACGTGCCCGCGATGTTCGACCCCAACGACGTCGATGTGCTGTCGGTGCTGTCGCACAACGCCTCGCTCGCCGTCGACAATTCCCGGCTCATCCGCCGCCTCGTGGCCGCAGAGCAGCGCCTCGAACGGGAGAACTCCTACCTCCGGAGCCGTGAACGCAGCCGCCGCGGACAGATCGACATCATCGGCGAAAGCCGCGCCATGCGTGCGCTGCTGGCCCAGCTGGACAAGGTGGTCGACACCCGGGTGACCGTGCTCATCGAGGGGGAAACGGGCGTCGGCAAAGAGCTCATTGCCGCCGCCGTTCACTATCGCTCACGCCGACGAGACCGGCTATTCGTCGCCCAGAACTGCGCTGCGATGCCGGAGAACCTGCTCGAGAGCGCGCTCTTCGGCCACCGTCGCGGTGCCTTCACGGGCGCCACCGAGGACAAGCGCGGTCTCTTCGATGTCGCCGACGGCGGAACGCTCTTCCTCGACGAGGTCGCCGAGCTCCCGCTCCCCCTCCAAGCCAAACTCCTGCGCGCATTGCAGGAGGGCGAGATCCGGCCGCTGGGGGCTACGACCGTCAAGTACGTCGACGTGCGCATCGTCGCTGCCACCAACCGCAACCTCGAAAAGGAGGTGGAGGCGGGCCGATTCCGGGAGGATCTCTTCTACCGATTGAAGGTCTTCCCTCTCCACGTCCCACCGCTGCGAGAGCGGCGCGACGACGTGCCACGACTGGCCAACCACTTCCTCGATCGCTACACGAGGGAGATCGGCAAGCCCGTCGCGGCGTTGACGCAAGAGACTCTAGAGATCCTCGCCGCCTACGACTGGCCCGGCAACGTCCGCGAGCTCGAGAACGAGATCCAGCGGCTGGTGATCCAGGCCGAGGTGGACGGCCTCGTCACCCCGAACCTCGTCAGTGCGAAGGTGCGGAAGTTGAAGGACGTGTTCCAGCGGGGAACGACGCCCAAGGGCACGCTCCGCGAGATGGTCGAGCACGTCGAGAAGCTCTTCATCCTTGAGTCGTTGAGGGAGCACGGCAACAGCAAGACGGCGGCCGCCAAGGCGCTGGGCATCACCCGCGAAGGCCTCCACAAGAAGCTTCGGCAGCTCGGCATCGGTTGAAGGAGGCGGACCTCACCCGATCACTGCCCGTTGGGAGGGGTGAACGCGGTCTACTGGATGCCGTATTCGCGCAGTCGACGGTAGAACGTCCGCCTGGGAATGCCGCTCAACTCGGCCGCCTTCACGCGGTTCCAGTTGCAGGCCTCCAACGCCTGGACGATCCGTTCCCGCTCCGCGGAATGGTGTTGCGAGATCGACCGCCCGGTTCCTCGACCGACACGGCCCCCCTCTGGCTCCGCGCTCGTGGCCGGAGCGCACGCAGAGCCGGCCGCCGCCAGGGTCCCTTGCGTCGCCCGAGGACTACGGGCCGCCGAGGGTGCAGCGTCGGCCCTGCGCTCGGCCGCGACCGCGTCAGGGAGCGGGAGGGGCGCAATCGAGTCGACCGCCGATGGACCGCCGGGCAGGGCGAGATCTCCAACGTCCACCTCCGGTCCGTCCGCCAGGATCCAAGCGTTCAGCAGCACATGCTCTAGCTGCCGCACGTTCCCCGGCCACTCGCAGCCCGTCAAGACTCGCAGGGCTTCCCGCGAGACCGTGCCTCTCTCGCGCTTGTAGCGGGCCGCGAACCTCCCGAGGAAATGGTCGACGAGCTGCGGTACGTCCTCCGGACGTTGGCGCAAGGGGGGCAGCGGCACCACGACGACGTGGATGCGATAGTACAGATCCTCACGAAATTGCCCGGCGCTCACCATCGCCTCCAGGTCGCGATGGGTAGCGAAGATGGTCCGCACATCGACGTCTTCTTCCTGGGTGCCCCCAACCGGACGGACCTTTCGCTCCTGCAGCACGCGGAGCATTCCCGCCTGCATCTTGGTCGCCATCTCGCCGATCTCGTCGAGCAACACCGTCCCCCCCTGGCACTCCCGAAAAAGCCCCTTTCGCTCGCGATCGGCGCCCGTGAAGGCCCCCCTCACGTGCCCGAACAGCTCGCTCTCGAGCAGGTTGTCGGGGATGGCACCGCAGTTTACCCCGAGGAACTTCCCCTTGGCGCGCAGGGAGGCGTCGTGGATCGCGCGCGCAACCATCTCCTTGCCGGTGCCGCTCTCCCCCGTGATCAGCACGGGGATATCCGTGTCCTTCACGCGGTCGATCAGCGCATAGACCCGCCGCATGGCGGCGCTCGTCCCGACCAACCCCTGGTAGCCGAAGTGGCCGTAGAGAGTGTCCCGGGTCTCTCGGAGCTTCTGCCGGGCCCGCTTGAGCTGCTCAGTGCGGTCGCCGAGTAGCTCCCGGAGGCGAGCGTGAGCCTCCTCGAGACGCTCGTTGGCGCGCGCGAGGTCCTCGGCGCGCCGACGATTCTCGAGCACGAGGCGGGCGTTCTCGATGGCGATCGCCACCTGATTCGCCAGCGCCACCAGGGTCGGGAGCTCGCGTTCGAAATCGAGACCCGGCCGGTGCCGCGTCTCCACGTAGAGAGCCCCGATCGCGGGACCCGACGGGGCGTGGATCGGCGCGCAGGCCACGGAATGGAGCGCCAGCTGGTGGACCGACGCATACGCGGCCATCCGTTGATCATCGCGGGCGCTCAGGCTGACGAGTGGCTCCCCCTTCGCGAGCACGGAGCGCGCGATCGACCGGGAGAATTCCGCGTGTGGCTCGTCCCCTAGCCGCGTTCGCGAGGTGTGGACGGTGAGCGAGCCGTCCGCACCGAGCAGCACCACGAACCCCCGTTCGGCACGGAGCAAGTCCACCGCATGGTCCGTGATACGCGCGGTGAGCCGATCGAGATCGATCTCCCCGGCGAGCTCCCCGTTGATCTCTAGGATGCGGGCGAGCCGCGTTTCCTGCGAGGTCTGCGCTCGCGCCGTCGCGCGCTGCCGGTCGGACGCCGCCACCTCCGGCGGCGGTGGTGAGCTGGCAGAGTAGGCGGCGGCCGAGAAGCGCTCCGTGACCGCGTGCCCGACGTGAGCCTTGACCGAATCCCTGAGCGCGCGCCGTCGCGCATCATTCCAGTAGACCTCGCGGAGATCGCGGGGCAGTCGAGCACCGATCTCCTCCAGCACCGCCAGTGCCTCCTCACGATCGCGACGCGCCGCCACGGACTGTCCGGCCAACTCGGCGAGCTCGGCCCGAATCTCGAGGGCGCGCCAGATCCACTCCCGCTGTGCCGCCGCCTGGGCAGCCTGAAGGGCAGCGTCGATTGACCGCCGGGCGCCGCCCACGTCACGCCCCAGCCAGGCGACCCGCGCCGCGGCGAGCAGGGCCAGGGGACGATGCACCGGCCGGTCCCCGAGCACGATTTGCGCCTGCTCGAGCTTCTGGCGCAGATCCGTCACGTCGGGACATCCCGCGCGGGATCCTACGAGGACACCCTCGAGGCTAGCCTCCGCGGCGTCGATCCCGCGTCCGAGCGCCGCGTATGCGTCGGCACATTGCTCGTAGAGGAGCAGGGCGCGTTCGACCTCACCGTTGCGTGCGGCGAGCTCGGCCTTCTGCCCGATGATCTGCGCTTGCACGAAGGGAGCCAGCTCCGCGCGCTGCTCGTCGAGCGCCTCGATGCTGGCGCGCGCCCGCCCGAGGCGGCCGAGGTAAAGGTCGGTGTTGGCGAGGTTGAGCAGCGCGTTGCGCACGGTCGAGAGGCGACCGGAGCGCCGCCCCATGTCGACTGCCGCCTCGAAGAGCTCGATCGCCCGAGCGAGATCGCCGCCAACCTTGAGGACGCCGGCAAGGTTGAGCTGGGTGGACCCGAGGAGCCCAGCTTCTCCGGCCCGCTCGGCCGCATCGATCGCGCGTTCGTAGACCTGACGCGCCTCGTCGACATGGTCGCCGCGCTGAAGGGCCACCCCAAGCGAGGAGAGCGCAACCGCCTCGGTCCGGGCGAAGCCAAGCTCGACCGCGCGTTCGACGGCGCCCTCGAGCGACCGACGGGCCGCGTCGTGGTTGCCCAAGTACGACTCGGCGAGCCCGGCGTACGAGAGTGCCTCGACGCCGAGGGGAGTGGGGTCGTCCACCAAATCCCGGACGAGGTCGATGGCGGCCCGGTACTCGGCGACGCCGATCAGCGCTCGCGCGAGGAACACCCGCCACCGCACGGCTTCGTCTCGAGCCTCGACGGCTTGGTCCCGCAGCGCGGCATCAGCGAGGGGCTCGGCCGCACGCAGGCGCGCACAGGCCTGGGCAGCGTTGCCGAGCCCGAGATCCAACCGCGCGCGCTCGATCTCGGCGGCGAGACCGTGGTCCGCGACCGCGTCCATCAGCGGGCGTGCATCCGAATAGCGGCCCCGGTCAATCAAGGCGCGAGCACGACCGAGCGGGGAGAGCGCATCGGTGACGCTGGTCATGTCGTGGGCGCTACCCGCGAGCGCGCGCACGATGTCCGCCTCGGAGGCGACCGGTGACCGCGCGATGCGGCGGACCAGCCGGCGTAGGATCCCGGGCCTGCCTCCGGCGAGCTCGTAAGCGCGGTCGATGAGATTCTCGGTGAGCGACGGTACG
The DNA here is from genome assembly GCA_016933275.1 of Polyangiaceae bacterium. Taxonomy (GTDB): domain Bacteria; phylum Myxococcota_A; class Polyangia; order Polyangiales; family Polyangiaceae; genus JAFGBI01. The sequence goes on along the minus strand of JAFGBI010000389.1, from coordinate 18,376 downwards.
GCACGCCGAATCAGATCCGCAGCCGCTCGAGGTTCGAGGGGTGGCACCCCGAACGGGATCCCGTCGCCGGGTGGCAGGCTGCCCACCACCACCGCCCGCGCTCCCTCGGCGAGCGCGCGGCTCACTTCGGCCTCGGCGTCCCCCGCGAGGTCGTTCGCATCGTCGATCAGCAGCAGGAGCCCGCGTCGGGTCTCGTACGCCCCGAGCTCGACACGGATGGCCTCGGCCGAGCTCGCCAGGGCTCCGTCCAGCCACACCAGCGGGCGTCCCTCGATCCCAAGCGACCAGGCGAGACGACGAACGAGGACCGTGCGCCCGGAGTCGACCGGTCCCTCCACGCGGAGGATCGCGCCGGGCGGCAACGCGCAGCTCGCGTCCAGCAGACGACCGGCGGTAGCGTCGATGCCCACCACGGGCCACCCGAGCGCAGGCTCGAGCTCGAGGGTAGGTTGGCGCAAGCCCGCCGCGCGACGCAAGGCCACCGCGAACTCATCGGCGGACGGGAAGCGCTGGTCGGGTCTCGCCGCGGTGGCCCGTGACGAGACTTCCTCTACCGCCTGCCGACCGGTAGGCGAAACGGCTCCGCTCGGCGCCTTCTCTAGGGCCTCGGCGAGGGTCGCGCCGAGCGCGTAGACCTCCGCCCGCACCGTCAGCGGAAGCCCCTCGAAGAGCTCGGGGGCCGCGTACTTCGGGGTGAGTCCTTCCGGCTTCGTCCCCCCTTCGCGCCACGGTGCCGACAGCCCCAGATCCACGAGGGTCGCGGCTCCGTCCACGGCGACGATCACGTTGGCGGGCTTGACGTCTCCGTGGAAGAGCCCCGCCCGGTGCACCTCCGTGAGCTGGTCGGCCGCGCGCGCGACGGCGTCGAGCGCGCACCGCAGATCGTGCCCGCTGTCGATCAGATCGAGCAGACTTCGTCCCTCGACCAGCTCGCGCACCATGAAGGGCCGACCGCTGCCAGGAAGACGCCCGAAGCGCTGCACCCGCGGGACGCCGAGCCCTTCCAGCCCGGAGAGAGCGACCGCCTCTCGCACCAGCGCCGCCATCTCCGCTTCGGTGGCGTCCTCGCCGAGCACCTTGAGCGCGTAGTTGCTCGCCTGGTACCGATCCCGGACAGCCCACACCTCCCCGCCTCCCCCCTGGCCAAGGCGGCGGAGCGGCTGGTAGCGGAGCGGGAAGGTGAGGGTCAAGGTCGCCTCTGACGAGCGGGGCGCCGCTCTCGCTCAGATCCCGTAGTCCGCGCCGAGACCGAGGAAGAAGCCGCTAGTGCCGAAGCCCGTGTCGAAGTGCGCAGCGAAGTGCCGGTGAGGCTTCACGCGGACGCCGACCTGGGGAAACACGATCCAAGGATAGACCATGGGCTTGTCGCCGCCGTTCGCCCAGCTCTTCTCGTCGTAGTCGCCATAGTGGTCGTTGTCGTTGTCGCACCAGGGGTGGAAAAACTCGGAGGGGCACTTCTCGTAGTTCTCGGGATCGGTCGCCCCAGCAGGATAGGCCTGGTTGCGATGGAGCTTCCCGAACAGGAACCCGAACCCGGCGCCAAGACCGAGGTTGATCGCCACCATCTCGCTCACGTCGAGGCTCCAGTTGATGTCGACGGTGAGGTAGATCACCTTGAGCTTGCTCTCCACGATCTCCCAGGCGCTGTCTGGATCGTCCTTGGCCTTGAAGGGCGTCTCCTTCATCCGGTAGCTCGCGTACCAAGGGCTCAAGGCGAGCTCCATGTGGTCCCGGCGCGAGATGAATTCGGGACCCACCCCGTGCACGAGCACCGTGCGCCCGCCGTCGGCGAACCACCGCTGGATGAACGCCGGTGCGATCATGGAACGGTAACGCATGCCGACGAAGTAGTAGTTTCGCCCACTCTCCTCCTCGGGTGAGTTCGGATCGAGTGCGCGGTCGACGGCGGTCTTCTCGGGAGCCTGGTCCTCCTCCTCTTCTGCTGCCGCAACCGGACCTGCGAAGAGCGAGATCACCGTGGTAAGTAGGGTTGCTGTCGCCACTGCTGGTCGGATCACCATGCGCTCTCCTCCTTGCCGCGCTCGGGGTCCCCCGGGGTGCCGCGGGATGTGCCGTGCGAGCCGGAGTGTGCCATGGCACTGTGCCAGGGGGGAAGAGCCCGACGTCAGCCGGGCCCAATTTCCCTTGTTCGCGCCGGAGGATGGGGTGTGCCGCGGGGTGGGTCACGGCCGAATCGGTCAGAGGCGGGTCGGCTCGTTGGGCCTCGAGGAAGCCCCCCGCCCTCTTCCCAGCCCTGCCGCCAGGGATTCGGCGTGGCCAACCACGCGGTCCCAAACGGTAGTCCCGCCGGACTGGCCCCCAAACCGTTCGTAGAGCCCGTTGGTGGCGCGGAGGACCGCGGCCAGGGCATTCACCGTGCGTGGACTCCGCAAGAGGGCCACGATGCGACCATCAACGAACGCTCGAAGCGCGCGATCCTTTGCGAATTCGACGAGGCGCACGGGGCCCTCCTAGAGCAGCAATCACGTTGATTGCTGCGTCAAATCAACAACCTAGAGCACCGAACCAGCAGCAGGCCTCTCCAGAGGCAGCGCTGGAAACGCGCCCTCGCCTCGCACAGACGCTTTGCCAGCGCTGCCGTTGCTGTCGACAACCTGATCGGTGCTTTAGCACAGCGCCGAGGGGCGTGCGCCCCAGATCGCAGCCCGAGGTCGTAGGGAAGACGGGACCACCGGACGCGAGCCTGCCCTCCTTCGCGACATGGCCCGACAGCTGGCGGGGCGGGAGCGAAGGTGGCCGCCGTGGCCTCCCGGAGACATCGAAGGTATGATGGCGCAGTGCTGTGGATTGGGAGAATCGGCCTGTGGTCGGCGCTCGCCTTGGCGTTGTGCGCTGGCGCGTGCGCGAACCACCTACGACGTGGCACGACCCTCTACGATGATGGGCGGTACATAGAGGCCGCCGAAGTGTTCGAGCAGTCGGAGCACCTCGTCGAGTCCTCGCCCCCGGAGGATCGCGCGGCCTACGCGACCTACCGCGGCCTTACCCTGCTCGGACTGGGTGATCTCCGCCATGCCGAACGATGGCTGGCCTATGCCTACGAGGTGGAAGAGGCGAGCCCCGGTTCGCTGAAGCCGGAGATGCTGGCCGCGCTCGACGATGGCTGGGCGTCGCTCCAGGAGCGAGTCCGCCGGGGTACCCCCCCGCCCAGCAGCCCGCCCACGGCGCTGGCCGCTAGCCAGCCGCCACCTCCGCTGCCGTCCCCCACCCGTGACCCATCGCCAGCCGCGGGGGAGTAGCCCCCGCGAGTTTTCCGCTCGTCGTCGAGGCCCCAGGCGGTAGCATCCGAACCGTGCGCCGCCTTCCTCTGTGGACAGTCCTGGCCGCGCTGGCCGGAACCTCGCCCGCTCGCGGCGAGCTCACCGGGGCAGCCCGCGGCGCCAACGAGACCTGCACGGACGGGGTTCGCAACGGACCGGAGGCGGACATCGATTGCGGTGGCGACTGCCGCGCCTGCGGGTTCGCACGAACGTGCACGGGGGCAAGCGACTGCGAAAGCGGCCTGTGTGCGAGCGGACGGTGCGAGGAGCGCATCCTTCGTCGAGGCGCATCCGTGCCAACGGGCTACGACCTGGCGAGAAGCCGGCATGACGCGGCCGCGTCCGTACGCTTCGCTGGTGCCCTCTTCTTCGGGGTGGCGTTTGGCGGCGCCTATGTGGTGGCGGTGGCAATGCCCCGGCGCGCCTCCGACCTTTACGTGCCCATCGTGGGACCGTGGCTGGCGCTCGACGACTACCGGAACCCGCTGAACAAGACCCTGCTCGCGTCGGACGGAGCCCTGCAGGCAGGCGGGGCGATCCTCCTTCTGGCGGGGATCCTGGGCGCGGGTCGCCGACTCGTCCGCATCGAAGACGAAAACGCCGAGATGGTCGTCGGCCGACCGCGCCGACCGCGATGGATCGCGTTCGATGGCACCGGCGTCAGCGGACGGTTCTGATCTACTGGTCCCTTGGCAGCGCGATCCTCCCCAATTCTGGCTGGAAATCTCTCGCTCGTGTTCGTTACAGCCAGCCCTCAGCCGTCGGCGCCTCCGCGTCTTGCTTGACCGCTGACTGCTGGTGGCCTGCTTGGTCCCGGCTCCGCCGGCTCAGGTCAATGCAGGGTGAAGCCAAGGAGCAAGACGGCCCCACCCGCCCGGTGCACGAAGCGACCGTGATCGAAACCGGTTCCCGCTCCCCAGCTCTGCTCCCAGCGGGCGATCGCGCCGACACTCCATCGCTCACCAATCCACCACTCGCGGCCGACGCCGAGCATGAAGCCCGGACCGAGCGCCACGTGATCCTGCACGTCCCGCGACTCGCCGTCAGGACTCGGGGCGTCGCCCACGGTCAGGGCCCCCACCCCGATCCCGGCCTGGGCGTGCCATCCGGTGTTCGGCCAGGGGTACACGTCCGCGATCGGACAGACGAGGGCGAGCTGCTCGAGCTCGAATTCGTACGACTCGTCGTCGTCGGTTGCCGCGATCGGGGCGGGCGCGAGCATGGTGTAGACCCCCATGCCGACGACGACCCCGCCCCGGAGCGTGCCGCCAAGCGCGAGCTCGCTCCCCAGCGCGAAGGCCGTCATGCGACCCACCCGCCCGTCGTCGTCGGGGAACGCGTAGTTGTCGAGCTCGCCACGCAGACGGTCGTGCAGAAACCCGATCCCGAGGGCCGCCCGCAGGTAGAACCCGTCGTGACGAAAGGGGAGGTCACGCGGGAGGGGGCCGCGGGCGAAACCGCGCCTGCGCGCGCGCTCCTCCGTCATCGGTGGACGGAGGTACGGCCCCAGAACCCGTCCCTCGGACGTAACGGAGGGACCGTCGAGATCTCCGCGCTCCGGCCCGGCAGCGTCGGCGCGCCCGCCCCCCCCAGTGAGCGGCGGCAGCGCGTCGCCAGCGCGGGCGGACCCCGGTGCCGCTCGACTGCTGGGTGGCGATGGGGTCCTGGGCTCGAGATCCGCTGCGCCGCCGGGTGGCGACGTGCCGCGCTCGGACTCGGCCGGGCCGAACGATGCCGAAGCCCCGGCGTCGACTTGCTCGTCGGCCCGCGCATCCGCGGTCCATGCCGCAACGGCCAGAACAGAGGCAACGCGCCACCGGTAGCAGGGGAGCATGCTCGCTCACCGTCCACGGGCAGAGGCCAAAGGAGACGAGGAATTCGCCATGGCGGAGAAACGGAGCGGAGAGCTCGGCTCAGCCCTTCGCATCGCCGCGAGCGTAGATCGAGGCCACGTAGTTCAACACGTCGGTGGCGCTGACCTCATTATACCCAAAGTAACGGATCATGCGGGCCTTGATGATATCGATCTTCTCTTGCGTTTCCTTGTCCACCACCGCGCTCACCAGCGTCTTGAGCTTGATGCTGTCCTTCTGGTCCTCGAACAGCTTCAGCTCCAGCGCGCGCCGCAAGCGATCGTTCGTCTGCCAGTCGAAGGTCTTGCCCTCGACCGCCTTCGCGCCGATGAAGTTCATGATCTCCCGTCGGAAATCGTCCTTGCGGTTCTCGGGAATGTCGATCTTCTCTTCGATCGAACGCATCAGGCGCTCGTCGGGCTCTTCATCCTGGCCCGTGTACCGGTTGCGGACTCTCTCGCGCAAGGTGTAGGCCTTGATGTTGTCGATGTAGTTGGCGGCCAGCTTCGCGATCGCCTCTTCGTCGGCGCTGATCGCCCGTTGTACCTCGTTTTTGACGATTTCCTCGTACTCCTGCTTCACGACGCCGATGAGTTCGCGGTAGCGCTTGCGTTGGTCTTCGCTGGTGATGAGCGAGTGGTGGGTGAGTCCCTTCTCGAGCTCGTTCATCATCATGAACGGGTTGATCGTCCCCTCGGCGACATCGGTCACCAGAGCGTTCGACACCTTGTCCTGCACGTAGCGCGGGCTGATGCCCTCCATGCCCTCCCGTTTGGACTCCTTGCGAAGCTCCTTGACGGTGTCCTGCGTGTACCCGGGCAGGACCTTGCCGTCGTAGAGCTTCATCTTCTGCAAGAGCGACAGGTTGTGCTTCTTTGGGTCCTCGAGCCGCGTGAGCACAGCCCACATGCTCGCGACCTCGATGGTGTGGGGGGCGATATGGCGGCCGCGCACCCGACGGGCGTTGAAGTCCTTCTCGTAGATCTTCATCTCGTCCCCGAGGCGGGTGATGTACGGGACGTCGATCTTGATCGTGCGGTCGCGCAGCGCTTCCATGAACTCATTGGAGAGCAGGCGTCGGTACTCAGCCTCGTTGGTGTGGCCGATGATCACCTCGTCGACGTCGGTCTGCGCGAACTTCTTCGGCTTGATCTTGTGCTCCTGGGAGGCACCCAGGAGGTCGTAGAGAAAAGCGACATCGAGCTTCAACACCTCCACGAACTCCACGATGCCACGATTCGCGATGTTAAACTCGCCATCGAAGTTGAAGGCCCTGGGATCCGAGTCAGAGCCGTACTCCGCGATCTTGCGGTAGTTGATGTCGCCAGTAAGCTCGGTGGAGTCTTGGTTCTTCTCGTCCTTGGGTTGGAAGGTCCCGACGCCCACTCGGTCCTGCTCGCTCAATATGAGGCGCTTCACTCGGACGTGGTGGTCGATGACCTTCCCCCAGTCGCCGCGGTACCGCTTCATCAGCCCCTGGAAGATGAAGCGACTGGCGGGATCGAGATCGCCGACCACTCGCACGCGGAAGTTGTCGTTGGACAGGCCCAAACGGTCGATGGCCTCCGCTCGCCATTCGGGCGGGATGAGCCGAAGTGGCTCCTCGTGCATCGCGGAGTCGAACTCGGTCTCGTCCTTGCCAGCGAGCCCCGTCTCGGAGAGGTTCACCCACCTGAAGGTAAAAAGCGCCCCCGCCGCCGAGCGCGAATAGGCCTCGAGCCCCTTCTTCAAGAGCCGCACGATGGTCGACTTGCTCGAACCGACCGGACCATGTAGGAGGATCACTCGACGTTCCGGCCCGTAGCCCTCGGCCGCCGCCTTGAACACGTTGACCAGCCGCATGAGCGGGATGTCGAGGCCGAAGACCGCGTCGGCGCCGGACTCGATCTCGTCGCGGAAGAAATTGTAGCGAACGAGGCGCTTCTTGTTGTCGATGTACTCCTCGGTCCCGTAGGACACGATCATGTCGTGAACGCGCTGGAACGCGTTCCGCGTCACCTCTGGTCGGTCGCGCACGAGCTCGAGGTACGCCTCGAAGGTGCCTTCCCAAGAGAGGTCACGATAGCGGTCATAGTCCTGCATCGCCGCGATCTGGGCGACCATGCGTCCCGGCTGGGAACCGTCGAGCTGGGGCGAGGCGTCGGTCATGTGGTGGGCTCTCCGCAGAATCTGCCCGCATCCTAACCCGGCGGAGCCGGAACCAGACAGGCCATCAGCGATCCGCTGTCAGCTGTCAGGCAAGACGCGGACAAGCTTTCGACTGATGGCTGACTGCCATGAAGACCCCCGAGGAGTTTCCTGCCAGATTCGGTCATGATCGTGCCGCCAAGAACCCGCACCACACCCCACGTCGATGGGGTCCGCAGCGTCGCCAAGGTGTTGGTGCCTCCATCCCGCCGTCGGCGCCGCGTCCTTGCGGCCGGCCAGTGCCGGCACCGAGGCTGGATCCTGGCGCGGAACGGGAGCGGGCAGAGACGACCCATTCCCAACCCGGCGGAGCCGGCACCAAGCCGGCCAACGGCGGTCAGCGGTCAGGCAAGCCGCGGAGAATCCAACGGCTGACGGCTGATGGCTGACTGCCACGAAGGGCCCGAGGAATTCCCTGACAGATTCGGTCAAGATCTCGCCGCCAAGAGACTGCGACCGGTGAGTGGCGTGCGGTCGTCCCCCGACCCGCGCAACATCCGGTTCGACGGTGGCCGCGACCGCGAGCCCAAACCTCACGGCTCCGTCGGCACGAGCTCGATCGGGTTCGTCGGAGCGCCGTAGACGGCCTCCCCTTCGCTCACCCAGAAGACGTATTCCCAAGCGGAATCGTCATCGAGAATAGCATCGATCTCGAGACTCGCGCCCGGCGTCGTCTGCACGAACATCCCGTCGATGTCGCCCGCCGTGTAGGCATCGAGCCAGGCCCCGATCTCATCGGAGAAGAGTTGGTCGTCGGCATCGAGGTCGTCTGGCTCCGTGCCCCCGAAGCTCCCGCCATTCACGATCGTGGCCACCTGCCAATGGCAGGAGCCGTAGGTCGAAACGTCCCCGCAGGTGGCGTAGAGCCGCCAGAGTCCGCCCGACGCGTACTCGACGTACAGCCCTGTCTCGACCCCCGGGTGGATGTCACCCAGCGTGGCGTCGCTGTCGATGGAGTACTGCGGCACCTCCGGCTCCCATTCATCGGCCGGATGTGCCGGGACATAGATGGTGGATTCGTGCTCGACGTAGCAGGCGGGGATCGAACAGAGGATGGCGAGCGCGGACAGGAAGCGAATCGCGGTCATCGTGGACTCCTCGGTCTGGTTACCGACGAGATGGACGGGAGGGAGGGCGGGAGCCCCCGGAGGAGCCCCTGGATGGAGGACTACTGCGGGGAGCCGATCGGGGATTGGAGCTCGATTGGGCACGACTCGGCGGAGGGCTACCTCCAGATCGCGAGGGAGACGCCGGTCGGGCGGAGGCGGGACTGGAGCGGGGGGCCGGTGCGGGCCGAGCAGCGGCAGGACTGGCGTGGCCGCTCGAGCTGCTCGTGGCTGGGTCGCTGCGGGAGGGAGGCGCGGAACGGGTGGGGGCAGCATCGGAGCTCGCGGAAGGTGCTCTCGGGTTCTGGGTGGAAGCCCGGCTCCAGTCCGGGTTGGCTGCGCGCGGCTGGGGACGAGCCGACGGTGCTGCCACGCGCCGGTCCCCCGTGGTTGTCGCCACGGGTTGGGCCGCCCTCGACCGTGCTTCGGGTGCCCGATTGGAGGGGGACTCCGTACCCGGCCGCGCCACAGAACGTCCCCGCTCGGCGTTCGCCGTGCTAGGCTCGACACCGTCCCTCGGAGGCGCGGGATCCGGTGTCGCGGAGGGTCGCCGCATCGGTTCCGTCGAGGGCAAGGGGCGGGCGGGCACTCGGTCGCCCGAGCCCGGACGGTTCAGCACTGCCGTCGCTCGCGGGTTCGCGGGAGTACGGGTGACAGGCACCCGGTTCGGCGGCACTCGCGCGGCAGCGATGGATGGACCGTGATGGCGATGATGGGGAGGGGGAACGTAGTGCCGAGTACCCACCGCGATCCGCGCCGCACGCCTGTGGTCGTGGATGACGTGGGTGCGCACGTGGGAGTGGAATACGAACCGACTCTCGCAGAAGACGTAGGGCACCATCGGACGGTGCGACACGGTCACCGCGTAGCCGTCGACCCACACATAACTCGGTGGTGCGGGCGCCCAGCCGACATAGGCGTAGCCTGGCGCGGGCACCCGCCACACTACCCAAGCGTGGGCGTACTGCCGCCCTGGGATCCAGACCCAACCGTAGTCCCTGGTCCAGACCCAGCGCCCATAGTGAAACACCGCCCACCCGAATGGGTAGTCGCTCACCCACATCCAGTCGCCGTCGGCGGCCAAAGCCCAGTGCCCTGACGATACGTATGGCGCGAAGTCCATGCCGACCACGTTGACGTGCGGCACCCACACGGTCCCGTACGTCGAATGGGTGACCCACGCGCCGTATGGGGTAAGGTCATCGTGGAAGACGACGAGCGCGCTCGGATCGTGATCCACGACCATGACCGTGTCCGCGCGCGCCGCCGCGGGTGCCCCGAAGGCCCCGACGGCGAGCAGCAGCGTCAGGACCACCCTTCTCGCCGCACTCGACACGTTAGCCATCTTGAGCCTCACCTGAACCGCTAGCAACCAGCATACCCGTTCGACGGCCGACCCTCCGGATCGAATGACCGGGACCGAAGAGACCCTCGCAGAGCCCAGAAAGCCGACGAAACCGCGGGAAGCTCGCGGGCCGGGGACCTGCTGTCGGTCCGCCCCGTGGACCTCGGTTCACAATGAAGGTGTCACTCTGGTGCCCGTCGAACGGGTCGACGTGGGTTCAGGTATCCTCCCGGCGATGGCTCGAATCGTTCGGCTCGCGACCATGCTGCTGACCATCGTGGCGTGCCACCCACGACCCGCGGAGGCGCCCTCGGGGGAGGCCTGCGGTCCCGGCGAGGGTCCTGTTCCCGCCCTGGAGCCGCCGAGGGCGGTCCCCGCGCCCGATTCCCAGGTCACGGTCACCGCGTCGGTGACCACCCAGCGCCTCCAGCGCGAGCTGGCCGCCGAGATCCCGGAGGTGATCGCCTCGGGGGAGGAGCATGTCGGAGCTCCCGGACGACTGAGCTACGTCGTCCGGCGGGGTCCGCTCTCGCCGTCGCTCTCGGGCGACGACCTCCTCATCACCACCACGGTGTCGGTGAGCGCCCAGATCTGCAAGCCTTTCGGCCCATTGTGCGTGGTCTATGGCCGGTGCAACCCGACCCTCGTGGCTCGCGCGGGCCTGCCCCTCGTTCTGGGGGCCGACTATGCGCTCGGCAAGAGCAAGGTCACGGTAGCCGTCGCCCAGGGCTGTACCGTGGCAGGCTTCGACGCGACCTCCGAGGTACGTCGGGCCGGCGGGGAGGCGGCTGCCGAGACGAAACGCCGCATCGATCGCGAGCTCCCGGATCTGAGACCCGAGATCGCCGCCCGCTGGGGCGAGCTCCACCGGACGGTGGCTCTGGACGATCGAGACTGCCTCCGGATCGTGCCTCTGACGGTGACCCAGACGCATCCGAAGCTGGCGGAGGAGGTGCTCACCAGCGGCGCGACGGTGACGGGGCGGTTGTCGCTCGAACGGCCGTGCACGACCTCCGAAGCGACTGTCCCTCCGCTGCCCCCGCTGGCCACGAGCGACGAGCTCGGCCCTGGGATCCGGCTCGAGATTCTGGTCGTCGTGCCGTGGAGCGAGGTGGGAGCGGCCTTCGACCGCGCGGTCGGCGGTGGGGAGGACCACACGCCGAGGTCGGTCGAGGTTCGAGGTGCGCGGGTGGACGGGGAGAGTCGGGTCGTGCTCGGCGTCGTATCGGCACGCGCGCGCTGTGGAACCCGCAGCTGGGCCATGGCGGAGCCCTGGTTCGACGCCGCCGCACGAGAGATCCGGTTGCGCGAGATCGCCCCTGTGCCTGGGATCGAGCGGAAGCAGCGGCCGTCACGCGCGCTGTCGAGCGAACTCGAGACGGTAGCGGTGCCGTTGCCCGTGGACCTGGTCGCCCTCGAAAAGGAGCTCGACCATCTGATCGCTGCCCTCGTCCCACCCCTTGCCGATGGTGTGGTGGCCGAGATCGAAGTGGGCCCTCCGAGGGTCAGCCAGGTGACGGTCGTGCCGGAGGGGATCGCGGCGAGCGTCCTGGCCAAGGGCACGGCCAGGATCCGAGCGGAGTAGGCGACCCATGGTCGCTCGTCCCCCGACGCTTCATTCGGGCCGCGCGTAGACCCAAACGATGGGCACGCCGTCGTGCGTCCCGACGACGGCGGGCGAAGCGGTCCCGTAAATGACCCAGATCTGGTGCTCGACTCGGCTCATGTGCGGCTCGTGGTGGTAGAGGGCGATTTCGGACCGAGCGATGTCGAGGGTGTCGCGCAGATCGGGGCGGAGGCGACCATCCCTCCGCATCATGGCGAAGCTCGGCTGCGCGGTGTCGTGGAGGTAGACGCGGGCTTCCGGGGGAGCGAGCACGTTCACGTCGTCTTGAACCGCGCCGGTGGAGTACCCCCAGAAGGTACGGTTCAGCCCGATGGTCGCCGCGCCTACGGCACCGCCGACCAGGGGGGTGTAGGACGAGAGCCCCCAAGGGTGCGCGCCCGAGGTCATCGCGAGCGGCGCCGCGATCACCGCGGACCCCGCCCCGAGCGGGAGCGCCGAGCGGACCCAGGCGCGGACAGGCAAGCTCGCCAGCGCAGCGTCGAGCTGCCTTGCGACGACCTCGAACCCGGCCCCGGCGAAGAGGCACAGGAACGGGTACGCCGTCATCCAGTGCTTGGTGCCGCCAAAGATGGGCGTGTTCGTCGACCACCAGGGCGCGTACACCACCAGGATCGACATGAGCCAGAGCGCCACGGTCGTACGCCCGGCGATCGGTCCGCCCGCGAGGGCTCCGCGGGGCAGGCGTTCGGCGAGCCAGCGCCAACGCTCGCCAAGCTCTCGGCGGATCCCCGCCCCCAGCCCCAGGACCGCGAGCAGCAACGTGATCCCGGGGACCGTCGCCACAGTCATCAACCAGGCGTAGAGGCGCGGCATCGGGGGCTTCCAGTAGGTAACCCCGAGGAACTCCATGTTGTAGTAGTCGTGCTGCAGGTGAAAACGCCCCCACTCGATGACCCTGGCCCAGGTGTCGAACCAGAGCCATGGCCAGCCGACGTACAGCACGGCCGGGCTCACCGTGAGGATCGCGACCAGGCCCCACGGGGTTGGTGGGCGCCGCGGCCGGACCGGGCTGCGGAACCAGTCGAACGCTACCAGTGCGGTCATCGCGAGCACGATGGCCGGAAAGAGCCAGGCATTGTGCTTCGTGTCGAGGTAAAGACCGTAGACGAGACCGGTGGCGAGGCCCCCTCCCAGGCTCGGGTGCTCCAGGCTCCGCCACAGCGCGAACGAGCTCGCGAGCGCCAGGGCGACTGCCGGGAGATCGAAGCATGCGAGGTGGGCGTGGTAAAAGACGCGGGGCATCAGGGCGAAGAGGAGCGCCGCAACGAGTCCCGCGCGTCGCCCCACGGCGAGCCGCCCCCACACGAACACGAGCCCAACCGCCAGCGCGCTCGCCACCATCCCTGGGAAGCGATAGGCGGTCCCCGCCTCGGCGAACCAGCCCCAGCGATCGAAGAAGGTGCGGTGCGACATGGCGAAGAGCGTCTTCATCAGCGCGGGGTGTTCGTGGTTCACCGCCCAGTGCCGATCCACCGCCGCCCGAGTCATGGCCCGCCCGGGTGCCTGGAGGAGGAGATCGATCCACTGCTCGTAGGAGGCCGCGGCGTGGAAGTAGAAGCCCTCGTCGCGGGCGTAGCCGAGTTCCTCGACGGTAGCGAGCAAGCACCCGACGTAGCCAACGACGAGCGCTGCCGCGAGGGCGAGGTCGAGGGCGTGCAGCCGGTCACCCGTGGCGGGTGGCGCGAGAGCCCCCTCGGTGGAAGCCACCGCAGGCTCCTTGTCCACGGGCAGAACGGCGGGGTCAGCGGGAGTCGGCATGGAAGCAGAAATGGCGCGCCACCGCGCGCTCGCTCGCGATCTCGAACTCGACCTCGGCCCTGGTGCCCGCGTGGCGCCCCGTCGCGAGCGCGAAATGGCGCCACCCCTCCTGGTCTCGATGCACCACGGTGCCAAGCGAATCGCCGTCGACGCGCACCGTCAGCGTGATGGGAGTACCCGCTCCGTCACGCATGAGGAACCAGCTGAGGCCCGTGTGGCCCTGGACCCTTTCGCCGAGCGGCACGTCGCGATAGCGGATCCGCCGCGGACTCCCCTCCGGAGGATGTGCCCAGACGCAGCGGTGGGGTCGATATCGCTCGTCTTCGCTCACCGTGACCCCGACGAAGAAGAACATGCCGCCCGGGCACACGAAGCGCGCCGCGGGGAACGCCACGTGCCCGTGCAGCCCACCCGCGACGGGTGGCGCGGCAGGGTTCCAACTACAGGTGTCCTGCCCGGCGGCGTCCACGACGCGCACTCGGTCCGGGGAGAACGCCGCGGTGAAGTCGAACGTCACGCCCGCCGGCGCGGGGTTCTCGAGCCGGCGCAGTCGGAAGCGCCCACTCCGATGCTCGTCGAGGACCCGCCACCCAAGAGTCTCCGGCGCCCGCGCCCCGAGCGCGCTCACCTCGATGGCATACGCGAACGGGGTCGTGTCAGCGCGCGCTACCTGGGGCAGCGGCATCATCGCGTCCCCGAAGGCGTGCCGCGCGAGCGGCTCCGCCCAGGCGGGCGCGACGACCACGAGCTCGTCTTCTTTTCGCAGCGCCGCCACCTCGCCGCGGAGCGCCTCCCACTCGGCTACGGACGGCGCGCGCCCGGCGAGCCACTGGTGTGCCCCGAGCTCAGCGAGCCCGACGAGCGGGACGGCGAGCCAGAGGAGGCCAACGCGAGACACGGGCCGAGGGTGCCACAAGGCGAAGGCACGGGGTACTGCCGGGAAAGCGCGTACGGACGGCGCCTCGCGCCGTCCGCGGTGCCGAAGTCACGCGCAAAAGCGTCGTGTAGCGCCTCGGCGCTAGCACCGTGGCACCCAAAGCCGAGGCCAAAGGCTCCGCTCGAGCACCAGGCGAGCATCGCCTCCGGCCAAACGATGGTATGATGCGCCGTCTGCTCCGTCGCCGCCGAGGCCCCTGGCGGCGCGGCCGATCCGCGGGTGCCAGCACCGCAGGAAGCACCTCGAGACCCGAATGCCGCCCGTGTCCGAGCGCCCCGTTCTTGGATTCCTGGTCGATGACCTGCTCTCCCAGTACCAGGTCCGCCTGCTGATGGGGTTGCAGCGGGCCGCACGGAAGCATGAGGCGCGCCTGGTGAGCTTCCCTGCCGGTTGGTTCTCGGAGAGCCCCCCCGCCCGATTCGACGGCTCTTTCCTGTTCAAGCTGGCTCGCCCTCCCGTGGTAGAGGGGGTGATCGTCGAGGCGAGCATCCTGGCCACCGAGGTGGGCGTGGACGCCGTCCAGCGCTTCTGCGCATCGCTGGGCGTCCCCGTGGTCTCCGTGAGTCGTCTCGACGGCTTCCCATGGGTCGACTCGAACGCATCGATCGGGCTCCGTCAGGTCATCGAGCACCTCGTCTTCACGCACGGCCACCGCCGGCTGTGCTTCATTCGCGGCCCGTCGGGGAATTCGCACAGCCGAGAGCGGGAGGCGACGTTTCGGGAGGTCCTCGCGCTGCACGGGCTCCCCGTTCGCGAGGAGTGGATCCTCCCTGGCGATTTCCTGGAGGGATCGGGGGCCCGCGCGATCGCGACGCTCCTCGACCAACGACGAGTCGCCCTCACCGAGATCGACGCCGTCGTCGCCGCCAACGATCTGATGGCCGTGGGGGCGCTCGATGAGCTCACCTCGCGTGGCATACGTGTGCCCCAAGACGTAGCCCTGGTCGGGTTCGACGACGACGACCTCGCCCGCAACTCGGATCCTCCAATCACCACGGTCACCCAGCTCGTGGAGAGGATCGGCACCAAGGCCGTCCAGCTACTCCTGCGATTGATCGCTGGAGAACCGGTCGAGTCGGAGAACCTGGTCGACGTCGAGCTCATCGTGCGCCGCTCCTGCGGTTGTGGTGAGGCGAATTCGAACGGGGTGACCGCTCCGTGGGACGGCGTCGATCTCACCCGCCTCGTTCGGGAGCAAGAGAGCCCCTGCAAGCACCGCCTCGCCGTCTTCTTCGACGATGCGACCGGCGCCGACGGGGTCGATGCCGCCATCCGCCTCGTCACCGATACAGGTCCAGAGACGCCCGCGCGCAACCGAAACCTGCTCGAGCAGGCGATCCGCGGGGCGATGAGCCAAGGGCTGGACCCGCTACGGTGGCACGATGTCGTCCAACCCCTGGACGCCGTTGTCACGGCCCACGCCCGTCACCCCATGATGGCGCCCTATGCCGCGCGCCTCACCCAAGCCAAGCTTCATATCAGCGAGATCGCCGCACAGGTGAAGGCCTCCGAGGTGCTGCGCAGCGGCAAGGACGCGAGCGCGCTCCGAGTCCTCGGCAGTGTCCTGGTGTCGAGCCGCAACTTCAACGCGCTGCAGCGCGTCCTCGACGCCGCCCTCCCCGGGTTGGGCGTACACCTCTGTTGCGTATGCCTCTTCGAGTCCGGTCCCAACGTCTCGTTGCGGGTTCGCGTCGCCGCTCTCCACACCTCGGATCGCACCCGCGCGGCGGCCCCGGTCCAGCGCACGCCGGAGCTCTGGGGCAGCCTTTCCGGGAGCGGGTCCTCCCTTTCGATGTCCTCCCCGCTCCTCGGGACCGCCACGGAGTGGCCCCTGCAGATCACCGATCGGGATCCCGGCAACCTCGTCGTCTTTCCCCTGGTGTTCGCGGAGGAACCGCTCGGGTACGTGGTCTTCGCCGCCCCCCTCCAACCCAAGAACGCTTGGCTGCTCGAGGGCATCGCGGGACACCTGAGCAGCGCCATCCATACGATGCGCAACGCGGACCGCCTGCACGAAGCGAGGGAGACCGCCGAGGCCGCCAACGCCGCCAAGGGGGATTTCGTGGCGATGATGTCCCATGAGGTCCGCACTCCGCTGACTGCCATCCTGGGACAGTTGGACCTCGTGCTGCGTGCCCCGCTGTCCAGCGATGTTCGGGGCCGCCTCGAGATGGCGCGCAACTCCTCGACGGCCCTGCTCGGTATCGTCAACGATCTGCTCGACTTCTCCAAGATGGAGGCGGGGCGGCTCGACCTCGAGCGGATCCGCTTTCGCCTCGACGAGGTGCTCCAACAGGTGGTCACCGCCACCGGCATCGGGGCAGCCAAGAAGGGACTGGAGCTGATCGTGGACGTGGATCCCGCGGTCCCCGAGCTGCTGCGGGGAGACCCACTGCACCTTAGTCAGGTCCTCACGAACCTCGCCAGCAACGCCGTGAAGTTCTCGTTCCAGGGTGGGGTGGCGCTGCGGGTGGAGCTGGTGGGGGCCACGGAATCGCCGACCATCCGCTTCCTGGTGGAGGACACGGGGATCGGCATGACCGAGGCCGAACAGCAGCGCCTGTTCCGACCCTTCACGCAAGGTGACAGCTCCACCACCCGCCGGTGGGGCGGTACTGGCCTCGGGCTCACGATCTCCAAACGTCTGGTCACCCTGTTTGGCGGCAACCTTCGCGTCGAGAGCCACCCAGGCAAGGGCAGCACCTTCTCCTTCGACCTCCCGGAATGGGTGCCCGAACTGCGACCCCGGGCAGCGTCAGCGAAGGCAGGGCCCAACGTCCTTCTGGTCGAGGATCATCCGGGCCAGAGGCGAGCCCTCCTCCGCACCCTCGAGGCCTGCGGCAGCGAGGTGACTCAGGCCGAGTCGATCCGCGAGGCCCGTGCCCTGCTGACCAAGCGGGCCGGTGATTTCGGTCTGGTGCTCGTCGATGCGACGCTTCCGGACGGAGATGCTTGCGCGCTTGGCATCGACGTCGCCTCGTCGCACCCGGCTTGCCCCGTGATTCTGATGGTGGCGATGGACTCGGACTCGACGCTGCTCTCGCAGGTGGGCGACCTGCCAAATGTCGCCGTGGTGACCAAGCCCGTTCTACCCTCCTTCATCCGGGACTTGGTGGGCCCCGGACTCACCCCGGCGCCGGCTCCAGTCGGGGCGGCGGGGGCTCGGGACGGCGGACGGCTCTCCGACTGCCGCGTCCTGTTGGTCCAGGATGATGAGGTGAGTGCGGACACCTTCGTCGGGATCCTTCGCGGTTTCGGCGCCTCGGTGGTGGTGGCCGTGGATGGTGGGCAGGGCGTCCACGAGGCCTTGAGCCGACCGTTCGATCTGGTCCTGATGGATCTCCACCTGCCGGTGCTCGACGGATTCGGCGCAGCCCAGGCCATCCGCATGGACCCCCGCTATGCCAAGGTCCCCATCCTGGCATTGACCGCCAGCCAAACCCCGGACACGAAACGTCGCTGCCTCAACGCCGGCATGAACGACTGTCTGCTGACTCCGATCGAGCCAAAAGATCTCCGCGCCGCGCTCGAAGGCTGGCTCCGGCGTGGCGAGGCAGGATTCACCGCAGGGCTCTTCCCCACCGCGCCCCCACCCGACTCCGAACCCCTCAGGAACCGCGCGGCAATCCTGGATGTCAGCGCGGGCGTCGCGCGACTGGGCGGCAACGCCGAGAGCTATCGTCACCTGCTCATGCGGTTCGTGGGAACCCACGAAGGCACGAGCCACGCGGCCCTCGACGCCCTCGCCCAGGGAGCGGGCCAAGACGCCCTGGCTCTCGTCCATTCCCTGGTCTCCGCCGCGGGGAACATCGGTGCGAATCGGCTGTGCTCTATCGCCCGGGACCTCGAAGCCTCGCTCCACCGCGACGCGAACCGCGTGTCGTACGCGCTCGCTACCGAGTTCCGACAGGCTACCGAGCTTACGATGAAGGAAGCACGAGCGCGAATCTCGAACGTGCGACCACCGAGCGCGCCAACCCCGGTCGACGACGAGCGCTGCAAGGAGCTACTGGCGGAGATGGCGGAGCTGCTCGAGCAGCACGACACGAGCGCACTCGACCGGGTGGTGTCCCTGAGTCTTTGCCTCGAGAAGCGCCTCGATCCCGGGACTACCCGCAAGCTCGCGGAGCTCGTTCGTCTCTACGAATTCGAGAAGGCACGGACCCTACTGAAAAACATCGAGTCCATGCTGGAAGGGTATCCGTTCACGGCCCTGCACGGGTGATGCGGGCGGGGCCGCCGGGTGTGTTTGTGTATTCCATGGTGGGATCGATTTGGCATG
>JAFGBI010000388.1 GCA_016933275.1 Polyangiaceae bacterium | reverse complement strand
GACGCCTTCAGGCCGGATGGGACGACGCTTTCCTGCTTCAGGTGCTCTTCGCAGAGGGTGTTGGATGATGCGATTGCCCTGGCCCTGCCCCGGTTTGGCCCCCGTTCTGGCCCGATGCGCGCTTCTGCACCACGGGCATAGCCGAGAACGTGGCGGAGTGGACCTTGGATTCGTATTCGCCAACCTGGTACTCCGAGGGCGGTGCCGTCCGCGACTCGTGCGCGAACTTGGCTCTGACCGACGCGCGTTCGGTGCGCGGTGGCTTCTTCGCCATCCTCACCGAGTTCGATCCATACCGCGGCCTAGAAGACCCACGTTCCGCCGCTCGGGACCGAGCCGCGCCCACCACCCGCAGCCCCACGTTGGGGTCCGCTGCGCGCGGGATCGATAGTGTTTAGCGAGGCATCCAGAGGCCGCCACCTGCCCACGGCAAGACCCCGGTCGAGAACGACGCCAAGGTTCGAACCCTCGTCGCGCTGGCGCTAGAGCACGAAGTCCCTCTGCACGTGCCCGCGGCCGTGGTCGCCCAGGTGTGGCGAGACGGCAGTCGCCGGGAATGCCCTGGCCGCCATGGCCGGCAGCCCGCTGCTCTTCGAGCGCTCGGTGCAGGCATCCGTACCGGTCACCACCTCAAGCGAAACCTGATCTTCCCCCAGCCTGCCGAGGAAAATACCTGGCCGACAGGCGCTCCATCCCCATGCGAAAGCGTGGCCCTTCTCGTCGGCGATCACCTCGCGCAGGAAGAAGTCCGCAAGGCTCCTCGATCCGGGTGCCACCATCGGGCTGCGGCTTCTGCTCAGAACCCCTGCCGCCGGCGACGCTGGCCTTCAGACGACTCTTTCGACCCTGAGCATCGACGGCCCGATGGGGCGGGTCGCGATTCGGGCAGGCCGAGCAGACGAAGGCGACAACCAGTGCGACGCAATTGGCCAACCGGAATGGTTCGGTCTCGACGGGAAAGCCGCAATCTGACCGCCTGGAGCCGAGGATCATCCGCGCACCCGATCGACACCTATAGTTGGCTCCATGCCCCCATGCCAACTACCTACGTGGAGTGTCTACTGGTCTACGCTTGGCAAACGGGCGGCGACGGGTGCCGTGCAGCGACCGGCGAGCCCTGCGCTACTGCGGCGTCCGGCGGTCGTCATCACGGCGCCTGCGCAGATGGCTGCGGCAGATAGGTGAACAAGTCGCCACGTCGGAACGTCGCGGCCAGGCGTTGCAGGCTGACCTGCTGTCCGCCATACAGCCTACGGAGGGCGTCCTGGAGAATCTCTACCGCACGGCAAAAATAGACGTCGCCGTTCAACTCGACGAGCTCTCGAGCCTCGTCGAACTTCCGGTGATCGAGACCGCCGAGCGTGACGTTCAGATCGGCGAGCACGAACTGTCCCATGAGCATCGCAGCGAAGTTGGAGGCGTATCGCACGAGAGCAGGTGCGTTGGCGGGCGGACGCTTGCGCTTGTTCTCCGCGATCCGGAACAGCATCACCGCGATCACGACCTGCGCCGCCGTCAGATCGCCCGTGAAGATCTGATCGTAGGACTTGTCGAATAGGTCCCCTTGGCGGAACTTGGCGCGCTGTGGCCGCCTGCGCCAGACCGACAACACGGCCTCGGCCGCCGTCCCAACGCTAACGTCCTTCGCGCTGAGAGGGCCCTCAGATCGCTGGCGTCGATACTTGAACCCGAGGTTCTCCATCGACAACTCGAGCTTCTTCTGCAGTTCGTCCCCCGAACGAAGATCCTTCAGGTCGACCGGGTTCTGGCTGTTGATGGCGTAAGTGATCATTTGCACGGAAGGGCCTGCGTCCTTCGGTACCTGATAAAGGCGAACGAGAACATGGGCGTCTTCGAACGTAGGTGGGAAGAACTCCCGTTGGACAGGCGTCACGGTCATCTGGATCGTCTTGCTGGTCTGCCCGCCATTGATGATCTGCAATCCCTCAACGCGCACGATGTGGTTCTCGCTTTGCAGCGCGTTGAAGTCGAAGCGATCGCAGATCAGCGTCACGCCGTTGTTGTAGAAGAAGAAGTTCGGCCGTTCCTGCTCATCCATGAGCGTCCGCTGAATCGCCTCATTGACGCGGTTGCCGTGGAGCCCGAGGTAGCGGCGGATGTTGCGATCGAGCAAGCAGTCGCCGTGGGCAGCCATGATGCGCGCGATCTCCGACACAGCGACCTTGCCGATGAAGACGCGAACGAACTGAATGTCCTCCGTGAGCGACTTCCCGGTGAACCTAATCGACTCCTTCACCGGCTGTGTCGCACCCAGGATCTGTACGAGGACGTCATGACTTACGTGCTCGAACGTCGCGCGGTCGCCAAAGTGCTCCCGATCGATGATCGCTTGTGACTCAGGAACCTTCCAAGCCGCGCCATTGCTGCAAAGGAGGAAACGAACACGCGGAATGTTGCCGTCCAGGATCAAGGAACGAACTTCTTCGATGCGCGCTTGCAGGCGGGGGTTGAGATCGACCGGGGCTGCTGGATTGAACAGTGCGCGGACGGCTTGCACGGCCTTCTCGACACCACTCTGGGGGAAGCACTTGGTGCCATCGAGGTTCTCGTGGTGGTACTTGGCCTGCAGCAGCGTCACCATGAACTCGCCGTCGCTCAGGTCGGCGACCGCGATCGCATCGACGCCAAAGTCATTGCCTCCTTCAGTGAGCGTCTCGATGGCCTCGTCGTCCGTGAGGCCGAGCATCACCTTGGCACACAGCACCACGAATGCGACGGAACGCGTCATGGTGTCGTCGAATCTCCTGTCGAGCTCGTCTTCGACCTGCGCCTTGAGGCGCTGGGCCAGGCCGCGAACCTGCTGGTCGATGATACCGACGTTGATGTTCATTGCTTTTCTCCCTCACCCGCTTCGAGACAGAGAACAATGGCCTCGCGAATGTTGGCGATCGCCCCGTCGCGGGTCCTGCCCTGGGAAATGCAGCCCGGAATCACAGGACACTCAGCGATGATCCAACCATCCTCACCAGGTCGGATAACCACAGGGAGCGTACTCATCGCTGGGTACCCTAGCACGCTCCGCGCCACGGTCACCGTATGCCAGACCCGGCGTTGAGAAGGCGCCATCCTGCTACGGTGGGACTCCGATCGAGGAGGTGACCTCGGCGACCGGCGGCCGTGCCACCCTCATCGCCCGCTCCCTTCGACACCACACTTCACCTCCTCCATGCGCGCAGCGGCCGCGGAGCGGACGCTGTCCGCATGGGGGGGAGGGACCCGCGTCCTCCGGGTCCCAAACGGCGAAGCCGGATGCGTGAGGACGTGGGGCGGCGAGGCGCAGCCGCGACGGGTGGGGGCATCTCCACAGCGACTACCGCGACCGCTGGGGCCAGGCGTGGACGGGCTGGATCGGCGCTCCGGTTCGCGTACCGGAGCATCACGCAGACGCTCGTCGCTTGGGCGGCGGTGCTGCTCTTGCTGGCGGTGGCTGGACGGCGATTGGCCATGCCGGAGGCGTTGGCGGGGCTGCCGGCACGATGGCGGGCAACACGAGAGGCACGCGCTGAACGGCGGGCGCGACGGCGCGCTGCTGCGCGCGCGGCCGCGACGGATGCTACGACGCAGGCGCTGCTTACCTCACGTCGCGAGGCGCGGGCTGCCGGCGATGCACGGCCGGCCGCGCCCTTCGTGCGACCGCGGCCGGTGGCGGCCGCGACGCCGCGTGCCGCCGCCGCTCCGCTGGCGGCACCGCGCACCCCTCCCCTCGCCCCGCCACCGTCACCGGCGCGGGCACCGACGACCGCGGACGCGGGTGCTCCACCGCCGTCAACGAGGGCGATGTCGGCGGCGGAGATCTTGCTCGCGAGGAGAAGAGGTCGACGCTCGTAGCTGCCCCTTGCATCTGCACGGGGTTGAGCGCCGCCCGCCTCGGCTCGCGCCTCGGACGGGCGAGCCCCCCAAGCGCGGGCTCTGCCCGCGCGGAGGGCTGCCGAGAGCGCGCTTCCACTTCCCGTCGTTCGCGACGGCGCGCGAGCTCGCCACTCGCCGGGCCGCGGCGTGCACGACCGTAGGCCCTCCGCGCCGCAGCCCGCGTTGGGCGGGGCCGCCCGCGCAACCCCAAGGTTCACCCAAACGGCTGCGCCGTTCGGAACCCGGAGCCATGGGGCCCCGTGAAGCGAGCACGGGTTCGCTCACCCGACGCCACACGGCAGGGGGCAACTACAGCCGCGCCTCCGACTCCGTCGGCGCCACCCTCCTCCGTGCCGCACGCTCAGAAAGCTCCTGGCTGCGACGAGTCAAACGCCCGGCTGTACACCACCGTGTAGCCCTACACGAGTACCCGCAGCGCCGAGGTCCCAGACACCACCGCGCTCGTCGCGAGCGATGCGCCCGTCGCCGCGGCCCAGTCCGTGAGCTCCTCGAACCCGAACCGCCGCGGTCCGCTCATTCGGAAGGATACACGGTGACCGGATACTCGCACGGACCTCCTGGTAGCGACCGGCCCTGGACATGACCTCGTTCGTCACTTCATCTTCACCCCGCATCCGCGCGGCGAGGATGTACTTGCCTCCGCCCAGCGACAGGCTCCGGCGGTTGTCCAGCGAGTTCATGCCGGCATCGCCAACGAACACACAGCGTCCGAGTCGCCACCCACGAAGGTCCTCCTTCACCTTGGCGACCGTCGTCACGTCAGCCGTGTTCCCGGGGAACACCCACGAGCGCACGGGAAGCCCATCGCGGGTCACCGCCAGTCCGATCACGATCTGCGGCGCATCAGTGCGTCCGTTCTTGGAGTGGCCTCGCTTCCGACTGGCGTCGTAGCTGCGACCGTGATGGTGCTGCTCGGCCTCGTCCTCCTCGTCGACCTCGAAGTTCAACGACGTGGTGTCGCAGAAGATCAGGTCAACGTCCGCGCTGAGCAGATCCGCGACCTGGAGGTACACGGCCTTCTCGATCTCCGTCTTGTGATCCTCGAGGAAGTCCATCGCGAAATAGAGGTGGTGCAGGTCGAGCGATGCCGCGCTCGGCAGGAACACCTCCTCGCGCAGCCACTGCTCCCAGCAGTACAGCTTCGAGTACGGCGACAGCGCGCGGTTCGCGACCATCGCGAACAGTGCGCGCTCGAAGGCGTCGCGTGTCTTCGGCGATCGGGCGTGCTCCCGGACCACCCGATCGATCCCCACCTCGCGCCACAACTGCTCGAGCACGTACACCCCGCCGTAGGGCCACGCATCCCGCACCTGCACCGGAGGGCCACCGTCCACAGCGACCACCTGCGCCGCCGCCGTGCCCTCCTTCGTCACCCGCAGGATGCTTGCCGCGAGCCGCTTCAGCGTGTCGCCGTCTACCTGGTCGGCGCGCCCGAAATTGTATACGTGGTTCAGGCCGGCAAGCAGGGAGCGGAACGCTCGGCGCGAGTGCCGGCGGGTGCGAGCCGGACGGTGACGTGACGGGGGGTGGCGCGCACGACGCCCGGGGCGGCGAGTAGGTTGGCGAGAGTCTTC
>JAFGBI010000029.1 GCA_016933275.1 Polyangiaceae bacterium | reverse complement strand
GGGGGGGGGGGGGCCCGGGGGGGGGGGGGGG
Source organism: Polyangiaceae bacterium (assembly GCA_016933275.1). Taxonomy (GTDB): domain Bacteria; phylum Myxococcota_A; class Polyangia; order Polyangiales; family Polyangiaceae; genus JAFGBI01. The sequence continues at coordinate 37,269 of JAFGBI010000029.1, read as the reverse complement.
GGGGGGGGCCACCGGGGGTCCGGGGGGGGGGGGGGGTGGCGGGACCCGCGATCCCGGCGGCGGCGGAGCGGCGGAAGCCGAGGGGATGGGTGGGGGTCCCCCACTGGCACCGAATGGCGGCAGCGGGGGAGCGCCTGCCGGCCGTGACGGCGGGATGGGCGGCGGGATCGGCACCGCGCTGGACGGGGGCGGAGTCATGGCCCCTCCCGCCGCGGTGGGTAGCGGCGGAGCAGCGCTTCGCAGCGGCGGCGGGGGTGGCACTGGCACGGCTCCGCCCGATGAGGAGTCCACCATCGGTGCCGGCGGCGCCACCGGCAGCAGTGGGGACGGGCCGCTCGTCTCCTCGGCCGTATCGGCATGGGTCCCCACAGGATGGAGGTCGGAGGTCGGGGCAGACTCGTTGTCGGTCGAGATGCTCTCGTCGGTGTCCCGCGCGACCGTTCGAATCGCCCCCTCCTCAACAGCCTCGCCATCCGAGTCCCTCGACGCGGGCGGCGGCTTCGGCTCGCTGGGCTTCGGAGCCGGTTTCGGCGGCAGCGGCGGCGCGACGTCGCCATCCTCGGCCTTCTTGAGCATGTTCGACTTGGCGCGCTGGAGCCCCTCCTGCGCCTCCTCGTCACCTGACTTCATTCGCAGCACACGCCGCCATGCATCGGCTGCCTCGCGTGGATCCTGAAGCCTTTCCTCCCACAGACGAGCCACGAGTCGGGCGATCTCGGCCCGAGCGGCCGGGTCCTTGCCTCGAAGGATCTGGTCCTCGTATAACTGCACCATCCCCTTCCAGTCACCGAGCTCCCGGTAGAGCGCAGCCAGCTGATCGCTCACGGCCTGGTCGGAAGGGGACAGGTCATGGAGCCGCTTCAGATCGTCGGCTGCCCCACGCCGATCGTCGAGGCGATCGCGGAGGAGCGTGGACCGCCGGGAGAGGAGCTTGCGAACGAGGGGTCCGTCGAACACCTCCTCGAGTGCGCGATCCAGGACCTGCCTGATCCGCACCGGCTCGCCCACGTCGTCGGCCAATGCCTCGAGGGCATCGAGTCCCACGTCGTCGACGTGCGCAACCAGCCCGTCGCCCATCCAACGGAACGCCAGATCGCCGTTGCCGAGCTCGTGCAAGGCTAGCTTGGCTGCCTCGCGCAACACGAAGCCCCTCGTCCGACCCCCGTCCCGCGCGCCCGTCCCGCCCGCGGCCACCGCATGCATCACGGTCTCGCGCATCGTCTTGACGTTGTTCTCCTCGTCCCAATCGCGGGCCATGCCCACGAGCAGCTCGAGCGTCTCCTCTTGCACACCGCCCCCGAGCGCAATGTCGAGGAAGGCCCGACACCGGTCGAGCTCCTGCTTCTCGCAGGCCACCTGCGCCGCCCGTCCCAGGGCTCGTAGCCGATCGGCTGGCGCCTTGCAGCGAGTGACCTGTCGCTCGTAGAGATCGACGTGTTGGGTGGGCGTGGTCGCGAGGGTGGCGAGGCGTTGGAGGAGCGGTTCCACCTCATCGGGAGCAATGCTGGTGAGAGCCTGTTCTCCGTGCTGCATCGCGGTCTCGACGTCGACCCCGGCCTGGATCAGCACCTCCGCCTGTCGGACCATTTCCTCTGCCCGCGGAGGCCCACTCAGGCCCGTCACCAGCAGATCGTGAGCGACCCCGAGCGCGTCCAGGTCCTGGAGCTCCACGGCGATCTTCTCGAGTCTCTCGGCGAGCTCGGGATCGGCGGCTCGCGCGCGCGCGAGCTCGACCCCGACCGCGGCGGCATCCTGGTTGCGGCCGACCTCGAGGAAGCGGTCGAAAGCGCCGCGGAGCGCGAGGTTTCGATCGTCGCCAAGGCTTGCCTCGAGATTCCACTCCACGAGCTTGGTCGCGACGATGCCCTTCCACCCGAGCGCGTCGCCGAGCTTCACGTACTCCTCGCGACAGGCGCCATCACCGCGGTCTGCCACCTCCATCAGCACCGCCAGCGCGTCATCGCTCCGTCCCACCTTGTCGTGGAGGATCTCGGCGAGCCGTCTCGTCATCCGGCTCACTTCCTCTTCGTCACCCTCTACCTCGATGAGCCCCGCGGTGTATTCGGCCACCGATGGCCAATCCTCCAGCCGTTCGCTCAGCGAGCAGAGACGAGCCAGCGAGTCGAAGTCCTCGGGATCGAGCCTGCGCACGAGCCGCAGGGTCCGAACGGCAGCCTCGGGATCGTCAATACTGTCCTCGTAGAGCGCGGCGAGCCGCTGCGCGATCTCGAGGCGTTTGGCCCCGTCCTCGTTCGCCAGCAGGCGTCGCTCCAATGCCTCGGCGGTGCCGGCGGGGTTATCCATCCGATCGTGCAAATCGGCGATCGCGGCGAGCGCGTCGTCATGCCGAGGGTCGATGCTGGCCAACAGGAACTCATAACGCTCGACGGCGCCCGCAGGATCGTCGAGTCCGTCCGCGATCACCCGCGCCTCGCGCATCACCGTTTCGGCCCGACGCTGGGGATCGGTCAGCACCTTGACCAGTCGACCGAGATACTCGGCGGCATCCTCCGGAACGTTGCGTTCCTCGGCGTCCGTGGCCAGGATCTCGAGCGCCTCCACGTCGTCGTCCTCGGCCAGGATCGCCTGGAGCGTCTCGCGAGCACCGTCCATGTCGCCCAGTTGCTCACGCTGGAGCACCGCCGTGCGGCGGCGCAGCTTCAGGCGGAGAGCGCGATCGGTCAGGGCCTCGGCGCGCCGCTGGAACAGGGCCACGAGATCCTCGATCCGCCCGGCGGCTTCGTACCGTTGCTCTAGGCGCGCCGAGAGCTCGTCGTTGACGGGATCGAGCTCCGTGGCCTGCTCGAGCTTCTGCACCGCGGCTGCCTCGTCGCCGGCGCGAACGAGGTAGTCCGACTCGACCGCGTAGTACTCGGCTTGCGTGCGCGGCTGGTCAACGATCTGCGCCCGTGCATCGATGGCGCTGGCGGCCTGTTCCCAGGATTGGGCTTGCACGAAGCACTCCTCAGCCGCTTCCCACGCCGCAACATCGCCCGAGAGCGATGCTGACTCGCTGTAGGCCTCGCCGGCACCGAGCGGTTCCCCCGCGGCGCGCTTGAGGTCGCCGAGCTTGCAGAAGAGAGCGCTACGTGTCGCGTCGTCCTCCACCTGGGCCACGTTCTCGCCGATCGCTTGCGCGGCCAGGTCGAATCGATGCGCCTTCTCGAACCACTTCACCGCCGTCGCGAGCGCCGTGTCGTCGGTGGGATCGATGGCGGCGATCTTGGCCCACGCCTCGCCCGCGCCCACCGGGTCCTTGCGCTTCTGCTCCTGCAGCTTGGCGATCTGCTTATACTGCGTGATCCGGGTCTCGATGTCGTCGACCTGCTCCGCCTCCTGCTCCAGGAGTCTCACGACGTCGTCCCAACGCTGGGCGCGCTCGAGCAGCCGTCGCAGCTGCCCCCGCGAGGCCTCGTCCGTGGGATCGATCGCGAGGATCGATTGCCACGCGCCGACCGCCCCATCGAGGTCGCGGAGCTGGCTCTCGCAGAGGCCCGCGAGCTCCCGCAGCCACCCCTTGCGCAGATCTTCGTCGACCGCATCGTCTTGGGCCGCGCGATGGAGGATCTCCCTGAGCTCGGCAAACTTGCGGGTCTGCCTCAGGTGCGTCTCGAGATAGCCGATCGCATCCACGTTGGTGGGCTCGAGAGCGAGCACCTCGTGGAACTTCTTCGCAGCGTCGCTCTTCTTCCCCCGGCGCGCCAGTCCCTCCGCATCTTGCAGGAGCGCCGCCACTGCGTCCACATCGACCGAAGGCGACTCCTCGTAGCTTGGTGCCGCGGCAGCCCGACCGCCCGCCGACGCAGGCTGCGAGGCGGGCCGCCCCGCCACGCCCGCGCCCGCACGGGGTGCAGGGCGCGCGTCGCCCGCCACCTGTCGCGCCTCCCCGGCCAGAGGCCCACCGGGATTTGCCTGGAGGTACGCCGCCGCCCGGGGGGCGATCTCGGCGGTACGGCCTAGCTGCTGACCATAGAAGATGGCGAGCTGGACGGCGCGATCGTGTCCGGGCTCGAGCTCCAGCGCACAGACGGAGTATGAGAAGCCATGCTCACCAGGGTATTCCTCCGCGAGCTCGACGAAGAGTTGGGCAGCCTCGGCGGAGTCAGCGGCAGTGACCCGTTCACCGTTCTGCGCCCGCTCCAGCACGAAGCTCGCGAGCTGCTGCTTCAATCCGGGATCGCGTCCCCCCTCGATCGCCCGCGCAGCTCGTAGGGCGTCGGCGGCACCGATGGGGTCACCAGCCTGCTTCCGCACCTCGCACTCGTCGACGTAGAGGGCGAGCTTGCGCTCTGGGTCGGTGATGAGAGCCTGCTCTTGGCCGAAGAAGGGGACTGCCTCTGCCCATTGCCCGCCGGCCTTGAGAAGCTCTCGGACGGCGTAGATACTGTAGGCGCTCCGCGAGTCGTACTCGATCGCGCGACGGTAGTTTTCGATCGCCTTCTTCGGCTGCGACAGCGGTGGCTCCGCCCAAAGACAACCGGCCTTCTCGTGGATAGCGGCGACCTCGGCTCGCTTCTGACCGTCGTGTTGCGCGAGGGGAGCGAGCGCCTTGGCGCGTCGCTCCAACAACGCCACCAACGCCTTGGTGTCGCCCTTCTCGCGGTAGAGCTCCTCCAGCTTGTCGGCGGCGGCAGGCTGGGCAGGGTCGCGGTCGATCGCGATCATCAGCGCTCGCGCCGCCCGGTGTGCGTCGCCGAGGGTGGTGGTCCAGACGTCCGCGGCTTGCGTCAGCCAGTAGCTGGCGAAGGCCGGATCGCTGGTCGCCGTCCCTACTCGTTCCAAAAGCATCGCGTACCATTTCGGGTCGCTCTGACCCGCATGGTGCGCGTACGCGATGGCTTCCTGGTCATGGGGATTCTGGACGAGGCGTTGAACGAGCGCCTCCATGTCGCGTAGGTCCATGGCGAGGCGGGACGCTAACACGCCGCGTCTTGCAACCGCAACGCGAGTCCCGGCCAGGACGCAGGAATCTGCGTCTCCGCGGTCCTGTGCGCGGGTCGGGGACGAGCCAAACGGCGCCACGGCCATCGGTCTCCCGCCGATTGCGCGTCGGGACTGGCACCCCACGTGGCCCGCACCACCGAAAACGCCTTTCGCGAGTTCGGCTCCTCGACGACCTTCCGCCAGCTGGAGCGCAGCCGGCCCCCACGCTCGTCATATTCCTACGTTGGCGGGAAACCACCTACCTGAAACATTCCAGCGAAGGTGATTCTGCCTGGGGATGCCCCGTGGGGATGGTCTGCTGCGGGGTGAGTCGTTCCGCGGCGCGTAAGGGGTCCGAGCCCACCGCCGTTCTCCCTCTGGGTGCGCGGCGAAGCGCCCCCACCCAGGAGCCCCTATGCGGAAACACCGCCTACTCGTCTCGATGTTCGCTACCACGGTGGGTCATGCCGCGACCGCCACTGCCCAATATGCATCCCCGCCCAATGCCCCCGTCGTCGTCTATCAGCCAACCGTCCCGCAACCCTATCCGCCAGACTGCGCTCGACCCTACCCACCACCCCCGGACTCTTGGTTCCGGTTGCAGACTGGACCAGCACTTCGCCTCTCGGACTCAAAACCTGCGGGAGGACTCCTGGTCGCGATGGAGGTCGGCCGTCGCGCCGCTGGGTTTCGAGCCAGCGCCGCATGGTTGGGGGTCCAGCAGGAAGAGGGGATCGCGCAGTACACCGGTGAGCTATGGGTCGATTTCTCGCGAGGAGGCCCGCTTCACCCCCAGGTGGGTGCCGGCGGAGGCCTCGCTCGGGTGAATGCTCTCGACGAGAACGATGGGCTTACCACCGAGAACAGTGGCGTCGCGCTACTTCGGCCAGGACTCCATTATCGGCTCCCTCTCGACCGCGTCGATGCCCGCACTGGGATCGACCTCATCGGCGTCCTGCCCGCCGTCCACGGATCCTCCGACATCCAGCTCGGCCCATGGCTGGTCGTGGCCGCCTCGGTGACCATCGGATTCTGAAGGGCAGCGAAGCCGGATCCGCGTAAGCTCTTGCCGTGTCCGACGGGAGCGACGTCAATGCGGGGACGGCCCAGACACCCGGAGATGGGTCGGCCCCCGATCCCCGGCTCGGCTCGCCGCCAGCACAGGCAGACTGCGATGGGGGAGCGCGACCGGCTCCCACGGCTTCGCTCGCCATCGCGGCGCTCGCCGCGGGACTACTCGGGATGACCTGCCTTCCAGGCTCGGCTGGGTTGGTCGCCATCATCCTCGGACTCTTGGCACGGCAAGAGATCCGACGGTCGCACGGCGCGCGGAAGGGGGCGTTGCTCGCCAGCACCGGCCTCGTGTTGGGCCTGATGAGCGTAGCCGCGACGATCGTCGCGATGGTGTGGCTCGGGTCGCTGGGGGAGAGGCCCCCAGCCATCGCGGCGCGACGCGGGGCCGCGCGTCGCACCGCCCCCATGGGTCCGCCTCCGGCCGCTTCCCCCCGTCCTCTGCCCCACCCCCGGGCGGCGAAGACGCTCGGAGCTCGACCCACCGAAACCGTCCACATCGGTGAGGTCCTCTTCACCGACCTCGGCACCGACATCCAGACCCTGCGTCGCGCGCTCTCCGATCAGCGTGCTCTCGCGGCGAGAGACCGCCGGCGCCTGCTCCTGTGGGTGAGCAGCCCCGATTGCTCGCCGTGCGACGGGGTAGCCGCCGCCATGCTCGACCGACGAATGCAGTCCGCGATGTCCGAAGTGCTGGTGGTACGGGTCGATGTGGTGGAACATGGGGCGGAGCTTCGACGCCTCGGCGTGCCCACCGAGAGCATCCCCGGCTTCGCCTTGCTCGACGCGAGCAATCGGCCAGTCGACTACCTACATGGGGGGGAATGGGACGCGGATGTGGCCGCGAACATCGCTCCGGTGCTCGGGAGTTTCGTTCGCGGTGGATACGTGCAACGTCGCCATCCGTGGCATTCGGGGGATGGCGCGGAACCCATCCCGATCTGAGTTGATCACGGTGGGGCCAGACCTTTGCTACTATGCCGGCCTCAATGAGTGCCCAACGCATTGGAACGCCCCTGCCCGTGGGCTCGACCATCATCCCCGGAACCCTGCGTGCCCGGCTCGAGGAGTTGCGGGCGAAGGGCCAGGTACTCCTCTTGCAGGAGGCGGTCGGTGTCGCGGTGCCGCTCTGCCTCGCAGCCGCCGACCGGCACGCAGCCGGGCACGTGCTCTACCTTCATCCCTCTGCCATCCGCGAACGGAACGGCCGCTGGTGCATCGATGCAGAGCTCGCGGCCCTACCCCCGACACTCCCGCGTGACAGATCCTGTCTGGCACCCGAAGAACGCGCCGGCCAGCCAGGAACCGCGAGGAGCAGCGTGTTCTCGATCGCGGCGATCCTGTACGAGCTCGTCACCGCGCAAACCGTCGGACCGGGGATGAGACGGCCCACCGAGATCGATCCCTCCCTCCCACCGTCCATCGAGGCCGTAATGAGCAAGGCGCTCGTGGCGGACCCCGCGCACCGCCCGGACGACCTGCTCGCGCTCGCCCAGGCCCTCCATCACCTTGCGCCCGCCGGGGTCTCGGCGCCCCCGCCAGCAGACGAGTCGCACCTCGACCACGTGGGCGAGGTCGACGTCGATGTCTCGATGTCGCTCATGCCTCCGCCCCCGGCTCGACGCATCGAGGTCCAGGGCGGCGCGATGAGTCCGTTCGAGATGATCGTCAAGCAACGCGCGCCACAGCAGCGACCGCCGGATGATCAGACGGCCGAGCTCTCGGCGTTGAAGGCGCGGCTCGAATCCGATCCGCGGCCTCGCTATGTCGTGATCAAGGATGGAATGGACCACGGCCCCTTCAATGCCGTGGAGTTGCTCCAGCAGATCGCTTCGAACTCGTTCCTCGAAAGCGACTACCTCCGCGACACGCTGAGCGCGCAGGAGCGCATGATCAAGGACTGGGACGAGTTTGCTCCCTTCGCCGAGCATGCCCGCATCCACCGGGACATCAAGGCCGAGAAGGCTGCCATCGAGCGCGTGGTGGTCCAGGAGAGCCGCAGTACCACGGGGAAGGCGCTGATCGGTGTCGCCATCGTCGGAGCGCTGATCGCCGTGGGGGTGGTGTGGCTCGTCGCACAACGTGGGGTGCGACGAGACAAGGTCGACATGGGTGGCGAAGCGGTCGCCAACGTCGACACGGATGGCGGGCTCGCGGTCGGGGCCGGACGGGGAGGAGGCAGCAGATGGCGAGGGGGCGGCTCGGTGGGCGGGGGCAACTACCCGCAGCTCGGCGGTGGCATGAGCTGCGAGGCGGCACAGGCGAAGTACGTGGAGTCCTACGATCTTGGCCCTGACGGCCGCAAGATGCCGGCGGATCTCACCGCGGGAGCCTACGGCGCGGTCCTGAACCGCGGCACGTACCTCAACGCGTGCGGAGTCCCGAGCAGCATGTCCGTGAGCATCTGCGCGGCGGTACAGAACGGTCGAGCCGTGGGCGTCAGCGTGTCCACCAGCCCCTCCAACCCAAGGATCGCCAATTGCATTGCCGGGCAGATCCGCGCCATCTCCTTCCCGAGCCACCCCCGGCTCGACGTGACGCGAACCACCTTCGCCGCCAACTGACCCCTGCCGCGGCGCCGTGACCAGGCGGCCGTCGCGAGTCTCCGCCGCGCCCCGCTCACAAGACCCCGCAACTCATGGGACTTCACCCGGTCCTTGGCAGCACCAGGGCCGCTCCCATAACCTCCGACCCGATGCCACGAAACCCCGGGGTGGAACCACGAGCAGGGTGGATCGCCACGATCGTCGTCGCCGCGATCGCGGGCTGCGGCACCCCCGTCGCCGCAGACCTCGACGAGCGCGAGGCCAACCGGGCGGTGGTCGTGCTCGAAGAAAGCGGCGTGGTCGCCTCGAAGGAGCCGGATCCGAACCGCGAGGCCCGGTGGCAAATATCGGTGCCGCGGCACGAAGCGACGTTGGCGGTCGCTGCGCTGGAGGCCCATGGCCTTCCCCACCCGGCTACACCGGGCCTGCTCGAGGCGCTCCCCGGGGGGGGGTTGGTGCCGAGTCGTACGGCGGAGCACGCTCGCTTCATCGCTGGCGTGTCGGGCGAGCTCGAGCGTTCCCTCCTCGGGGTCGACGGGGTATTGTCCGCGCGAATCCATCTGGCGGTGCCGCGCCGCGACGAGGTCTCCTTCGATCCGCGTCCCTCGGAGCCTAGCGCGTCCGTGCTCCTCCAGCACCGCGGGAGGAGGCCCCCGGTCCCGGTCGCCGACGTCCAGCGCCTGGTCGCCGGTGCCGTACCCGGCCTCGACCCGGCGCGGGTGTCCGTGGTCGCGGCGCCCGTTGCGGACCCTCCGCCCAACACAGGCCCTGGGCTAGTCAGGTGGGGTCCGATCGCCGTCACCCGTCCGTCCCTGATCCCGTTGCGTTGGGTGGTCGGCGGCGCGATCGCGCTCCAGCTCGCCCTGCTCGCGGCTGCGATTGGCGCCTGGACCCGACTCCGGCGGACGCAACGGGCAATGGATGGGGCGCGCGTCGCCGCCGAGACGGACCGATGATCCGGCTCGAGCGGGTGATCAAGACCTACGACCGGCCCGTGCTCCGCGGGGTGACCCTTCAGGTGCCTCGGGGGTGCCTCTTCGGGCTCGTGGGTCCAGCTGCTGCCGGCAAGACGGTCCTGCTGAAGATCGTCACTGGCCTCGTCCGCGCGGACTCGGGACGGATCGTCGTCCGCGACCGCAACGTCGCGGCCATGGGCGATCTGGAGCTCGCCCGGTTCCGACTGGAGGTCGGGATGCAGTTCCAGAACAACGCCCTCTTCGACTACCTCACCGTCGCCGAGAACATCGCCTTCCCCTTGCGCCGGCTGGGGGCGCTCCCAGAATCCGAGATCACTCGTCGAGTCGCCGAGCGACTCGACCGCGTGCGGCTGCCCGGCTTCGAGACGCGGATGCCGGCCGGGCTCAGCGGCGGCCAGCGGCGCCGAGTCGGCATCGCGCGGGCGACCATCGCGGGAGCGCCGCTCGTGATCTACGACGAGCCGGCAGCCGGTCTCGACCCAGTAACGAGCCAGAAGATCTTCAACCTCCTCCGCGAGGAGCAGCGAGCCTCCGCCGCAACCGTCGTGATGGTCTCGAGCGATCTCGATCGCCTCTTCACCGTGACCGATCGGGTGGGGATGATGTACCGGGGACGGCTGATCTTCGAGGGGACGACCACCCAGGCGCTCGAGTCCGCGGATCCATTTGTCCACCAATTCATGCATGGTCTCCCCGATGGACCGCTCTGACGAGGCCGCGCGGCCGCTCTGACGAGGCCGCCGAGGGAGGTCGGCCCCGAGGACCTCGGCGACCTTGAAAACCCGGCCGCGCGGGCTCCCAACGTCAGCCGAACACCACGTAGCCAGCGGCGCCGATGACGAAGTCCAGCACCACGACCGTGAGCGAGGAACCAACCACCGCGCGAGTGGTAGCCCGTCCCACGCCCTCCGACCCCCCGTAGGTGCTCAGGCCGCAGTAGGCGCTCACGATCGGGATCGCAGCCCCGAAGGCCAGGCATTTGACGAGACAGATCAGGAGATCGCTGGGTCCCACCAGGCCGAAATCAGCGAAGGTCCGGGGATTGACCTGAAAGAACATCGCCGCCGTGACCATCCCGGTGAGGAAGGCGACCGCGGTGGCCAGCACCCCGAGGATCAGCGTCATCGCCATCGACGCGACGAACCGCGGCTTCACCAGGAAGTCCACGGGGTCGGCCGCGCACATGCGCAGCGCGTCAACCTGCTCCGTTACCACCATCGAACCGATCTCGGCTGCGATACCCGCGCCCACGCGGGTGCAGAGCATGAGCGCGCAGATCGTCGGACCAAGCTCGTTCACCAGGATCTCGATGTCCGACGCGCCGAGTTGGCTCAGGTCCGGGACCACCCGCAGCAGCTGCAGACCCGCCTGATAGACGAGGATCATCCCGATGAACCCCATGACCACGATAATGAAGACGACGGAACGGTTCCCGATCTCGTACATCTGCTGGGCAACGGCGCTCGCGTCGAGACGACCCCGTACCGTGAACCGCAATGTCGTCGCGAGAAGGCCGAAGGCGCCCTGGAACTCGCGGATGAAGGAGATGACCGCATCGACGAGCGCCGCGAGCCCCTCCGGCTCCTCGCCCCGCTCCTCCACGAAGCCCACGCTGCTGCTCGGCGGAGGATCGTCGTCGGCCGGCTGGTTCCACATCACTTCACCCAAAAGCGAACGAGACGACGTAGTCGAGGACAAAGATCCCGACCGCGCTCGCGACCACCGTCGCGTTCACGGATCGACCAACGCCCGGCGCTCCCCCCGACGTCTGCAAACCGAAGTGGCAACTCGAAAGCGCGATCACGACGCCGAAGACGACACTCTTCAACATCCCGTGGAGAAAATCCTGCACGCCGAGGAGGCCTCCGGTCAGGCCGTTGTAGAAGACCGACGGCGAGACGCCAATCAGAGCCAATCCGACATAGGCCGCCGCGACCAGCGCCACCAACACGGCAAAGATGTTCGACAGAAACAGCGTGGCCACGATCCCAACGCACCGCGGCACGATGAGGAAGCTCAACGGGTCGATGGCCAGCGCGCGGAGGGCGTCGATCTGCTCGGTGACCACCATGGTCCCGAGCTCCGCGGTGTTGTTCGCTCCCACCCTACCCGACACCATGAGCGCCACGAGCAGGGGTCCAATCTCCCGCAGGGTGCCGAACCCCGCTCCCCAGCCGAGCAGGCCGTGAGCCTGGTAGCGCTCCACGATGGGTGCCGCTTGGATGACCATGATCCCGCCCGTGAAGAGGGCGGTGACGATCACGATGGGCAATGATTTCACACCCATCTTGTAGAGGTTGCGGACGACCTCCTGCCGGTCGAAATCCCCTCGGAAGAGACGCCAAAGCACCCCGGCGGCCAGCACGACCATCGCCCCGGTGATCGACACCACCCCGAGAACCCCCCCGCCCACCGCCGCGAGCGCTCCCATCGAGTTCGGGCTCGTTCCAGGGGCAGCCATGACCAACGTCTACCACCACTGCCCCATTGGACACACCCACGCGATCCCGTGCTCACCCCATCGAGGATCGTCCGCGCGGTCCGCTCGGGTGCCCGGCTACCAGCGCGCGCTCACGCCCCCTTGGGGGACGACCGAACACCAAGCGTAGCAGCACTCCCGAAACCCACGCTGACGTCGAGTACCGGTCTCGGTCGGGTCGAACAGCGCACCCTGGGGGGCGTAGAACGCGGCCACCTCGGGGGGCGCTATCGCATCCGGGCACCGTTCGTACGGTGACGGACTCGGCCTGCTCGTCCCGGCCTCCGGCTCGTCGAGGCAGTACGTCTCCCGAATCGCCCTGGCGTCATCGCAACCCGCACGCGGGTCCACCGTCGCCGGATCCCGGAGGGTTATCTTCGAGCACCAGCTGTAGCAGCAGCTGTTGCCGGGCGGTTGTCGCTTGCGGATGTGCTCCGTGTAGCTCGGGTCGAAGACAGCGACCGTCGGCGTCGGATCCAACTCCCCGACGTGTTCGTCCACCACGCCGGGGCAGTCCTCGTAGGGCGGCACCGCAGGCAGCGCCGATTCCCGAGGGAGCAGCTCGTCGCAGAAGTACTCCCGAGCTTCGTCGATTCCACACACCTTCGGGCTGTGGCTAAAGTAGCTCGGTGACGCCTGGCTCGGGGTCGAGGGATCCGCACGAGTGCAGGCCGATTGCCCCGCGAACGCGAGCAGTCCTGAAGCGAGGCAGAAACCGACGGTCGGGATTCGGGGCAGGATCGCCATGACAGCCCAGAGGAACCTCCAGCAAGAACCGTTCCGTGCGAAGAAAATTGCGTCTATGGTCGTTGGCGGCACAACATGTGCCGCGCCAGATGGCCCATGTCCACCATGATCTCTTTCCGTGACCTCGAAAAGAGCTTCGGAGAGAAGCGCGTCCTGAGGAAGGTGAGCTTCGACGTCACCGATGGCGAGGTCCTCTTCATCATCGGCGCCTCGGGAGTGGGCAAGAGCGTCCTCATCAAGCACCTGGTGGGTCTGCTCCGTCCTGACCACGGTCGCATCATCCTCGACGGCGAGGACATCACCGACCTCAACGAGCGGCAGATGTTCGCGGTCCGCAAGAAGTGCGCGATGGTCTTTCAACACGCGACCCTCTTCGACTCGATGAGCTGCTCGGAGAATGTCGCGCTTCCCCTGGTCAAGCATTTTCGTTGCGGTGCTCGGGAAGCGCGCAGCCGCGCCGTCGAGCTGCTCGAGCGGGTCCAGATGGGCGATTTCGCGGACCGTTACCCCGCAGAGCTCGGGGACGGGATGCGCAAGCGCGTCGCCATCGCCCGCGCCCTCACCCTCGAGCCCCGGTACATCCTGTTCGACGAGCCGACGACCAGTCTCGATCCAGTGAGCGCACGCCGCGTCGATCGCTTGATCCGGAAACTGAGCGAGGAGCTCGGGGTGACCAGTATCGTCGTGTCCCATGACCTCGCGAGTATCTTCACGATCGCAGACCGAATCGTCATGCTCTACCATGGCGAGGTGCTCCTCATCGGCACCCCTTCCGAGTTCCTGGCCTCCCCGGATCCCATCATTCAGCAGTTCATCCACGGGTGCGCGGAGGGCCCCATGGATGCATGAGCTTCGAGTTCCGCCGTCCCGACCGGTGTTTTGCCGCCAGGCCCTCAGGCGGTCCTCGCCCTGGAACGACCCCGTCGCACCGAAGTGCCTCCTCGTGGCACATTAGCCCCCATGTCCCAGCGGTCGATCGAGGTCAAGGTAGGAGCGCTCATCCTGGTGGCGCTGGCCCTCCTCGCCGGGTTCATCGTGGTGATGGGGGGATTCACCCTCGAACCGACCCTCACGATTCATGTCGATTTCGAGAACCCGGGCGCGCTGCAGGCGGGAGCCCCGGTGCGCATGGCGGGGATGCAGATCGGGAAGGTCGCCGAGGTCCAGTTCCGTGGAGGCGAGATCGACTCCACCACCCAGGAGCCAGCCCCGCCGATCCGCGTGGTGGCGAAACTCGAGCAGCGGTACCGGAAGGCATTGCGTGCCAATTCGCGTTGGTACGTGACCACGAATGGCCTCCTCGGTGAGCAGTTCCTGGCAGTGGAGCCCGGAACCGCCGAGCAACCCGTCCTCTGGGACGGCGCGGTGGTGACCGGCGTGAGCCCCCCGCGCCTCGACCTCTTGCTCAGTGAGAGCTACGAGCTATTGCACAAGGCCTACGCCAGCATCTCCCGCAACGAAACGAAGATAGAGGAGACCTTCAACGGGCTCCACTCGACGCTCAAGGGGACCGGAGACTTCTTCCGCAACAACAGGGAGAAGATCGACGCGATCGTGAGCAACACCGAGAGCCTCACGATGGAAGCCAACGACACCATGCGTGAAGCTCGCGAGCGATACGTCACCGGGCCCCAGGTCGACCGGATCCTCAACAACGTCGAACGGGCAACGGGCACGCTCGATCGGGAGTTGCCACCCCTCGTGCGTGACGGACGGGCGGTCCTGGGCGATGCGAAGAAGATCACCGGGGCGCTCTCCAGTGACGACCAACTCGAACGGTACCGCCAGATCACCCGAGATGTCGGCGACGCCGCCGCGACCCTCAAGGGGGCCGCAACGGACGCGAAGGGAGCTGTTGCGGACACTCGAGACGTAGTCTCCCGAGTCAAGCGTGGTCAGGGCACGCTGGGTGCCCTGGTCATGGACGAGGCGATCTACGACGATCTCCAGGAGCTCCTCCGCGACCTGAAGCACAACCCCTGGAAGCTCTTCTGGCGGGAGTGATTCTCCATGGGCAGACCTTGGACGGGGTCTTGGACGGGAAGGTGGCGCCGCCAGCTCCAGAGCCGGTGGCGCTACCCGCGACCACCGGAGCCGCCACCAGAGTGGATTTTTCGAGCCGTAGCTGCCCGGGGCGGGTGGACCGGACCCCAGACCCACCGATCTTCCCGTCGATTGGCGTCCTCGCCCGAGAGAAGGGCGGCTCTGCTTCACGATTCGCCCCACCAGAACCCACCCATCCCGACGCGAACGCGCTCGCGGGGGGAAACCGGGCCCGAAACGCGCGGCCGATGAACCAGCCCAAGACAGGTGGGGAGACGCGGGTCCTACGGAACACTCTCCTACTGGGCCAACACCCCGAGTTCGTCTACATTAGCCGCACGCTTCGGTTGAGAAATCCATTGCGGATTGCTATGCGCAAGCGTGGCTCCGGCTCGGTGAACTCGCCGCGAGCATCCCCGCCCGAGGAACGCTAATGGCCGAACAGAAAGAAAGCTCCGTTCTCTTCTCTCTCAAAGAGCTGATGAACCTCGAAGAGGACCGGATCAAGACGGAAGAAGCCGAGAAGGAGGCCCGCGCGCGCGCGGATGCCGAGCGTCGCGCCGCGGAGGAACGCGCCCGTCGAGAAGCCGAGGAGGAACGACTCCGGGCCGAGGAAGAGGCGCGCCGGCTCGAGGAGCAGCGACGCCGAGAGGAGACTGCCCGACTCGAGGCAATCCACCACGCGGAGATCGAGAAGGCCCGGGCGGAGACCGAGCAGCGCGCTCGGATGGAAGCCATGGCGGCCACGCAGGCGCACGAGCACAATCTCGCGGCTCTCGCCCAGGACCAGACCAAGAAGCGCCTCACCTACATGGCGATTGGGCTGGTCGCGGTGCTCTTGATTGGTGGGATTGGGGGAGGGGTCCTGTTCAGCAACTGGTCACAGCAGCAGAAGGCAAAAGAGGCAGCCCTCGAGGCACAACGCCAGGTGATCGAAGCCGAGAAGGAACAGCTCAAGCGCTCGATGGAGCAGAACGCGCGCGAGCAGGAGGCTCTGAAGAACCAGCTCGCATCCACCAAGGACGAGGCCGAGCGGGCAAAGCTCGAGGCCCAGCTGGCCAAGGCCAAGCAGGAAGCAAACAAGATGAACACCCGCGGCGGCGGACCCCGTCCCAAGGCTGGCGGCGACACCGCCAAGCCCTGCAACTGCCCGCCGGGTGATCCGCTCTGTTCTTGCCTGTGATCGACGGACCGCGACCCATTTTGGCTCGATGCTGGCCTCGGGCTCGTCGCTGGGGGCCTAGGTACGGCTATGACACCCCTCTTGGCAGCCCGCTCCCGCCTCGCGTTCGCCCTCGACTATCCATCGCTCGAGGCAGCGCGGGAGGGCGCCTCCCGGGTCGCCGCTCACGTCGGGGTGCTGAAGATCGGCCTCGAGCTGTTCGTTCGTGAGGGGCCGCGAGCCATCGAACTCGGAGCCGAGCTCGGGTGCGACATCTTCCTCGACCTGAAGCTCCACGACATCCCGGCCACCGTCGAGCGATCGGTTCGCGCCGCGGCCAGCCACCGCGTGCGCTACCTCACCGTCCACGCGGTGGGTGGCCGGGGAATGTTGGAGGCGGCCGTCAGGGCAGCCGAAGGCTCGCCGCTGACTCTGCTCGCGGTCACCGTACTGACCTCGCTCGACGCCACCGACCTCGAAGCGATGGGAGTCGGCGACCCACCCGCCACACAGGCTCTGCGCCTCGCGCGGC
Organism: Polyangiaceae bacterium; assembly: GCA_016933275.1. GTDB lineage: Bacteria > Myxococcota_A > Polyangia > Polyangiales > Polyangiaceae > JAFGBI01. The sequence goes on along the minus strand of JAFGBI010000029.1, from coordinate 20,789 downwards.
TGGCTCGTGGGGCCGGGATGCCTGGACTCGTGTGCTCGGCGGCCGAGGTGAGCCTCCTACGCAACGCGCTCGATCCGGCCACCATCCTCGTCACGCCCGGCATCCGCCCCAACGGCCCGCATGACGACGACCAGAAGCGGGTGGCAACCCCTGCCCGCGCCGTCCGTGATGGCGCCTCGCTGCTGGTCGTGGGACGACCCATCCGCGACGCGGCTGACCCCGCCGCCGCCGCAGAGGCGATCGTGGCCGAGATCGCGGGAGCCGCGAATGGCCCCTCGTGATCGCAACCAAGCGGCCTCCGGCCCCCGACCTGCAACCGCTGGCGAACGATACCTCGCGGGCGAGAACGTCGAGTCCCGGGGCAACCGACGACACGCAGGTCGCCCCCCTCATCGTTCCCCAACCCCCGTCCTCGGATCGGAAGCCGAGGATCGACTGATCGTCGGGCTGCAGCCCGTCCGTGAGGCCATCCGAGTCCACGGCCCGAACCTCTACCGCGTGGCGATTGACGCGCGGTCGCTCCCCAGGCTGGACGCAGTCGCCCGATTCGCCCGGGACCATGGAGTGCAGACGATCGTGCGTTTGCCGAGCACGGAACTCGACGGACTAGCCGCGGGCACCCAGCACCAGGGTGTGCTCGCCTGGGCGCCACCACTCGCGTTCGTGGACGCCTTCTCGCTCCTCGGACGCCCAAACCTCATCGCCCTCGCGCTCGACCAGATCCAAGATCCACAGAACTTCGGCGCCACGATACGCAGCGCAGTGGCCATCGCCCGCGCCCCTGTCGTCTGGCCCGAACACGCGTCCGCGCCGCTCACGGCAGCCACGTTTCGTGCCTCCGCAGGAGCTGTGGAGCACGCCACCCTCTGTCGAGTAACCTCCCTGGTGGGTTGGCTGAACGCGGCGCGTGACCAGGGCGTCGACGTCTTGGGGCTCGACGCCCACGCGCCCGTGCGGCTATCCGACCGTGACCTGAGGGGACCAACCATCCTGGTGGTGGGGAGCGAGCACGAGGGACTCCGCCGTTCCGTTCGACGTGCCTGTTCGCAGGTCGTTTCGATCGTGGGCGAAGGTGCGATAGACTCCCTCAACGCCTCGGTGGCAGCTGCGGTCGCGCTCTATGCCGTGGTTGAAAGTCGAGCAAGATTGGTCAATTAGCCAACCATTTCGAGACAGGTTCCTGAGATCGGGCCCGACGGCGCCCCCTCTGCGTAACCTCTGTTCAGGGATTCGGCCCCGCCAATACACTGAATGGCTGCGCGCCGCCGCCCAAACCACCGCGATTTTTCTCCGTGGATACCGTCGTTTCTGCGGACAATGCGAGGTGTCACTGGAGGTGTGGAGGGAGGACGGAGGTGACCCTTGAGGATGTCGGCTTCCTAGCCGTATCCCGTCACCCGTTTGGCAATCCCCCTCCCGACTCGCCCCTCAGGAGCGCCGACCCCAAAGCGGCAAACAGGTTGATTGCTGCGTCAAATCAACGACCTAGAGCACCAAACCGACAGCAGACCTCTCCCGAGGCAGCGCTGGAAACGCGTCCTCGCCTCGCACGGACGCGTTTCCAGCGCTGCCGTTGCTGTCGGCAACCAGATCGGTGCTCTAGCCTGCTGAGGCGGCGACCGGTGATTCCCGTCCCGCCCGGGCCAGTACACGCCCCATCACCGCGATCGCTCCCTCGACCTCAGCCTCGGTGGTGGATTCGCCGAGGCTGAAGCGAACGGCCGCCTCGGCTCGCTCGCGGCCCAACATGGCCCCGATCGTCGCCGACACTTCCGCGGTTCCGGCCGAGCAAGCGCTACCACTCGCCGCACAGATCCCCTCGAGATCGAGAGCTGCCACGAGTTCGTCTCCGCGCCAGTCGTAGAAGGAAAGGTTGGTGACATGGGGCATCCGCGGGGCATTCGCCCCGTTAGCGATCCCGAAGCGGGAGAGTGCCTGCTCGAGGCGGTCCCGCAGCGGGGCAATCGTCCGGTGCCGCTCCGAGCCGCCATCCATCACCCATCGCGCGGCGCAGGCGAACCCGGCGGCAAGCCCTACGCCCTGTGTTCCAGGCCGCAGGCCCCGCTCCTGGGCTCCCCCGAGGAGCAACGGCCGAAGGGAATCGCTCGAGCGCCACGCGATGGCGCCAATGCCCTTCGGTCCGCCGAGCTTGTGGGCGGCAACCGATACCGTATCGGCCCAAGCGAGGGGTACCCCAACGAGCTTGCCCACCGCTTGCACCGCATCAAGGTGCACCTTGGCGCCAACGTTCCAGGCTAGTCTCGCGATCTCCGCCACCGGCTGGATCACGCCCGTCTCATGGTTGGCCCAGGCGATGGCAACCACGGAACGTGGGGGGAGTCCAGCAAGCGCAGACGCCACCTCGTCCGGATCGAGCAAGCCATCCGGGGCTGTCGCGAGCCACCGCACTGGCACTCGATCCTGCTCGAGGGCTTCGGCGACGCGGGTGATGGAAGGGTGCTCCAGGCGGCTGGTGACCAGCGCGGCTGCCTGGCGGAGCGCGAGGTTGTTCGCCTCGGTGCCGCCCGAGGTGAAGACCAAATCCTCCCGCTCCGCGCCCAGCAGGTGGGCGACCACCTCCCGGGCGGCCTCGAGGTTGGCACGTGCGGTTCGCCCGAGCCGGTGGACACTCGATGGGTTGGCCCAGGCGGCGGCGTCAACGGATGCCACGGCGCGGATCGCGTCCGCAAGGGGAGGAGCCGTTGCGTTCCAGTCGAGGTAAATCGTCCCCTTCGCGGCGAGCCGGTGGCCGGTCGGTGTCACCGTGAGACCGCGACCCCCGCCACGAGGGACGCCGGGCGCGCGGGGAGGAAGAGGAAGAAAGCGGCTCCCGCCAGGACTTCCCCCTGTACCTCCTGTTGGGAGGGCGACTCGACCCGTGTGGTGCCGCCGTGCCCCTCGACGATCCCGCGCGCAATCGCTAGCCCAACCCCTGTGCCCCCATGGCTTCGGGTTGGTGAACCATCCACCTGGTAGAACGGCTCGAAGACCCGCTCCGCCAAGCCGACGGGAAGCCCAGGCCCCGTGTCGGCGATGCACACCTCGAAGGTCCCTTCGCTGATCTGGCGCGCGCGCACGCCAATCGTGCCCCCGGCGGGGGTAAACTTCACTGCGTTGTCCAGCAATTGCTCCACGGCACGTCCGATCCGCAAACCATCGCCCAGTCCTGGAAGCGAAGAAGGCAACTCCAACAACATGCGACATGGCTTCTGCGCCACTGAGGGTCGGTGCTTGTCCACCGCCTTCCGTACCACGTCCACGAGATCGTACTCGTGGAGCGCGAACCGGAGCTTCCCGGTTTCGATGGCCGTGACATCGAGCAGGTTCTCGATCAGACCCCGCAGACGTTGCACGCAGTCGTCCAAGGCGCTCATCGCCTTCCCCTGTGCCTTGCTCAGCGGGCCGAGCTCTTCGTCTCGAAGCAGCTTCACGTAGCCGACGATGGGCGTCATCGGGGTGGCAAGCTCGTGCGAGATGTTGCGGTAGAATGCCTTGCGAGCCTCGGCGACTTCGCGGAGCTGCTGGTTGGCCGCGCTGAGCTCGGCGATCTTCTCCTCGAGGTGGCCCACGATCCGCTGACTCTGGGCGCGAAGGTGGGTATCGGTACGATCCGCCGAGGTCGCCTCGCGGTGACCCTTGAGATAGCCGCGCACGTTGCGGGCGAAGGAACGGGCGTCGATCGGCTTCTGCAGGAACCCGTCACACCCAACCGCGAGACTCGCGTCCCGGCTCCCTTCGGCGGTGATGGCCACGATGGGAACGCCTTGGAGCTTGGGCTCAGCGCGGAGACGGAGCGTTACCTCGTAGCCGTCCATGCCGGGGATGGCAATATCGACCAGGATGAGATCCGGACGGTCGGCGCGAGCCTTCCGGATCCCCTCTAGCCCGTCGGTCGCGTCGATGACGTCGAATCCTTGAGGGGAGAGGAGCTTTCGTACCAGCAGGCGATTGGCCGGATCGTCTTCGATGTGCAGGATGGTGGGCACTGCCCGAATCATTCTCGCAGGGGCGGGCCGTGGCAAGGGCTGCGCCAGGCTTCGGCCCCGCCCCGGTCCGCCAGAGCCAAGAACGCTCGCTCCCCGACGACGGTCCACCCAGCCCTTGCGCCCCGCGGCGACTCGGCCGTAACTAGGCAGCCATGCGCGCCGCCTCGGCCCTGCTCCTCGCCTTCCTCCTCGCTCAACTGCCCGCTTGCGCGGACCTGACCGCACCCGCGCGCGAGCGAGCCCCCGGGGACACGCCTACCGCGAGCACCCCGACTCCCCGGGGTAGCCGCAGAGCAGCGAGGACTTCGGGATCCCGAAACCCTCGAACGCCAATCAGACCCGGCGCCGAAAGCCGGCCGCCCACCAGCAACCCATCCGCCTCGCCTCCCGCGACGCCAACCCGGTGAGCCTTCGACTCATGGTCTCGGACTCCCCGCTCGTCACTCGCTGGCCCGCTCACGCGCTCGCCTTCGGGTCCGGCTTCGCGTACTTCCTCGCATTTCCAGGGATGGACCTCTGGCCCCTCTCGTTCATGGCCCTCGTCCCCCTGATCGTCGCCTTGCGGGGGGCGTCGGTAGGCCGTGCCACCGCCTCGGGGTGGGTGGCGGGCTTCACCATGACTGTGTTCGGCTTCTACTGGCTGAACGACATGCTGAAGACGTTCAGCGGGTTCCCTGCCCCTTTGTGCCTGCTGTTCGTGGCGATCCTGTCCGCCTACCAAGCGGGCCGCATGGCGCTCTGCGGCTGGCTCTACGCGCGCGCCGAGCGACGCGGCTGGCCCCCGGGGCTCGTCTTCGCCGCCGCTTTCGCCGCGAGCGAGCAAGTCTTCCCGTTGCTCTTCCCCTGGACCTACGCCGCCACGGTCCACCAGATACCCATCCTGCTCCAGCTCGCGGAGCTTGGTGGTCCGATCCTGGTGGTCCTGGTGCTGGTGGCCGCGAATCTCGTCCTCGCCGCACCGCTCCTCGCCTGGCTCGAGCGGCGCACGACGAAGCACGCAACCGCGGGGCCCCGCGCCCGCGCGGCCGCCCACATCGAACGGGGTCGACACGTCGCACGTTGGGCGGCACTCGTCGTCGCCGCCCTGCTCTACGGAGCGCTGCGCATTCCGCAAGTGGATGCGATGGTGAAGGCGGCACCGAAGGCGACGGTGGGGGTCGTGCAAGCGAACATGAGCCTGTTCGGAAAACGGCTGAACAAGGCCGAGGGACTCCACCGCCACCTCCAACTCACCAGACAGCTCCGCGAAGCCGGTCCCCTCGATCTGGTGGTCTGGAGCGAGACTTCCGTGATGTCGGCCGTCCCCGAGGAACGAGCAGGCCAAGTCCTGGCGGATCGGGTCACCTCCCGCCTCGGCGTCCCCGCGATCGTCGGGGCGGTGCTCTATCGCCCGGTCGAAGGGCCACGGCGCTACGTGTTGTACAATTCCGGATTGCTCGCGAATGCCAACGGAGAAATCTGCCCAACCTGTCGGTACGACAAGCATTATCTCCTCGCATTTGGGGAGTACCTTCCCTTCGGCGACTCCTTTCCCATCCTGTACGACTGGTCCCCGAACTCCGGCCAGTTCAGCCCGGGGACCTCCTTCCGCCCCCTTCCGCTCGGGGACCGCGAGATCGCGCTCTTCATCTGTTACGAGGACATCCTCCCCGCGTTCGTGAACCGGATCGTGAACGAGGGGTCGCCCGATCTACTGGTCAACATGACCAACGACGCCTGGTTCGGTGACTCGACCGAGCCATGGATCCACTTCGCGCTCGCCAAGTTCCGGGCCATCGAGCACCGCCGCTACCTGGTCCGTTCGACGAACAGTGGGGTCAGCGGCTTCATCGATCCCGTCGGTCGCACCGTTCGCCACGGCGGCACCTTCCGGGAGGAGGCCTTCGCCACCGAGATCGCCTGGCTTCGATCCCCCACCCCCTTCGCCCTGCTGGGGAATTCGCCCTGGTGGTTGGTGGCTGCCCTGGTGTTCGCAGGGGGGTTTCGGACCAACCCCCGCGTGATCCGAGCCATGCGGTCAGTCCGAGAGCCACCGGACGGCCAAGCAGCCACCACCAAAGCGCGACAGGTCCGGCGCGAGGCGAGGAGACGGGCCTCGCCGGCCTTCCAGACCCAGGATGAGACCCCGGCAGCCAAACGACGCAGTTCGCCAGCGTTGGAGGAGGCCACCGACCCAGCGGAAAACGACCCGCCAAACGGCCCGGACCCAGCGGCCGACGGGTCGGACGATCCCTCTGGTAAGCAGGGAAGAGAATAGTCACCCGAGACCTCACGTCCATTCAGCGTTGCGGTCCACGGGACCGCGAGTTCCTTGGCCGTTGGATTGACGAAGGATCCACAGAGCCGCTAGGTTTCCGCGGCCGGTGCCGCCCCGGGGGCGGCACCGCGGCACGCTCCTCGCGTGAGCGGCGGGGCGGTGGTCGCGCCAGCGGCCGGAGCGATGGAGAGAGCTCGCACCGGCACGGTGCGCCAGATGGTTCGATGGTGAGAGCAACCGTGACCCATGAGATGGGACACCAAAGGGAGATCGACATGAAGGCTTGGTTGAAGGTCGTAGGCTTGGGCTGTGTGGTCGGCTCGATCGCCGTCGCTTGCACGATTACCGAAGGTGATCCGGACGATGGCATCGGTGGCGCCAACACCGGCAACGTGGGGAACGACAGCACTGGCGGCAGGGGCAACGAGGGCGGCGACCCAAGCACTGGCGGCCGGGAGACTGGCGGAACGAGCACCGGCGGAACCAGCGAAGGCGGGGCCAATACGGGCGGGACGGACGTCGGCGGAGAGGGGGGAGCTTCCCCGAATATCTGCGTGGAATGCCTCCAGACCACCTGTGCCGATGCGTTCGCCGCGTGCCAGGAAACCGAAGACACCATCGGGATCGACCTGGACGGCGACGTGTTCACCGGGCCGAACGGGACCGCGGACTGCATCGACGAGTTCGTGGCCTACCAGGAGTGCATCGAGGCTGCCTGGAAGGACGACTGTAATGACTACCTCCAGGCGGACTGCGACGGAGCGGCCGCGCTGACCGGGGACGATCCCCTAGAAGAGACCAACGTTCTGGTCAATTGCGTCAGAGACACCCCCATGGAGGGCGAGGACCCCGCCGGGGTCGATTGCATCGCCCAGTGTCTCGATTTCACCGATTCCGGTGCGGGCGGCGCCAGCGCCTGTAGCGATGACATCTGAGTTCGCTTCGGAATTGCGGAGGTCGTCGCCTCGGTGACGGCCATCCACCGATCACGGGGCGCCAGATCCTTGGTCTGGCGCCTCGCTTCGTCCATGACCGGCAGCTTGGCCGCCGACCAGGACAAGGAGGTTGGTCTCCGTCCTCGACGGGGGCATGGCCCGCGGGAAGAGGGGGTCTCCCATGTCCGCGGTGAGACCGATCGTCCGTCAGAGGTGCATCGCCCGCTTGAACCGCTTCGCGTCAGCGAACATGTCCACGTTGGTGAACACGTAGGTGGCGGTCTGGGCGAGCCCTCCGGCGGCGATCTCGGCCAGCCTCTCGATCGCCGGATCCTCGTATCGCGATTTGTGCCCGGCTGGTCCCGGGAGCCGATAATACGCGACCGACCGCTTGGAGAGCCCGGTCGCCAGGGGATCCCGAACCGACAACGTCCCACATTCTTCGGCGATCTCGTCGGCCTCTCCCGGATCCCAACTCGCACTCACATCGAAGACCACCCGCTCGAAATGGTGCCGAACCATGGGCAGGAACTCCCGGAGCGCGGCCTTGTTGCCGCGACCCGAGACGAAATCCGGGGGAGCCACGAAGACGGCCGTCTGCGACTCGAGCTCGGCGGCAACCTCCGAGAGGATCTTGAGGGCGTTCTCCACCACCTTCCCTGCCCGAAACCCCTCTTGCCCGATCTCGCGCGGTCCAAGCAGCGCAAACTCGAACCCCTTCGGAGCTTCACGTCGCCAGCGGCGAACGGTTCCCGGTCCAGGCACCGCTAGGTGCGTCTCCTGCACCTCCACGAACAGGTACTCCTTGAAGTACCGCGTAGCCGGTACCGCGAATCCCGCGCAACCCACGGTGATCATGGCGGGGGAACGGTAACACAGGAGCTCGCGTCCGGCACCGTTACCCCCGATCTTCCGAACGTCCCTCGTTCTTTGCCCGGCGCGACGCCGAAACGGTGCGGCGGCCGGCGGCTTGCGGTTCCACGGGAAACAACAGCTTTGGCACAGGCCAACGCACGTTCAGGTAACTCGGTTCTGCGCCCGGTTCTGGCCTCGGACCCCCCAGAAGGAACGGCACCGCCCCCTGAAGGCCCCCCAACCTGCCGGCCAGAGGCCCGATTCCCTCCCCTCGGGCTCCGCATATCTGCTACACGAACCCGCCATGGCCTACGACCACCTCGAGATCGAAGGGCGCTGGCAGCGCTACTGGGAAGACCACCAGACCTTCCGCGCGCTGCGCCGAGCGGGACGCCCCAAGCTCTACGCCCTCGACATGTTCCCCTACCCCTCTGGCCATGGGCTCCACGTGGGCCATCCGGAGGGCTACACGGCCACGGACATCGTCGCTCGGTACCGGCGCATGTGCGGCTGGGATGTGCTGCACCCAATGGGTTGGGACGCCTTCGGCCTCCCCGCGGAGCAGCATGCCATCCAGACGGGTACCCACCCGGCTTCCACCACGGCCTCGAACGTGGCCACCTTCCGGCGCCAGCTCAGAATGCTGGGCTTCTCCTACGACTGGTCCCGCGAGATCGACACGACCGACCCCGGCTACATGAAGTGGACCCAGTGGATCTTCCTGAAGCTGTTCGCTAAGGGGTTGGCGTTCCAGGCGGAGGTCCCGGTAAACTGGTGCCCTGCCCTCGGCACCGTGCTCGCCAACGAGGAGGTCATCGATGGCAAGAGCGAGCGTGGCGGCCATCCCGTCGTCCGCCAGCCGCTCCGGCAGTGGCAGCTCCGGATCACCGCCTACGCCGACCGCCTGGCTGCAGACCTCGACGGCCTCGATTGGCCGGAGACGAAGGCGAAGCAACGCGAATGGATCGGCCGCAGCGAGGGCGCGGAGGTAGACTTTCGGCTCGAAGGTCGATCGGAGTCGCTCCGCGTCTACACCACGCGTCCAGACACCCTGTTCGGCGCCACGTACATGGTCATCGCCCCGGACCACCCGCTGACGGTCACCATCGCCACACCGGAGCAGCGGCCCGCGGTGGAGGCGTATGTGGCCGCGGCCCGCTCGAAAAGCGATCTCGAGCGCACGGCGTGCCGCGAGAAGACCGGCGTATTCACCGGCGCCCGCGCGGTCAACCCTGTCAACGGCGAGCCCATCCCCGTCTTCACCGCCGACTACGTCCTCGGTTCCTACGGGACCGGAGCGATCATGGCCGTTCCTGCCCACGACGAGCGGGATTTCGAGTTCGCCACACGGTTCGGGCTCCCCATCGTGGAGGTCGTCAGCCCCGATGGTGCGCTCCACGGCCCGCTCGCCAACGCCTTCACCGAGCCCGGGATCGCAGTACAGTCGGGGCAGTTCACGGGGCAGACGACGGCCGAGATGAAGGGAGACATCACCGCCTGGCTGGCGGCCAAAGGCCTGGGCGAAGCCAAGGTGAACTACAAGCTCCGCGACTGGGTGTTCTCGCGACAGCGTTACTGGGGCGAACCGATCCCCATCTACTTCCCCGTACGAACTGCCGGCGACCCGCGTGGCGGCGACCCGTACGAGATCGACTACTCCCGCCCCATCGCGGTGGACCAGAGCGAGCTTCCGCTCCGTCTCCCCGACCTCGAGGACTACAAGCCCGGGGGGGATCCCGCGGGGCCCCTCGCCAAGGCCCTCGAGTGGCGGTTCTTCCAGAAGGACGGCGCTTGGTACGCGCGCGAAACCAACACCATGCCCCAATGGGCCGGATCCTGCTGGTACTACCTCCGGTACCTCGACCCGCGAAACGACACCGCGATCTTCGACCCGGCGGCCTACGACGAGTGGATGCCCGTCGATCTCTACGTTGGAGGGGCAGAGCATGCGGTCTTGCACCTGCTCTATGCGCGGTTCTGGCACAAGGTGCTCTTCGACATTGGAGTCGTAAAGCACCCCGAACCCTTCCAGAAGCTCGTGCACCAGGGGATGATCCTCGGCGATCCGCAGCTCATTGCCTATCAGAAGGCGGACGGCAGCTGGGTGAGCTCGGATCGCGTGACGACCGGCGCCGGCGACGAGGACTACGTCGAAGCCGGCACGGGAGTGCCGGTGACCGCCGTCCGCGTGGGCGACGACGCGGTCGAGAAGAAGGCTGGGGGCCTCCGCCTCAAGGTGGACGGGGAAACCCGGGTCCAGAGCGTCGCTTTCAAGATGAGCAAGGCCCGCGGAAACGTCGTCAACCCCGACGACGTCGTACGCGAGTACGGCGCCGACAGCCTGCGCGTGTACGAGATGTTCATGGGCCCGCTCGAACAGGTGAAGCCTTGGCAGACAGCAGGGCTCAAGGGCGTCCGGCGCTTCCTGGACCGCGTCCACACGGTCGCCAGGAGGCCGCTCAGCGACACACCACCGGACCCGACCACCCAGAAGCTCTTGCACAAGACCCTCAAGAAGGTGAGCGAGGACATCGAGCACCTCCGCTTCAACACCGCGATCGCCGCCATGATGGAGCTCGTCAATCACTTGGCGTCGCTGGAGGCGCCCCCCCGTCAAGGGATCGAGTGGCTGGTGTTGATGCTCGCTCCGTTCGCACCGCACCTCGCCGAGGAGCTCTGGTCGAGCGGTGACGCCGCTGGCGGCGGCCTCGCGCGCCCGCCCAGCATCGCCGACGTCGCCTGGCCCGCATACGACCCGTCCCTGGTCGTCGACGAGGTGGTCGAGATCGGGGTCCAGGTGAACGGCAAGGTCCGCGGCCGGGCGCTCCTCGCTCGTGACGCGAGCGAGGCAGAGGCCCGCGAGGGCGCGCTCGCCGACGAGAACGTGCGTCGGTTCCTAGAGGGAAAGTCGATCAGGAAGCTCGTCTACGTCCCTGGGAGGATCCTCAATCTCATCGTGGGCTAGCTTGCCGGAGTCCACTGTGATCTCGCCCGAACCGCCGCCCCCGATCCCGGCACCGGGCGTCGGCGGGGTCCGGCGTCTGTCGGGCGTGCTCCGCTACACCTGGCAAGCTCTCTCGCTGGTGTGGGGTACGAACCGTTCGCTCGCGGCGTGGCTCGCCGCGCTGAGCCTCACTCTCGGCCTCTTCCCCGCTGCGACCGCCTGGGTGGGCAAGGTCATCGTCGATGGGGTGGTACAAGCCGCGACCAGCGGCAGCCCAGACGACCGCTGGTCGGTGATGATGTGGGTCACCGTCGAGCTGGGTCTCGTCGTCCTCATGACAGCGGCCCAGCGGGCGCGGGCAGTCGCCGATGCTCTGCTTCGCGTACAGCTCGCTGAGCACGTCCACGAGCTCGTCCTGGAGAAGGCACTGACCCTTCCTCTCTCGGAGTTCGAGGACTCGGAAACCTACGATCGAATCACTCGAACCCGTCGGGAAGCGTCCTTCCGCCCGCTGAGCCTCGCCCGCCGTGCCCTCGATCTGGTCCAGGGCAGCCTCTCCCTGCTCGGCTACGCCGTCCTCGTCTCGACCTTCTCCCCTTGGCTCCTGCTCCTCCTCGGTGGCGCCGCGGCGCCGGCCTTCCTCGCCGAGACGCGGCTCGCAACCGACGCCTTCCGGCTCTTCAGGTGGCGAGCCCCCGAGGAGCGCCGTCGATACTACCTCGAGACGGTCTTGGCCCGGGATGATCACGCCAAGGAGGTGAAGCTCCTCGAACTGGGTGCCCCGCTGCTGGCCCGCTACCGCGCCGGCTTCCGCGAGCTCTATGCCGCCGACCGACGCCTCACGGTGCGCCGCGGTGTCTTCGGCTTCTCGGCGAGCGTCGCGGGAGCGTTGGCGCTCGCCGCCGCCTATGCCTGGATCGCGTGGGACGCGGTGGACGCTGCCATCAGCGTGGGAACCATGACGATGTTGATGGTGGTGCTCCGCCAGGCGCAGGCCGCCCTCACCGCGTTCCTCGGCTCCATCGCGGGAATGTACGACGACAACCAGTACGTGACGCTCCTCTACGAACTCCTCGAGCAACCCGTCCCCGCGTCGTCCGGGAAGGCCACCGCGGGACCGGACCCCCGGGACGGAATTCGCTTCGTGGACGTCGGCTTCACCTACCCGGGCGCCCCAACACCGGCGCTGTCTGGCGTAAACCTCCACGTCCCGCCGGGAACCAAGCTCGCGCTCGTCGGACGGAACGGGTCGGGCAAGACGACCCTGGTGAAGCTCCTCACGCGCCTCTACGCCCCGAGCGAAGGACGAGTGCTCCTCGATGGACTCGATCTCGCGGAGTGGGACGAGACGGCGCTTCGGCGGCGGATCGGGGTCATCTTCCAGGATTTCGTGCGGTACCAGCTCACCGCAGGCGAGAACGTTGGGGTCGGCGACGTCCGGGCACTCGACGACGAAGCAAGGTGGCGCGAGGCTGCCGAGCGGGCTCTCGTACACGACGATATCATGGCGCTCCCGCTGGGCTATCGGACCCAGCTTGGCAAGTGGTTCGCCGGCGGCCAAGAGCTCTCGCTCGGCGAGTGGCAGAAGATCGCGCTCTCCCGCGCCTTCGTGCGCCGGGACGCGGATGTGCTCATCCTCGACGAGCCCACCGCCAGTCTCGACGCCGAAGCCGAGGCCCAGATCTTCTCCCGCTTCCGTGACCTCATCGGATCTCGAATCGGGATCGTGATCTCGCACCGTTTCTCGACCGTGCGCGTCGCCGACCAGATCGCCGTCCTCGACGGGGGGCGGGTGGTCGAGCTCGGCACCCACGACAGCCTGGTCGCTCGGGGTGGCCGCTACGCCATGCTCTTCGCGATCCAGGCGGCGGGCTACCGGTGAAGCGCCGATCGATGGCGCCCAGTACCATGCCCCACGGTCGTGATGTATGCTAGTATCCCACCTGCTTGCACCGGTGGCGCTGAGCCAGATGCTGGCCGGAGGGTCCCTCCGCTGCCGAGGAACACCGATCTCGGAGCAGCCCAGGAGGTCGGGATGCCAAATAGACCCCGGGCCCACCCGAGCCCGCCGGAGCTCGCCCCAAAAGTGCTAGTAAGCCGGGCGGCATGGAGCGTTGCTCCCTACCTCGCGAGGTGAAGATGAATCGCTTCCGTTCGGTACTCTCGGCGCTGAGCCTCGTCACGGTGTTGGGCGCGGCGGCCTACGCTTGCTCTGGCGGTGGGTACGAGCCGATCACCAACACCCGGGGCACGGGCGGGATGCCCAACCCCAATTCCGAGCTAGAGACGGCCTCACAGGTGGGCATGGGTGACTCGATCGAGCGTTACCACACGGCCTCGGACATCAGACGCAACGACGTGCCCTACGTCCTCATCACCAACGGCTGGGGGCCTGGCTTCGAGAGTCAGACCATCTCCTGGCAAGGCACCTCGTTCACGGTAGAAAGCTTCGCTGGTTCCCCGGGCACCAACGGAGAACCAGCGGGGTATCCAACGGTGTTCTGCGGGCAATACTCCGTATCGACCGTTCCCCAGTGTGGGCTCCCCGCGGCCATCGAGACGGTTGGCGCCATTCGCACCGGCTGGCGTTGGAGCCCCAACGGCAACACCGGAGGCTACAACGCCGCCTATGACATCTGGCTCGGCGATGGCACACGCCTTCAGAGCTACCTCATGGTCTGGCTCCGCGATCCTTCGGGCTATCAACCGGCCGGTTCCCTGGCCGCCACGGTCACCGTGGCCAACACCCCCGGCACCTGGGACCTCGTCGTGGGCAGGGTCAATGGCCTACCGATAGTAAACTACGTACAGCCAGAGGGCGGCGATTTCTACGAGCTCGAGTTCGACGTGGCAGACTTCGTCGAGGACGCGAGGACGCGTGGGCTCGAACTGCCGGGCACCCATGTCAACGCAGTAGCGGTTGGGTTCGAGATCTGGGCGGGCCCCATCACGAACCTGCGCTCCCTGGACTTCTACGTCGCTGTGAGCTGAACCCCGCGGGGAGGGCGCTCGTGGCGGCCGCCGAGCGCTGGCCGCCAATTGGCCGGGACAGACGGCACCGAGCTCTCCCAGACCCGGCCAAGACCGCGCTACCCAAAGACTAACGAACACCCGACGGACCCTTTCGGGAGGGTCTACCAACCTCGCCGACCACCGCTGGGGATGCGGGCGTCGAATCCCGCGCGATCTTGCGCTCGAGACGTGCGCGACGTCGCTCGGCGGCTGGCGCGGTCTCCCCGGTCCCGGCGAGGGTGAGCTCGAGAGCACGGAGCGGCTGCCGCGCATGGTGCTCGTAGAGCTTCGCGAGCTCCAGTCGCAGGCCGGGATCGTCGATCTTGACGCACAGGCTCTCGTAGTCGCGGAGCGCCGCAGCTCGGTCGCCCCGCGCCTTGGCGATGTCACCGCGTACTCGCACAGCCGCGTCACCAACGCCCCGAGCGACCGCGTCGTCCACCACGCGGGCGGCTTCATCGAGGGCGCGCGCGCGGCGGTAGGTCCGCGCGAGCGCGACGAGATCCGCGGCGGCCAACGTGTCCAGCGGCTCCCCGTAGAGGCCAACCAGAGCGGCCATCGTCATCACGTCGCACGCATTGTGCTCGACGACGACGCGGAGGGACTCTTCGTCACCGGTGCGGAGGAAATGCGAGTACCGGCTCGGCACCTCACTCCCGTCGATGTCCTCGCCCCGCACGAAGCCGAGCACCTCGCGTTCGAGCATGGTCAGGCGGCAGGCACCGAGCCGCGCACGGTGCAGCCGTCGGGCCACATGAAGCAAATCGAGGTGGGGCCGCACGGCCAGCGGCGGCAAGCGATTCATGACAAGACGCATCGCGAGGATCGGGGCGTCGAACGTCTTGCCGTTGTAGCTCACGAGGAGGCTGGCCTGCTCGAAGAGCTCGGCCACGCGTTGGAGCAGCGCGCGCTCCTCGCCAGGCTGACGTAGGAGCAGTTGCTCGAGAAACGGCTGCCCTTCATCGTCGAACCAGAAGGCACCGAACAAGAACACGACCGACCCTGCTCCCCCGAGCCCCGTCGTCTCGGTGTCGAAGTACAGGGACCGCGCGGGGTCGGTCGTCCCGATCACGGGATCCAGCCCCAGGAGGGCCAACACTTCGGCGCGTGCCGCTCGCGCCGCGTCCACCGGGATCCGTCCCACTTGGTGCGAGCACCTCACCGGCTCGAGCCGTCGATAGCGCGGCCCCTCCGCCGTCTCCTCCCGGACGAAAGGCAGGTCCTTGAAGACCGGATCCGCCACCTCCGGACCAAGCGGCGGGGGCCGCCCGAGGATTGCAGCCATCTTCTCCCGCAAGGCCGCCATGGTTGACGGAACTGAACCGTTTGGCCAACGTCGCTCTTCTTCGACCCTCATCCTCGGCCGCCCCAACCCCTGCTGAGCCGAGACCTCGCCTGCGGCCGAGGCCGAGCCAATTGGGACCGGTCGTTCAGCTCCGGGCATCGCGGCCCCCCCAGGATCCTCGCCGGAAATCGGCAGCTCGGCCCTTTCTGCCAATGGCTCCGGCAGCGATCCGGCGGGACCGAGCCGAGCGAGCCGCTTCCTGAGATCCACGCCCGAACCCTAGTACGGCGAAGCCGGAACCAGAAACCGGGGAACTCGGCCGTCGGCCGCGAGCGTGCGCGGTGGAGGCCAGAGGACGAGAGAGCGGAGCGGGCTGCCAACCTGGGGCAGCGATCGGGGCGCATGGCTCGCTGGGTCGACCGCCGCTGGCCTGAACCTTCTGGCCTGCTGCCCCTCAACATCCTAGAGCACCGAGCCGGCAGCAGGCCTCGCCAGCGGCAGCGCTGGAAGAGCGTCCTCCCTTCGCCCGGGGACCAGGTCAGGGGCCCTGGGTTTCGGGCCTCGCTCGGCAGCGCCGATTGGGCCAACCTGGGGCTGATTCGGGGTGCGCTTCCAGCGCTGCCCTCGCTCTCGGCAACCTGATCGGCGCTCTAGCGTTGATCCCTTCGCGGTGGTATCGGGACCGTGCCTGGTGGAATCTTTTCTAATGTTTTCGGGAACATCAGCAATCAGGCGTCAGCAACCAGGGTCTCCACGTTCTACCTGACCGCTGACCGCTGACCGCTGACCGCTGATGGCCTGTTTGGCTCCAGCTCCGCCGGCTCAGGATCCGATGGGCATGCGAAATGCCACGACCGTTCCCGCACCGCTCGCCGCGACCACCCGCCCGCGGCAGGGATCCAACAGGGGGCGAGTGAGGGCGCCATCGCCGACGTGGACCGTGCGCACGCCTTGGGACCCGCGCGAGACGATGAGCAACGTTCCCGCCGCGGTGGGCACGTAGACGGTCTGGCGCGCGTCCACGACAGGCGCCGCGCTAGGCATCGCCGGAAGCGTTCGCTCGAGTTCGACGGTCCCATCCAAGGCGCGGTAGGCAAGCCCACCCTCCGCAGACACTGTCACCAGGCCCGAGTCGTGGAGCGCGGCCGCAATGACGTTCGGGAGGCGCAGGATCACGGCTCCGTCTCGAACGACGCAGAGCTGCCCGGCGACCATCACCGCGATCCTTGGGCCCGCAATCGCTTCCACACCCCGCTCGACCCTGCCACCGAGATCGAGCGAGCGGCGCCGCCCGGCCCCTAGCCAGACCAGCTCGCCGTTGGTGGTCGCAACCGCCAACCCACCGTCGGCGAGCGCGACCATGGCGCCAGCTGGCATTCCCCCCGCCGCGGTGCGAAAACGAACGGCGCCGAACCCGTCGACGGCGCTGACGTACCCCGCGCCATCTCCGAACACCACGCGACCGTGCGTGTCGAGCAGCAACTCGGTCACGATGGGGAAGGGAACGCGGAACGTCCAGAGGCCGGTGCCGTTCGGGCGCAACGCGACGAGCTTCCCTTCCTGCGTGCCGACGACCACGACCCCGTTCCCCGCCACCACCGCTCCCACCGCGGGGGTGTGCACGTTGTAGGCCCAGAGCAACCGTCCCTCCGTGGACAGGGCGTGCACGTGTCCTTCGTTGGTGGGCACATAGACGGTGCCGTCGGGTGCCAACGCGACGCCGGGGGTGGGTGAACCGGCACCAAAGCGCCAGACGACCGCCACCTCGGGTAGCGGTGCGGCGCCCTCCTCGGTGGACCAGCTTGCGCGCGGTCCGCTCGGGGCGGTTGCGGCCGCCACCTCGGGGCGTCGTCGCCACCCATCGTCAGCTGGGATCGGTGCTGCCGACCGCACGCACCCGGCTCCTACGAGCGCAAGCGCGATCGAACCGCAACGGCGTACCGCTCCGCGGAGAGCGAGGTGTCGCTCTGGCACGGGACACGCATAGCATGGTCCCGGTGCTATCGTCGGTGCCGTGACCATGCACGTCTTCGGCCTCACGGGTGGCATCGGCAGTGGGAAGAGCACAATTGCCAGCCGGTTCCGCGCTCGAGGGCTGCCGGTCATCGACTCAGACACCCTCGCTCGTGCCGTACTGGCCCCCGGGTCCGTGGGACTGGCCGCGCTGGTGGAAGAACTCGGGCCCTGGGTGCTCCAGGCGGACGGCACGCTCGATCGCGCCGCCGTGGCCCGCCTGGTGTTTGCGGACTCGACGGCCCGCGCGCGAGTCGAAGCCATTACCCACCCGCGGATCCGGCAGCTGCGAGAGGCTCAGCTCTTGGCGCTGAAACGTGGCGGGGAGCCGCTCGTCTGCAACGAGGTGCCGCTCCTCGTGGAGGTCGGACTCACCAATGTCCTGCGGCCGCTGGTGGTCGTCTCGGCGAGCGAGGACCACCAGCTCGCCCGTGCATCCGCTCGCGATGGGGCCTCCCTCGAGGCCGTGCGCGCCCGGATCGCGGCTCAGCTTCCGCTTCGCGAGAAGGTCGCCCTCGCGGACCATGTCATCGACAATGACGGTGAGCTCTGCGCGACCCTCGCTCGCGCCGACGAGGTGCTGGCCGCCATCTGCCGAACGTTCGAGATCGATCCCGAACGCTACCCGCGTCCCTGACCCCGCGCGTTGGTCCGCGACTCCGCAGCGCGCAGGGTGTTCTCGAGCAGCATGGCGATCGTCATCGGACCGACCCCACCTGGCACCGGCGTGATCGCCCCCGCCACGGGCTCGACGCTAGCGAAATCGACGTCACCGCAGAGCTTTCCGGCTCCGTCGCGGTTCATCCCCACGTCGATCACGCAGGCACCGGACTTGACCCAGTCACCGGGGATCATCTTGGCCCGCCCCACGGCGGCCACGAGGATGTCTGCCTCGCGGCAGCGTTCTCTCAGGTCGACAGTCCGCGAATGGGCCAAGGTCACGGTGGCGTGCTCGGCGAGCAACAACGCAGCCACCGGCTTGCCAACGAGATTGCTGCGCCCGACCACCACAGCACGAGCCCCCTTCAGCGGGACGCGGGCCTCCGCGATGAGGCGCAGGATCCCGCGGGGAGTGCAGGGCACCAGCCCCTCGTCGCCCGACCAGAGGCGCCCGACGTTCACGGCGTGGAGTCCGTCCACGTCCTTGTCCGGGTGGATCGTGCGCAGCACCTCGGCTTGATGGATCTGCTTCGGTACGGGAAACTGCACCAAGATCCCGTCTACGCTCGAATCCTGGTTCAGCGCCTCGACGAGTGCCAAGAGGTCCGCCTCGGTCACGCTGTCGGGCAGTCGGTGTACCTCACCGACCATCCCGACCTCCTTGGCCGCCTTCTCTTTGTTGCGAACGTAGACGACCGATCCGGGATCCTCTCCCGCGAGGATCACGTGGAGCCCCGGCGCCCGCCCCGCTACCCGGGTGAAGGTCGCCACTCGCTGCGCGACCTCGGCCCGAACCGTTGCTGCCACCGCCTTGCCATCGATCAGCTTGCCCACGGCCCTCACCCATAGCTTCCCCCGCGAGGGACAGCAAGGGGCCCCGCGGGCGGCCACGCCAGGCCGGCGGGGTCCTACTCGGGCACGGTCGCCCGGATCACCGTCACCGCTCCGGCCTCGACCCGCACCGGTACCCTGATCACCTCGCCCGACGCCGGCGTCACCGTGAGGTCGATCTCGCCAGGTTCCGCCACCGCGGGGACGTTCAGCAGCACGACGAAGCCGAACTGATCCGAAGGGCCCGTGGCATCGAACCTCGGCGTCTGCGAGTAGGCGATGTCTCCTACCCCGGTCGCCTGCGCACTCGCGGCACGCGCAACGCCTCGTGAGTCCTGAACCCGGAGGATGATCTGCGCCGCTTCCGGGTCGAGGGTCGCACCTATGTCGGTTGCTACGCCGACCATATCCGAACCCGTGAGGGCGAAGAGTGTCTCGGAGGAACTGTCCGTCAGATCCACCGCCTGCCAGGTCGAATACCAGTCCTCGTCCTGGGACGAGACCAGCACCCAAGTGGTCGGGGACTCGAGCACGCCAGGCATCTCGACGTCTCCTCCCCCGGCCTCGGTTCTCTGGGTGACGGTCTCATTCCCCATACCGTCAGCGCGCACATCGAACGAGATGGCGGGAGCCGAGAAGTCGAAGAGCTGTCCAGCGAGTCTGAACAGGAACCCGTTGGTGGTGAAGAGATTGCCGTGCAGGGTCGTCTCGCTCGAGATGCCGCCGGTCCCCTCCCCCCCGCCGCCACGCAGACCACCCAGTCCGGGCTCGCCGCCCTGTCCCCACGCCCCGCCTCGCGCGAGGCTCTGTCCCCCGGTCCCGGATCCATAGTCCTCCACGCGGGGGAGGCGATCCTCTTCTCCCCCAGTGCACCCGACCATCAAGACCGGCCACAGGACGACCCGCGGCACTGCACGCAAACGGACCATCCCCCAAGGGTACGCCACCGTCCTCCGACCTGCCAAAGCCCCCGCAGTCGCTGGCCCGTCCGGGCGGGCGATCCTGGTCTTCAGGAGTCCCTGCCCAGGAGGGGGAGCAGCTCTTGGCGGCTAGCCGGCGCGCCAAAGCGAGCGAGCGGAAGGATCTCTCCCGACGGCAGGTTGCCCGGCAGCCCCGCAGCGGCATCTCGCCCCCGCAGCTCAGGGGCAACCAGGACGGGCGTCATGGCGTCCGGACGGGTGCCTTGGGGGCTGGAGGCGGGGCGCCCGGTGGGTTCGGGCCGGGCCCCCCAACCCCCCGCCCCCGCGGGCCATGGGGACCCATGCTGCCCCCCCGTTCACTCATCTTCCGGAGGTTCGCAATGACGTCAGGGTAGTTCTTCAGCATCTCCTGGCAGCGATCCGGCGGGAAGCTCTCGGTACGGTCTCGAACCATCTTGCACGTGGGGGTCTCCTCACCAAGTTCCTGGCAGAGCTTCTCGACCAGGGTGGCACAGGAGGCCCGGGTCGACTTCACGTGCTCGACCGTCGCTCCCAGCTCTCTTAGCGCAGCAGCGCAGGCGCTCGCCGGCAGAAGATGGACCACCGAGCCAGCCTGGTTGCACGCGGCCGATTTCTCGCCGGTCGCTGCGCAGAGCTGCCGCTGCCAGTTCGCACATGGCTCGGTCGGCTGCGCACTGGCGGATCCCGCGGGAGGCGCCGCGAACTGCTCTCCCACCCCTTTGCCAACCCCCTGCTCGGAGAGGGCCCACCCGATGACCGCTCCAACGAGGAGCGTGCCTCCGGCCAGCGCCAGCGTGAGGCCGGTGCTCGGTCCACCGCGCCCACCATCGGGCTTGCCCGCGGCCTCGGATCCCTCCCCCTCGCGACCCGCTCGGTCGCCCCGGGCGTCGTCGTCGTCATCGTCGTCATCGTCGTCGTCGTCGTCGTCGTCGTCGTCGTCGTCGTCGTCGTCGTCGTCGCCGTCGTCGTCGTCGTCGTCGTCGTCGCCGTCGTCGCCGTCCTCGTCGCCGTCCTCGTCGCCGTCCTCGTCGCCGTCCTCGTCGCCGTCCTCGTCGCCGTCCTCGTCGCCG
>JAFGBI010000387.1 GCA_016933275.1 Polyangiaceae bacterium | reverse complement strand
TGGGTACGTGAGCACCCCACGCCGCCACCCACATTGCCATGGCAACCCGGGACCCGTGGCGACGCGGGTCCCGAGAGCGCAGGAATGACCCCCACGCCCTCCGCAACGCGCCCAGGCCCGCGTTGGGTCCCGGAGCGCGGAGCCCCGCCGGCGGAGCGGATCTCGGCCGGTCGTTTCAGGTCAGGACTCCGTGAACGGATACGGTTTCCTTCTGGCGGGGGAGGCGAGTCCTCTCTCGCATCGGCCACGACCCGCGGCCTCCCCCTCCTCGCCGCCTGATGAGCGGCGGGCGCCTCCGGCGCCGACCTACTGCGCTGCCGAAGATCCGCGCGTGACGCCCGGATCTTCAGACCTGGTAGATCAGGGTTCTTCTCGGAATCGGGACATCGGGCGCCCGTCTTGGTGCTTGCATTCAAGCCGAAGGCGGCAAGAATTGATCAGCATGGGTAACGACTCGGGGCAGACCCCATGACCCTACGAACCACCGCGCTCGGCCTCGGGTTCTGGTCGCTCTTCGTCTCGGTCTCCCTCTCCGGCGCGTGCGGCGGTGCGACGACCGGCGGCGATCCGGAGGGAGAGGGTGGGGGACTGACCTCGGCGCCGATAGGCGGCGGAGGTCCTGCCTCGGCGTCGAGGGGAGCTGCCGGAGGTGATGCTTCGGGACCGACGCCGGACCCTGACGTGGACTTCGAGAACCTGACCTGCGGCGACTGGCTCGAGGCCGTGCGTACGGCGGCGGCGGAGCGGTGCCAATGGACGGGGGTGGTGTTTCAGGGCTACGACGAGTCTCGTCCGCTCGACGCCAGGCTCGCCGAATCCGTCTGCTACCCAGCCCTCGTGGAGAGGGATTGCATGGCCCCCGACCCCGAATTCACGCCAGAGGTCTGCGAATCCGCCTGCGCGCTCTAGAACAGCCAGAACGTATGGCCCTCGCGACGCCGCTCGTGGGCGAAGGGAGACCCGACCCGATGACCCAGCGAACCCTTCTCAGAACCATGGGCGCGATGGTCCTGCTCGTCTCGGTCGCCGCCGGGTGTGGCGGTACGGCCACGCAAGACGAACGGGAACCGGATGCCGGGGTCCTCTCCTGGCAGGACGTGGGACAGGAGAGCGTCGACTACGGCGGGCTGACCTGCGGTGACTGGCTCGCTGCGGTGCGCGTAGCAGCCGTGGAACGGTGCCAGTGGGACGGGTTGATCCTGGAGGGATACGAGCGGGAGCGCCGTCTCGACGCTCACCTCGCCGCGACCGTGTGCTACCCGAATCTGGCGCAAGAAGACTGCGAGGATGTCGACTCGGACTTCATCGCGCGAGCATGTCAGAGCGCTTGCGCGCGTTGACTCCCCCCGCCATGAAGCCGGAGATCTACGTCAGCACCGACGTCGAGAGCGACGGACCCATCCCCGGTCCGAACTCGATGCTGAGCGTCGCCTCCGCGGCGTTTCGCGAGGACGGATCGCGGGTCGGCGTGTACTCGGCGAACCTCGCGACCCTCCCCGGCGCCGCGGGGGATCCGAAGACGATGGCCTGGTGGGCGACCCAGCCCGCAGCCTACCGCGCTTGCCGTGAGGGTGTTCGGCCTCCGGAGGAGGTCATGCCGGAGTATGCGAGCTGGGTCGAGTCGCTCCCCGGGCTCCCCGTCTTCGTCGCCTACCCCGCTGGGTACGACTTCATGTTCGTCTACTGGTACCTCATCCGCTTCGCGGAGCGGAGCCCGTTTTCCCACTCGGCGCTCGACATCAAGACGTTCGCGATGTGCCTGCTCGACTGTGGCTATCGCGAGGCGACCAAACGCCGCATGCCGCGGGGCTGGTTCTCGACCAAGCGCCACACGCACGTCGCGCTGGAAGACGCGGTCGAGCAGGGGGAGCTCTTCGTCGCCATGCTGAGAGCCGCTCGGCAGGCCCGCTGAAGGACGACCGTCGAGTCGGCGCGGCGCTCGGGCTCCCGCCGGGGTATCCTAGGGCACCCCCGATGGCAGCGCGCAGCGTGACCGTGAACCGGCTGCTCCTCAAGCTCGCCCGCGCGAGCGGCTGGGTCCTGCTCGGGCTCGTTCTGCTCTTCGTCGTCACGGGCTACGCGCTCTCGGGTCAGTATGGCTGCGATAGGGTCATCGAACCCCAGCAGGCGCTCACGATCCACCGTATCTTCGACTGGCCGCTCCTCGCTTTCTTCTTCGCGCATGCTGCTTCCGTCATCTACTTCGCTCTCCGTCGCTGGGGGGTCGTCCCGAACGAGAAGAAGAAGGCAGCGCGCGTTGGCCGAGCACTGGGGGGGTCGGCGCAATGACCGAGCCCAGGCGGATCGGGCGGCGGGCCGCCGTGAAGCTCGGGGTGGCGGGTACGCTGGGTGCCCTCGGCGTCGGTTCGTTCGCCTACGGACTGTCGACGACCGCGCGGGAGGGCGCGGTGGACGTGTTCTCCGGCGACGCGCCTTCGGGCGCCCTCTGGGATGCCTGGCGCGGCCGTGGCTGGGCTCGCGAGGCACGCCACTATCGTGTGCTCGGCAAGAACATCCAGTGCCAGGTCTGTCCCAACGAGTGCCTGCTGAGGCCCGAGGACCGTGGTCGCTGTCGGAATAAGGTGCACAAGGAAGGGAAGCTCTGGACGCTCGCGTATGCGAACCCGGTCTCCCTGCACGTAGACCCCATCGAGAAGAAGCCGCTCTTCCATTTCCTTCCCGGTAGCGCGGCGTATTCCCTGGCCACGGCGGGCTGCAGCTTCCGCTGCAAGAACTGCCAGAACTGGGAGATCTCGCAGAAGAAGCCGGAGGAGCTCAAGGTCGTGGACGCGCCCGCGATCCGCATCCCCCGGCAGGGCTCCCTGTTGCTTGGACCCGACGCCATCGCGCGCCTGACCCTTGAACCGGAGGAGGTCGTGGCCGCGGCGCGCGCCACCGGCTCCGCGTCGATCGCCTACACCTACGCGGAGCCGACGAGTTTTTTCGAGTACATGATGGACACGGCGCGCGCCGCCCGCGCGGCGGGGATCAAGAACGTCGCGGTGACCAACGGGTACATCTTTCGCGAGGCCCGCGCCGAACTCGCGAAGGTGCTCGACGCGGTCAACGTCGATTTGAAGGGATTCGACGAGGCCGGGTACCAACGGCTCAACGCGGGAAAGCTCGCACCCGTGCTGGAGACGCTCGTCGCCTACCGTGCCGCCGGGGTGTGGCTTGAGGTATCCTACCTCGTCGTACCGGGGTACGCGGACGACCTCGGGATGCTCGCGCGGCTGTGCGCGTGGA
The DNA here is from genome assembly GCA_016933275.1 of Polyangiaceae bacterium. GTDB lineage: Bacteria > Myxococcota_A > Polyangia > Polyangiales > Polyangiaceae > JAFGBI01. Next base: position 9,292 of record JAFGBI010000387.1, on the reverse strand, counting down.
TGGCGAGGGAGCTCGGGCCCGACGTCCCGCTCCATTTCCTGCGCTTCATGCCGCAGTACCAGCTGAAGCACGTGCCGCCGACGCCGCTCGCGACCCTGCGCGAGGCGGCGAGGATTGCCCGCGACGCTGGGCTTCGGTTCGTCTATCTCGGCAACGCACGGGGCGTCGCCGACGCTACCGTCACCTACTGCCCCGACTGCCGGCAGGCGGCCCTCGAACGCAACGGCTATCTGCTCGTCACCAACGCCCTGGACGGCGCGGGCAGGTGTCGAGGCTGCGGGCGAGCGTTGCCCGGTGTTTGGGTCAAGTGACCCCGGGCCTGGAATCTTGCAGGAGCGGTGCTGCCTCTTCATCAGGCGCTCGCAGCCCCACCGTCACCATCCTATCGGCAGGCGCGACCAATGGATGTGAACCGAGCCAGCGCGACCACTCATCTGCCTGATTTTGGGGTCAATCGGCGACCATATGCCATGGGTCGGACGACGCAGCCGACCTTCGCGGTCCCATGCTGCAACACCCTGGCTTCGATCTCCTCCTCGGCGCATGTTTGGTTCTTCTGGGTTGCTCGGGATTGGGGGATGGGGGCTCCGAGGGGGCAGCCGGCAGCGGCGGAACCAGGACTGGCACGGGAGGAACCGCTCCCGTGGGTGGGGGGTACTTCCCCGGTGGGGGTTCCTTTTCTGGTAGCGGCGGGAGCGCCGGCACGAGTGGGACGTTTGCCACCGACTACGAGGGCGATCCCAATCACCCAATCCCGTACGAGGGTACGGATTCTGGCCTCCTTTTCAGCGTGCCCCGCGGTGTCTACGCGGAGCCGTTCGACGTGACGATCTCGCACCCGACCTCGACCCAGATCCTCTACACGCTCGACAGCAGCGACCCGCGCACGTCGGCAACGGCGCTGATCGCCGAATTGCCGCTCACGCTTCACGTCGACCCGGCCGACACCACGAACCGTTATCGTGCCCCGGGCTTCGTGGTTCGCGCCACTGCGGACGGGACCGCGGCACTGCCCGATCAAGTAACGACCCACACCTACCTCTTTCTGAACCGAGTGGTCGAGCTGTCTCCGGATGGTGAGGCTCCTGGGCCGCAGTGGCCCGATCCAACCGTCCCGGACCTTCGGGGCGGTTGGGGTGGCGATGACGAACCGCAGATGATCGACTACGGGATGGATCCCGACGTCACGGGGTCGGCGGAGTACTCGGACCAGATCCAGGCAGCGCTGGAGTCCATCCCGAGCGTGTCTTTGGTCACCGAGCTATCGAACCTCTTCGACTCGAACACGGGCATCTACGTCAACGCCGTGCAGGAAGGTCCCGACTGGGAGCGGTTCGGATCCTTCGAGCTCCTCTACCCCGACAACCGGACCAGCTGTCAGGGCAACGCTGGCATCCGCATTCGCGGCGGCTACAGCCGTATGGGCTCGAACCCCAAACACGCCTTCCGTCTGTTCTATTCTGGCGACTACGGCACTCCGAAGCTAAGATTCCCACTCTTCGGGAGCGAAGGTGAGGCCTCCTTCGACAAGCTCGATCTCAGGACGAGCCAGAACTACTCGTGGGCCTTCGAGGGGGATCAATTCGGCGAGAACCTCATGGTGCGCGACGTCTTCTCGCGCGATCTGCAGCGGGTCCTCGGGCGTCCCTACACGCGGAGTCGAGCCTATCACCTCTTCCTCGATGGCGTGTACTGGGGCCTCTTCCAGAGCGAGGAGCGGCCCGAGGCGGCCTTCGCCGCGAGCTACCTCGGCGGCGCGCGCGCCGACTGGGACACCGTGAAGTCCGAGAAGGAAGAGGACAGCGCCTACATGACGGCGACCGACGGCACCACCGACTCGTGGCTCGCGGTGTGGGAGCTCGTGCAGCAGGGGTTCCCGGATGACAACGTCAACTACTACCGCCTCGAGGGCAAGGGGTCGGACGGCGTCCGCGACCCGAACCTGCCAGTGTTGGTCGATGTCGACAACCTCATCGACTTCATGCTGGTGACGTTCTACACGGCGAATTTCGACGGGCCAGTGACGAAATTCTACGAGAACCAGGTGCCGAACAACATCATCCTCCTCGACAGCCGAGTGGATCTCGACCGCGGATTCGTCTTCATCGCCCACGATAGCGAGCACACGCTGTTCCCCAATCCCATCCGCGTGGGCGACGGTCTTGCCGAGAACCGTGCCAACATCGGCTACCCCGGGTGCGCCACCGACGGCAATCACCGGGTGAACGAGGCATATCGGATGGATGTCACCTCCTTCGAGTCCTTCCAGCCCCAGTGGCTCCACCACCGCTTGGTGCCGAACCTCGAGTACATGCTGCGGTTCCAGGCTCGCGCCCAGGCGGTGTTCGGTGCCGGCGGGCCGATGACACCCGAGGTCGCGATCCCGCTCCTCCAGGCGCGGGCGGACGAGATCGACCTGGCCATCATCGCGGAGTCGGCGCGATGGGGCGACGCCAAGCGGGCGGACAACCCCCGGACCAAGAACGTGGACTGGCTCCCGGCGCTCGAGCGCGCACGGGACGAGTTTCTAGGAGAACGTGCGCCGCTCGTCATCGAGCAGCTACGGACCATCGGGATCCACCCGTGAGAGAACCTCAATTGCAGGCTGCGGGGGGGACCTTGGTGGTGGGGACTGGCGTCACCACGGCCTGCGCCCGGGAGGGGGTGCCGCCCGGGGTTAGGTGGCGCTCGAAGAACGTCGCCATGATCCGATAGAACTGGTCGCGGTTCTTGCGCTTGCGGAAGCCGTGCCCGTCGTCCGTGGCCACAAAGAGCCACGCCTCCTGTCCGAGCTGGCGTACTGCGTCCACGATCTGGTGGGCCTCGCTCAGTGGTACCCGCGGATCATTGGCGCCATGGGCGACCAAGAGCGGGCTCGTGATCCGTTGAGCACGTCCGAGCGGGGAGATGGACTCCAGGTACGCGCGAACCGCTGGGTCCCGTTCGTCGCCGTATTCGAGGCGACGATGGTCTTGCCAGTAGGAGCGGGTCCCCTCGAGGAACGTCACCAGGTTGCTGAGGCCGACCACGCTGCAGCCGGCGCGCAGGCGCGTCCCGTACTCGGCCAGGCTCGACAGCGCCACGAAGCCACCGTACGACGCTCCGTAGACCCCGACCCGCTCCGCATCCAGCTTGGGGTCGCGGGCAATCCAGTCGAGCACCGCTCCAATGTCCCGGATTGCATCGAATCGCCGCTTGCCGTCGTCGAGGTGACGATAGCGTTTGCCGTAGCCAGCCGAGCCCCGGATGTTGGGGATCACCACCGCGATCCCCAGGACCCGGACGAAGTACTGCACGATGGGCTCGAAGACCGGACGCGACTGCGCCTCCGGGCCACCGTGGACCCAGATCAGCGCCGGGTGGCGCCCAGATCGCTGCGGCCGGTAGACCACGGTCGGTAACTCGAGCCCGTCGAAGGTCCGGATGCGCGTCGACTCTGGCGCGATGAACCAGTTGCCGGGAATGCCGCCGAGCTCGCTTTCGGTCCACCGGACGAGGCGATTGTGCTCGAGATCATAGGTGAAGACGTCTGCCGTCTCGGTTGGCGTCGTGCGGGTGAAGGCGAGGGTTTGCGCGTTGCCCGCGAAGCGGAGTCCGGTGATCACGCCGCGGCCGAGGTCTCGGAGCGTTCGCTGGTGACCGCTCTCGATGTCGAGCACTCGCAGGATTGACACCCCGTCCTCGTTCGTCGTGAACGCGAGGCGCAAACCATCTCGGGAGGCGGTGACGCTCTCGACGTCCCACGGGATGTGAGGCGTGAGGGAACGCCACTCGCCGAAGTCAGCGGAGACCTCGTAGAGCGATACGGAGTCGCTGTCGTGATCCGAGGTCACGAAGAGTCGCTGTCCGTCAGGGTGGAACGTCGCCGCGCGGAAGGTGATCCCCTTGCGCAGCGCCGCGAGCGGGCGAACCGCACCCGTCGCCACGTCGACGACCTGCAATGCGTAGCCGGTGGTGGAACGGAACTGCCGTGTCAGGACGCTCGCCCCGTCCCGCGACCAGCCGAGGAGCTCGTTCTGGCCGTCCATCGCGACGAGGCGACGAACGGGCGGCGCGGACTCGAGCGAGGCGGTGTAGATGTCCATGTCGCGCCCATTGCGGGCGTTGTTCGTGTAGGTGAGCAGCCCCGTGGGTCCCGACGTGATGAACCCGCCGTGGTGGCTCGTGCCGTCGGTCAACCGGCGTGTCTCGCGCGTCTGCAGATCGAGGTGGAAGAGCTGGTAGAGCTCGTTGCCGCCCACGTCGCTACGGTAGATGATGGCGTCTTCCGTGCCGGGAGCGAAGGTCACCTGGGTCACGGGGTTGTTGCCGAACGTGATCTGCGTCCGCGCGCCGAGGGGCGCCGCGAGCAGGTGCGCGTGGACTACCTCGTCGAGGCGGGTCAGGACGATCATCTGCCCGCCGTCGCTCGAAACGGCCGCCAGGCGGGCGCGCCGGGACTCGAGGAACGGTCGGAGAGTACCGAGCACCCGTGGCGAGAGGGCGGGCACGCCATCCAGGATCGGCTCGTCGCCGGTGTCGGCGTCGAACTCGGGCTCGAACTCGAAGCTCGTTTCGTCGCGCGAGCCAGCCGCGGTGTCGGCGTCGTCCTCGCCCGAGGGCGGGAGCCGCAGCGCCGAGGTCGGGCGCTGGTCGACGCTGGCCGAAGACGCCGGGGATGCCCGGTTCGGGGTACGGGGCATCTCCGCGGGCACACACTGCGTGCAGCAGACCGCAGCGAAGGCTCCGGCTAGGCAAATGGGACGCATCGTATCTTCTAAGATAGCCGACGAGCATCGTCGTTCAACGCGATTTCCGCGTTTTCCCCGATGACAAGAGAAACCTCCGGAATGAGAAGACGGTAGGCACGGGTCTGGTAGACCCGGCATGCGCCCCAGCAGAGGAGCCTGCGGAGCCGACGAACGCCGGTTCGGGGGCGTGAATGGAGGACACCATGTCGTCAGATCGACCGCGACCGCAGTCCACGCCTTTCTCTGCCTCGATCCTGGGAGCAGCGCTCCTCGCAACCGGCGCCGGTTGCGCCTCGACCGCCACTCCGCCTTCGGTGCCCGCGGGCAATGGATCGGAGGTGAATTCCGGGGGAAATCTCGTCAGGAAGACACACTTCGAGGACGGACGGAGTCTGCCCTGGGTCACCTCCTTCACTCGCCCGGCGAGCGGGGAAGCGCTGGTGAAGGAGGGGGCCTTGTGTCTGCGTGTCGACCACCCCGGGAAGAACCCTTGGGACGCCCAGCTCCGACACCGCGAAATGATCATCCAGATGCGGCATGCCTACACCGTAAGCTTTCTGGTTTGGGCCGACCGGAAAACCAAGGGCCGCGTCAAGATCGGCATGAGCGGGCCCCCATATGCCGAATACTGGTCCAAGGAGCTCGAACTCGGCCCCGAGCCACGCAGGATTTCCGAGAAGTTCGGGATGCTCCAGAACGATGATCCGACCGCCGAGTTCGCATTTCACCTCGGCGGTGAGATGGCGGGATCCGCGCCCGTCACCGTGTGCATCGACCGGATCTCCCTCGTAGATCCCGAGTTCGTGCCTGCCAAGGAAGCGACCGACGCGCCCGTATCACCGCTCCACGTGAACCAGCTCGGCTACTTTCCGCATCTCTCCAAGCACGCGACGCTTGCGAGCGACGCAACGCAACCGCTCGCGTGGGAGCTCGTAGACCAATCGGGGGTCGTCGTGCATTCTGGCAAGACACGGCCTCTTGGCCACGATACCGACGCCGGCCAACGCGCGCACGACCTTGATTTCTCGGCTTTTTCCGCGCCGGGACACGGCTACCGGTTGCGGGTCGGGGAACACGAGAGCCCGCCCTTCGAGATCGGCACCGACCTCTACGCGAAGCTCAAGTACGACGCGCTCGCCTACTTCTACCTCAACCGCAGCGGCATCGAGATCGCGATGCCCTACGCTGGTCAGGCGCAGTGGACGCGAGCGGTCGGTCACCCCAGCGACACCGCGGTGCCGTGTGCATCGGACATTGGGTGCGCCTACTCGCTCGACGTGTCCGGCGGGTGGTACGATGCAGGCGACTACGGCAAGTACGTGGTCAACGCGGGCCTCAGCGTCTGGCTATTGCTCAATCAATACGAGCGAGCCACGCACCTCGGGCGCGCCGCCGCCGACTTTGGCGACGGCAAGCTTCGTATCCCCGAGGCCGGCAACGGCGCCCCCGATCTCCTCGACGAGGCGCGCTGGGAGATCGAGTGGATGCTCAGGATGCAGGTGCCCGACGGGCAGCCGAACGCGGGCATGGCGCACCACAAGATGCACGACGAGGAGTGGACCGGGCTGGCGGTCCGACCCATCAAGCCCGCCGAGGTCCGACGCGTGCTCCGCCCGGTGAGCACCGCGGCGACCCTGAACCTGGCGGCAATCGGAGCCATGGCCGCGCGGGTGTATCCGTCCGTCGATTCGGCCTTCGCCGATCGTTGTCTCGAAGCCGCGGAGCGCGCCTGGACAGCGGCTACGACCCATCCCGTTCGCCTCGCCGCGCCCGACGACCTCCAGGGTGGGGGTGCGTACGGCGACGAACAGATCGACGACGAATCCTACTGGGCGGCGGCCGAGCTCTTCGTCACGACCGGGAAGGCCGTCTACGGCGAGTTCTTGCAGCGCTCGCCATTCTACCGTCGGTTGAGCCGAGAGGCGGCCGGTGTGCCCTCGACCATGAGCTGGGCCACCACGGACGCGCTGGGGACGATCTCGCTCGCCCTAGTGCCGCACCAGGCCGCCCCAGCCGAGGTTCAGGCTCGGCGCGCGCTGCTGGTCCAGGCTGGCGACGAGTACCTGAGCATGATCGAGCGGCAGCCATACCGGCTGCCCTACGAGCCCGGTTCGAGATATCCGTGGGGTTCGAACGCCATCGTTCTCAACAACGCCATCATCCTGGCGGTGGCACATGATTTTTCGGGCGAGCAGAAGTACCTGGACGGAGCGGTGCAGGGGATGGACTACCTCCTGGGGAGAAACCCCGTGGACCAGTGCTACGTGAGCGGCTACGGGTTTCGGCCGCTGCGCAACCCCCACCACCGCTTCTGGTCCAAGCAGGCCAACCCCGAGTTCCCGGAAGCGCCGCCGGGGGCCATCTCCGGGGGTCCGAACAGCGACCTCCAGGACCCATACGCCAAGGCGGGCCTGTTCGGATGTGCCCCACAGACCTGCTTCATGGACCACATCGAGGCGTACAGTCTCAACGAGGTCGCCATCAACTGGAACGCGGCCCTGGCCTGGCTTGCCGCCTTCTTGGATGAGGCGGGAGGACGGGTATCGCCGACGCGAGCGTCACCCTAGCCCGGCAGACACTGACGTGATCGCGCACACGATGCTGATGCTCCCTCGCAGCGCAACACGGCGTTCGGACGGGTGGCGTGACGTACCGTGGAGGACCTTGCTCCGCGAGGTCTTGCTCGCCCTCGTGACGCTCTCGAGCGAACAGCTCGGTCCCCGCGCCCTGTTCGCCCTGACGCCAGGCTGAAACCCCCGAGTCCAAGCCCCGGGGCCGACGCCCCTCCCCCTACCAACAGACCCGCCTCGGAACGGCACTGCGTAGGCCACCGCGCAGGTGGCCCCTGGCAACCACTGGCAGCACTGCTCGCCAGGCCAGCCGCCTGCCCGCTGCCGCACGCCGATCTCCAACACCGGTTCCGCTCCCGCTCCCGGCCCCCAGATCCCCGACTCGCCCAGCGTGCCGCCGATCGAGGGTGCGCATGTGGGCGCAGGCGTAGACGGGGGAGACGCCTGGGGAGAGGATCTTTGCGACGTCGGTGGATCTGCCGTGCGGTCCGCCACACGATGGGGCGGCTCCCGTGTGGTCCATGTGGTAGTGATCGAGCGTCAATCCTGCACCCGAGAGCTCAGAAACATGCGGCCCGTTTGGATATGCTTCGCTGTGGTTGGCACCCTCCTGATTGGTGGATGCGCTGACGAGAGCGGAGGCGTAGCAGGCGAAGGAACGGGTGGCTCAGCGGCCGCCATGCCGACGGGGGGCGCCGGCTCGGGGGGGACTGGCGTCCACCTCCCTGCCAACACGGGTGGCAGCGGGGCATTCATCACGGGCGGGACGGGGACTGGCGGCGCCTCCACGGGAGGTGACATCACCACGATGGGAGGTGCCGGCACGGGCGGCACGTTGACCGGAGGGGTTTCGACAGGGGGCTTCGGAACACTGACTGGAGGGCAGGTGACCGGTGGCGCTCCCACGGGAGGGTGGGCGACCGGGGGCCAGGCGACAGGGGGGCAGCGAACCGGGGGGCAGCCGACCGGAGGTGGTTCACCGGGGGGCTTCGCGACTGGCGGTGAGGCGACGGGCGGCGCCAGCACGGGAGGCACGACCGGCGGCACCGCGAGTGGCGGGACTGCCACCGGGGGCACCCAGTCCGCGGGGGCCGCGGGGCTCGGAGGCGGCGCTGGAGCCGGCGGGGACGACGATTGCCCGTACGAGGGACACATCACCTATACGGTGAACCGTTCGGCTCAGCCAACACCCGTCGAGCAAGAGGCGGTCGCGGCCATCACCGAGGCCATGGACCACGCGCTCGACTACTACAACTGCTACACGGACTTCACCAAGGAGCTTCGCGTCGCCTACGTTCCCGAAGTGGCAACGGCAGATGGCAATCCCAACGGTTCGATCCGGTTCGGAAAGCCGGAATACATGAATTTCATCACTGCGGCGCACGAGATTTCGCACACACTCGGCATTGCGTACTATGGGTTCGCCGAGATGACGCCTGGCGAGGACAATGTCTGGGTGGGCCCCCTCGCCACCGCGGAGCTGCGAGCGATCACCGGTGATCCAAGCGCTGTCCTGCACGCAGATGACCAGCATTTCTGGCCCTATGGGTTGAACTTCACCACGGAGTACGAGTCGGAGCTGGACCTCATCAACCACTGCCGGATGGTCATGGCGATCCTGGAAGAGCTGGGTGTTTCCTAGAGCAGCAATCAGGTTGATTGCTGCGTTGAATCAACAACCGAAATCACCGGCCGTGCATCGGCGACACTTGATGCGTCGGACCGACGACCGGAGCGGATTGGCGACCAGCAAGGACCGACGCGCGGCCGGTGACGGAGGAAGAACGAAGCGAATTCGAATCCTTTTGCGCCAGGCAAAGCCTGGGTGAGGAGGAAGCGATGTAGATGGTGTTGGCTGGATCCAGGGTGACCTCCTGCGCCGCGCTGCAGCGGCGGCTTTGCCCGCCTCCGCGCAGGTCTCAGGACAGCGAACTGCCGAGGATCGCCGGGTCGCGTCGGAGCTGGCAGGAAGGGACCCGCGTCGCCCGGGTC
>JAFGBI010000386.1 GCA_016933275.1 Polyangiaceae bacterium | reverse complement strand
GCGTCAGCGCTCAGGGTCTCCACGTTCTACCTGACCGCTGACCGCTGACGGCCTGGCCTGTTTGGTTCCGGCTCCGCCGGGTTAGGTGGTTGATCCGACCCAGCAATCAACCTGACCGCTCCCCTAGGGCATGCAATTTTCCACGCACATCGAACCGCAGAACCACACCCGATCCGGGCCACACCGGCACCCGAGACAGGCGAGGGAGCAGTCGATACCCGGAGGCACGAGATCCAGCGTGAGGTTGGGACACTCTTCGAAGCCGCACAGGTGGCTGCCGTCCGGGGCATCGCGGCACCGCTCCTCGGGATGGCGGCAGTCGTCGTCTCGCTCGCAGACCCCCTCGAAGCGGCAGTAGCACCGGGAGCATTCCACGCGCACCGGTCGGAAGCCGACGGGGCATTGCACCATGCATTCCGCGCCGCCTTCACACCGCTGGCAGGTGGCGGCGACGCAGAGTTCCGGAAACGTGCAGTCGAAGTCGTCCCGACAGCGAGTGGGCGGGGCACCCCCGGTTCCGAGCAGGCCCCCCGTGCCACCAGCACCCCCGCCGGTCGTCCCCGAAGCGCCGATCGCACCCCCGGTATCACCGCCGGTCGCACCCCCGGTATCACCGCCGGTCGCGCCCCCGGTATCACCGCCGGTCGCACCTCCGGTGTCGCCGCCAATCGCACCCCCGGTATCACCGCCGGTGTCGCCTCCGGTCGCACCTCCGGTCGCACCTCCGGTGTCGCCCCCCGTGCCACCGCTGACGCCACCAGATCCCGCACCACCGGTTTCGCTCCCACCTCCCGGCGTCGCGCCCGCACCCTGGTCCCCGGAAGAGAGGAGCTCATGTCGCGGACTGTCGCACGCTACGAGGAGTGCGAGGATCATCCCCGGCAAAATGCGCGAGTAGGACATTCCGCTCTGGAGGGGGGCCATGAGGTCCCCGGATCGGCTCATGCAGGCGCAGCGTCTCGGGAGTATGCTCGAGACGTTGAGCCGGTTTTGCTCTTTGGTGGCCCCTATACCGTAGGCATGTCCTCCAGTCCCGCCCGCGCCACGCTCCGATCGGTCAGCGCCCGTGCCGAGGTGCCGGTCGTTGGCGGGGCGTCGGACGATGAGCTGGTCCGGCGCCTGATCGACAGTGATCCTTGGGCGCGCGAGGCCTTCTATCGAAAACACTTTAGGGTCGTCTTCGTGACCGCGCTCCGGCTGCTGGCGAGCCGTGCCGAGGCCGAGGACGTTGCCCAGGATGCCTTCATCATCGCCTTCCGCGACATCGGCTCGATTCGAGATCCGGGTGCCATCGGCGCGTGGCTGCTCCGGATCGCGGTTCGCCAGGTCAACCGGCGGCTCCGTCGCCGAAAGATGCTCAGGGTGCTCGGCTTCGACAGTGGCATCGAGGATGGAACCTTGGAGGTCTTGGCCTCGAACGACGCTGGGCCGGACGTCCGTGCTGACCTGGGACGTCTCGACCGCGTGCTGAGCGAGCTGCCATGCGGGCAGCGGGTAGCGTGGATGCTGCGCCGCGTCGATGGCCACTCGCTCGAGGAGGTGGCCGCGGCCTGCGAGTGCTCGCTCGCCACCGCCAAGCGCCGCATCCGTGCCGCCGACGACCACGTTCGGCGGCACCTCACCATCGAAGGGGTGCAGGATGTCTAGGCTGCGGCTCCCAGTTGGAGACGCTTTGCGCGACGGCTTCGACGAGGTCGACGTCCAGCGGGTATGGCGCGGCATCCACGGTCACGCGGCCGCCGCGAGCGACCGCCGCCGCGCGTGGCGCTGGGGTGCGCCCGGGGTCGCCCTCGCGGCGGCGGCGCTGATCCTACTCCTGGTGCTGGTTCCGCGCGGGAACGCGCCGGTGCGCCCGCTCGAACTCTCCGACGGCGGCTTGCCAGCAACCCTCGCGGCGGCGGCGGGTGAACCAGAGCGGACGGTCGAGCTCTCCGACGGTTCGCGGATCGTCCTTGGCGCAGGAGCGAGCCTCGACGTGCTGTCGAACGAGGCAGGCTCGTTCCTCACCGCGTTGCGCCACGGGCACACGAGGTTCGACGTGCGCCCCGAGCGCGATCGGCGGTGGGTGATCGAGTGTGGCATCGCCACCGTGGAGGTGGTGGGCACTGCGTTCTCGATCGATCGCGGACCGGATCGTGTAGAGGTGGCGGTCGAGCGTGGCACGGTGATCGTGCGCGGCGACCGCGTCCCGGACCAGGTCCAGCGCCTGTCGACGGGAGAACGGCTGGTGGTCACGAGACCGAAGCCAGCCGTCGCAGGAGGACCTGCCTCGGCGCCGGAGCGTGCCGCCAGTCCTTCGGCGGGCCAGCCCGCGTCAGCGCCGTCCTCGACGGCGACCCCGCCGACACCCTCCCCGACATCGGCGCAGGCCCCCATTCGGATCGACGACCTCGTCCGTCGCGCGGACGCCGCCCGAGCGGCAGGGGACGTCGCGCTGGCTACCGAGCTGCTCGAGCGAGTCGTGAACGAGACGAGCGCCGATGACCCACGGCGCGCCCTCGCCGCGTTGACCCTCGCCCGCCTCAACATGGCCCAATCCCCCGAACGCGCATCCCGCGCGCTCTCTAGCGCGCTCGCGAGCACGCCACCGGGACTGGAGGAGGATGTGCTGGCCCGCCTCGTGGAGGCGCGGGCGCGAGCAGGAGATCGCGAGGGAGCACGGCAGGCCGCCCAGCGCTACGAGCGGAGGTTCCCGTCCGGAGCTCGACTCGCCGAGGTGCGCCGCTGGATCGCCGAGTGATCGCACGGGGGCCGGGTCTCGGTCGATGCCTGCGGGCCGCGCTGGCCACCCTGGCGTTGGCGGGTGGGGCTCGCGCACAGTCGAAGCCGCTCGCTCCGGACGCGGTGTCGGTCGTCTTCCCGGACTGCCCGGTGGAGCCGTTCCCCTACGATGCCTCCCTCGCGTCGCTTCGGGTCGAGCTCGCCCTGGAAGGGGTAGAACGCGTCGAACGGGCGCGGGGAGATGCCGACCCAGAGGGTGCTCGGATCCAGGTCTTCGCGGACTGCGGTGGCGAGGCGAGCGCGATCCTAGTCGTGGTGGTGGACCCCCGTACGAGCGGAGCTTCACGTAGGACCGACCTTGCCGGCGTTCCGGCCGCACATCGGCCGCGGGCGCTCGCGCTCGTGGCCGCGGAGCTCGCTCGCTCCGTGTGGACGCGACCACCCAGCCTCGCCGACCCACCGACGACTCCACCGCCCGCTGCGGGCAGGTCGAGCGAGCCCAATCCCTCTCGCCCGGCCCCCGCGGACACACGGTCCGAGCCAACGACGCGCGCCGCCGGAGCAGAAGCAGTCGGATCCGAAGGAAGAAGCCGGCCGCGTCCCAGGCCGCAGCCGCAGTCGCGCAGCCGTGCTCGCGCCGAGAGAGGGCCAAGGCCGTGGTGGATCGCGCCGAGCCTCGCCGGACGACTCTTCGTGCCCGAATCGACGCTCCTGGGTGGCGCTGGTCTGAAGCTCGGATGGTGGCGCCTGAGGGCTGGGGTCGACGGGCTCGGGGGTTCGCGGCCCGACGATCTTGGCTCCGTCACCTTCGGCCTGGTAGCAGGATCGGTGGGCTTCGACCTGCTGACCCACGAGGGCAGGGCTACGAGAGTGCGGGCCGGACCCCGCGCGGCCTTGGGGCTGGCGCTCTCCGAAGCCCACGCCCCCGCCCCGGCCATCGCTGGGAACGCGCGCGAAGCCTACTACGACTTCGCGCTCGCGCTCGGAGCAGAGCTACGCCTCGCCCGACACCTCACCGGGCAGCTCGGGCTCGAGGGCGGCGCAGCACGTGGCCTCGAGATCTACGCGGACGAGCGTCGCCTCGCCGTGATCGGCGGCGGTTTCGTCGGTGCCCAATTGGGGATCGGGCTGGCTCCTTGACCCAGGGCCATCGGCAGATGGGCGACGCGACGCCCGCGCTGGTAAGGGGTCGTTCACGTTGTCCAACTGGCAAAGACCGGGCGAGGTGCTCCGCGCTGGCCCTTGGCCCCGCCAACTCGGGGTCGGGGACCGTCCCCGCCACCCTGAACCGGCAGCGAGCTCAGCGCCGACGGTGACAAGCGAGCGCGACGCCAACGAGCGCGAGTCCGAAGAGGGGCCAGGGGTCCCCACCGCGGCGTCCCACCGCTGAACAGGCACACGACGGCTCCTCCTCCGAGTCATCCGAATCGTTCGTGCCGCCGCCCGTCACCGTAATGGTGATGGGATCGGGATCCGTCGTGCTACCCCCGGATCCCGTTGATCGCCGGGTGCACCAACCACTTGTACATTCCTCCCCATCCGCACAAACCTTGCCACAGAAGCCGCAGTTCATTGGGTCGGACCGGACGTCCACGCAAGCCTGCCCGCACTGAGTCTGGCCCTCCGCGCAGGCACCCTGACAGGTTCCGCCCGAGCAGACTTCGCCCTCGGCGCACGCGATCTCGCAGTTCCCGCAATGCGCCGGATCGGAGGCGATATTGACGCAGAGGTCACCGCAGAGCATAAGGGTCGGATCACAAGTAGGCGCCGCGGGGTCCGTTCCTCCCGTGTCCACCGGGTCGGTCGCCCCCGTGCCGCCGGCGGGCGACGTGCCGCCCGCGGCCACGCCACCGGTCGTGGCGCCGCCGGTCGTGGCGCCCCCCAGAGCCTCACCGCCCGTGCTCGCACCACCGGCGCCATCACCGCCGGCTGCCGTGCCGCCCGTCTCCGCGCCACCGGTGCCGGCGCCGCCGCTGGCCGGTGAGATCGGCGGCTGCTCAGGGAGCGGCTCGCCCTGCTCCGCACCGTACTCGAAGGCACCAATGTCCGGCGCGGCCCCGGCCGGGACGACCCGGTTCAGGAAATCGCGCGCGTAGCTGGTCGCCTTGCCGCCGTCGATCGCCGCGCTGCCCTCGACGAGGTCGAAATCCTCCGGGTTGATCCCCGCGAGGTTCTTTACCCCAGGGTCCTCGGTCACGATGAGGTTATTCGATTGGGTGATGTTCTCGTCAACGGTCGCGAGGTAGGCGTTCACTCCGTCGAAGATGACCAGGTTGTTCGTGAAGAAGACCGTCCCCGGCGTCACCTCCGCCTGGTAGATCATGTTGATGGACGGGGTGATGAGCTCGTTGGTGCTCGCGTGGTGGACCTGAGTGTTGTTGGTCCAGTTGATGTTCTGCAGGGTCGTCTCGTTGACCTGCAGCAAGAACATCCACCCCTGGTCGATCATTACGTTGTAGTAAAAGTCCGAATCGCTAAAGACCCCGAACCCTGAGACCTCGAAGAAGCCGCAGTTGTTGTACGACACGTTATGGTGAACGCGGACCCCCGTGACCTCCCCATCCCGCGGCACCGACACCTCGGTCGCCCCGCCGTCGCAATTGCCGCCCGTCCACGCCGCGACATCCACGCAGTTGTAGAAGAAGTTGTAGGCGACCTCGTTGTTCGAGGCGTTGATGAACATGCCCTCCGCCCCCCCGACGATGTTCGCGTAGACCGTGGTGTCGGTCGAGTCGACGGCCATGTGGAGATCGTGGATGACGTTGTTCTCGATGAGGTTGTTCTCACCCATGATCATCATGCCGATATCGCATTCATCGACGTCGTTGTTGATGAAGGTGTTGTCGCTGCCAAGGGTCACGCAGACTCCTTGAATGAGATTTTCCATGGTCCCGTCGCCGCGCGAGCCCGAGAGGTGCAGCCCGTCGATGGTCAAGCCCCCACCCATCATGCCTGACACCACGCTCCCGCTCGTGACCACGAACGTCGGCAAGGGGAGGTTCGGGTCCCCGTAGTTGGTGAACAGGGTGCGACTGCCCCCACCGCCCCCCGGGCCGCCGAACCCACCACCGGTGGCCAGCGCCTCGTAGAAGACACTGCCGCGCGCGAAATAGACCTCGGTACAATCCGACGGAATCGCCGCCTGCGTCCGCACCGGCGTCGTCTCGGAGAGGCCATCGTTCTCGTCGCTCCCGCCCTCGCTGTCCACGTAACACTGGGCGAGCGCCTCCGAGCTCGCCGCCATGCAGAAGAGAACCGCCGCCCCTACCACCAGGATGTCTCTCGTCGCCACCGTACGCTCCTCACCTCGCCAACCGACCTAGCCTCGAGGATCCCGCGGATCGAACTATGGGGCAAGGCGCCGGACGATTTTTGCCCGGGGCGGGAGCGGGGCAATCCGAGGGATCTGCTCGCCACCCGCCGTACGCTACCCGGACACCCGAGCTCGAATATTCGGCCGGTTCTGGCAGGCCCACTTCCGTTGGGTAATGATATGCAATCTTCACCCGTTCGCGCGAATAGACCGTCCATTCGCGACGGATCATTCCAAGCTGGAATCGAGGGGGCTCACGCCATGACAGGGAATTGGCGAATCTGGCGTCGTGGCGTGGTAGGCCCGGCTGGATCGGGCCTCGCCTGCCGAGCCGGCACGAACGAGCGCGCGATCCCGCCCGCCCGCATCGTAGGGGCGGGGCTCCGCACCCGGACCCCGAAGCTCCGGGTCGATCGTTGCCTGTCGAAGTCCGTGTGCGGGTACTTTTCCGACCCCTCGACGCCCGCGATGGGAATCACTGACCCGAGTCGGGTCGCGTGCGCCCAGGTCTGCCAGAACACCGATCAGGTTGCCGACAGCAACGGCAGCGCTGAAAACGCGTCTGCGCGAGGCGGGAACGCTTTTCCGCCGCTACCTCGGGAGAGGTCTGCTGCTGGTTCGGTGCTCTAGATCCGAGAAGCCGCCCGCCACCCGTGGCTTCTCGGAGGGGCGGTCGATCGGCGCCGGAGGAGCCTATCGCTCATCGAGCGGCGAGGAGGGAGAGGCCGCGGGTCGCGACCGATGCCGGGGAGGGTTCGCCTCCCCCGCCAAGAAGAGATCTGGGGCAAGCTGGACCCATCGCCGCCCTTGGGCTGCGGGCCTGGTCCGGGCTCGAGAGGACCGTTCTGGACGAGATTGAGGCGTCAGGGCTGATTCTTGGCCAGAGCACCGTGAGTAGAGTTCGCCCGCTTGTCACAGGAATGCCGCGACGAGTTCGCCAGACCGGGATTAACTCCACCGTCGTCACCCAATTCGCACTCATTTCGGGAGGCCCCCGTTGATGAACATCCATCCAATCCCCGCGACCCTGCTCTCCGCGATGGCGTTGCTGCTGGCTCCCAGCGCTCTCGGGCAGGTGCCCGCTGCCGACGAAACACCCGCCGCCGATCCGCAGAATTCCCCGGCAGCCCCGGGGCCGGCCGCGGAGCTGCCGGCCATTGCGACGCCCAATGAGGCGACAACCGCCAGCGCCGGCCCTGCTGCACCGTCCGTGCTCGCCGAGCCCCGGGACCCGCTCCCGGCGCCCGACCCCCCCCCGGCGTCCCCGCCGGACGCCGCACCCAAGGGGCTCAAACGGCTCGCCGTGGGCGCCAGGGGCTTCTTCGAGCCAAGCGTCCTCCTCCAGGGCTGGGCCATGCTGACCAGCAAGGGCGTGGCGGATGGCCCCGATACCACGCTCACCTTTCGCATCCGCCGTGCGGAGCTCAAGGTCAAGGGCGAGCTCATCCCGGAGCGGATCGGCTACTCGCTGATGATCGACCCGGCAAAAACCCTCAAGTTCGGGGAGGAGACGCTCGAGATCGAGAACCAGGACCCGGCGCCATCGGACCCCGAGGCGCCCGAGCAAGTCACGGTCCACACCCCACCGAAAGACACGTCCATCCTGCAAGATCTGTTCGTCACCCTGACGACGAAGGCGGCAGACGTCTCGTTTGGTCAGTACAGGACGCCGCTCGGCCTCGAGAGCACGACCTCTTCCTCCAAGCTTTGGTTCCCGGAGCGCGCGCTCGCAACCCGGACCTACGCAGACAAGCGGGACATCGGCCTCAAGGTCGAGAAGAAGTTCAAGTACCTGGGATATAGCCTGGGTGTGTTCAACGGGCAGGGTCAGAACACCACGGACAAGAATCGGCAGAAGGACCTGGTGGCACGGCTGGACGTCTTCCCGTTCGAAGGTGGCGTCCTCGGAGTCGCGGGCTACACCGGCATCGGCGAGCGAAGGGTGACGGACACCAAGGACCGCCTCGAGGGCCATCTACGCGCCGAGGCCGGTGCCGCACTCCTGCAGGCGGAGTACTTCCATGCTTGGACGGAGCAGTCCGATGACACCACCCTCGAGGGACACGGCGCCTATGGCATGGCGGGCTATCACTTCGGCGAGAAGGTCGTTCCCGTGGTGCGCGTCGGCTTCGTCGACACCGATGTCCACGCGAGCGACACGATCACCCGCCACTACGAGGTCGGTCTCAACTACCTGGCGCTCGAGAACCAGCTCAAATTCCAGGCGGCATACACCTTGCTCCACAGCGACCTCGAGACCATTCCCCACGACGGACCCCTGAAGGATGTTGTCTCCGACGGCCCCTTTCACGAGGTGACCCTCGCCGCGCAGCTCTCGTTCTGATTCGCTTTTTGCCTCGGTCTGATAGGCTCGGCGCCCCCATGAGCGCCCCGCCCCGTCCGTCGCTGCTCGGCATGATCGGCAATACGCCCCTCGTGCCCCTCGATCGCGTTGGCCCAAACTCGAAGGTGAAGCTCTTCGGGAAGCTCGAGAGCAAGAATCCCGGCGGTTCAATCAAGGATCGCATCGCACTGGCGATGATCGAGGCGGCCGAGGCGACGGGCGAGCTACGGCCGGGGATGACCCTGCTCGAGGCCACCTCGGGCAACACAGGGATCGGCCTCGCGATGGTCGCGGCGGTCAAGGGCTACCCCATACTCCTCGTGATGAGCGAGGGGGTGAGCGTCGAGCGGCGGCGGATCCTCGCCGCATACGGCGCGGAATTCCTCCTCACACCCGCGAGCGCCGGCACCGATGGGGCCATCGAACGCGCCTATGAGCTCGCTGCGAACGAACCGTCGCGGTTCTACCTGACCGACCAGTTCAACAGCCCGGCGAACCCGCTCGCCCACTACAACGGGACCGGACTCGAGATCTGGCGGCAGACGAACGGCACCATCACTCATCTGGTCGCGGCGATCGGGACGACAGGGACGATGATGGGCTGCTCTCGCCGCCTCCGGGAGCTCAACCCCGAAATCCGCATTGTCGCCGTCGAACCCTATCTGGGCCACAAGATCCAAGGCCTCAAGAACCTCAAGGAGGCGTACATCCCCGGGATCTACACCGCGAGCGCGCACGACGAGAAGCGCAACGTCGACGACGAGGCCGCCTATGAGATGGCGCGACGCCTCGCCCGCGAGGAAGGCTTGCTCGTGGGGATGAGCGCGGGCGCCAACGTGACGGCGGCCTGCGAACTCGCGAGGGAGCTCACGTCCGGGGTCATCGTCACCATCCTGTGCGATGGTGGGGAGCGCTACCTCAGCACCCCGCTCTTCCAGGTGAAGGAGCCCGAGGAGGTGCCCGCGAGGCTCACGTTCCTCGACTCGCTCACGCGCCGGTACGAGTCGTTTGCGCCCCTCGCCAAGGAGGGCCCGGTCACGATGTACTCGTGCGGGCCCACGGTGCACCAGCGCCCCCACGTAGGGCTGCTCCGGCGCATGGTCGCGGCCGATCTCGTCCGCCGCGCCCTCGAGGGCGAGGGCTACGCCGTGCGCCACGTGGTCAGCGTGACCGACCTCGACGACCGGACGATCGCCGCGGCAGAGGCGGAGAACATGTCGCTCCGTGAGCTGTGCGCGCGCCATGAGGCCGAATTCCAGGAGGACATCGCGGCGCTGCGGGTCAAGCCCGCGGACGTCTACGCCCACGCTTCGGAGGCCGTGGACGACATGGTCGCGCTCACGCGGGAGCTCGTCCGCAAGGGTGCCGCATACGAGAAGCTCAAGAGCGTCTACTTCGACATCGGCAGCGTCCCATCGTATGGAGAGCTCTCTGGCAAGGATCTCGGCAAGATCCGCGTCGGCGCCACGGTGGATCTGGAGCGTTACGAGAAGGACGACCCGCGCGATTTCACCCTGCTCCGGCGCTCGACGCTGCAGGAGATGAAGAAGGGTCTCTCCTTCAAGACCGAGTGGGGCAACGTGCGTCCGAGCCTGCACGTCGAGTGCCTCGCGCTCGCCCGCAGGCATCTCGGCGAGCGCTTCGACATCCACACCGCGTCCGTAGATCTGACCTTCCCGCACAATGAGAACGAGCTCGCGCAGGCCAGGGTGTTGACCGGCGACCCGCACGCACGGTGGTGGCTCCACAGCGAGCTCGTGCGGGTGGGGGGCAGGAAGATGACCTACGACGAGGCGACCCGGGTAACGCTCCCCGATCTTGTGGCGCGGGGCTTCACGGCGCGCGAGGTGCGCTTCTTCCTGGTGCAGACCCACTACCGGCAGCCGATCCACCTCGAGGACGGACGCCTGCTCGCGGCGCGGGCCACGCTTCGACGGCTCGACGAGTTCATCTGGAAGTTGCGCATCGAGCCGCCCCGTGACGGGTGCGTGGAGGAAGCCGGCGCCTGGATCGCCCGCGCCACGGAGGCGTTTCGCGAGGCGGTTTGTCTCGACCTCAACGTACCCGCAGCGCTCGGCGCCCTCTTCGGGCTGGTCCGGCAGGGCAACTACCTGCTCGGCAAGGGTGGACTCTGCACCAACCACGCGAAGGAGATGCTGGCGGCGCTCGCGCGCATGGACACCATCCTCGGGGTGCTCGATCTCGACGCGCCGCTCGCCCCCCTCGAGCCCGAGGTGGAGGCGCTTCGCGCCGCGAGGGACGAGGCCCGGCGGCGACGCGACTGGACCGAAGCGGATCGCCTCCGCGACGAGCTCCACCATCGCGGGTACAACGTCGCCGATGGCCCGACGGGGACGACGGTGGTGCAGCGCGGCCACTGAGACAAGCCGGCGAGCCCGGCCCGACCTGGCCGGGGCGCGCCCGGAGGAGTCAGCCGAGCCCGAACCAGCCCAGCAGCGGAGCGAGCGCGGCGGCGAGGGACGCCGGCTCGGGCACGCAGGGCAGGGTGATGACCCGAATGTTGGGAGCGAGCCGCACGAGCGCAACGGCGTTCGAGCCGGTGGAGGCGTCAACCTCACGAGGAGCGTCGAAGACCACGCCCGTGAGGTCGAGGGAGCGCTCGGCGACGACGCGCAACGCCATGCGGGTGTGGTTGATGGTCCCGAGGCGGTCGCTCGCCACGAGGAGGACGCGCGCCTCGAGAGCACGCCCGAGGTCCGTGAGGTCGTGCTCCCAAGTGATGGGGGAGAGAAGACCGCCCGCGCCCTCGACGAGCGCGATCTCTGCCTTCGCGACCAGACCGCGAACGCGGTCGACGAGGACGTCGAAGTCGAGCACCAACTGCTCCCGCTCGGCCGCCTCGGCCGGAGCGACCGGAGCGCGGAGCCGGACGAGCGCGTGCCCAGGCTCTCCTTGCCCGGTCGCGAGGGCCAGCCGCACCCCGTCTTCGTCGGCCATCGGGGCCCCGGCGCATCCCGTCTCGACGGGCTTGATCGCGATCACGCGGTGTCCACGACGCCGCAACGCGTGCGCGAGCGCGCAGCCCACCCAAGTCTTGCCGACCCCGGTGTCGGTGCCAGCGAGGAGGATCGGGGACGAGCCGCACACAGCCCCCGTCCTCGCACGGACGACCCGAAAGGTGCAACGGGCACCACGGAGCCACCGGGGCGCCGCTCAGACCACCTACCACCGTGCCGCCCATGAGCGCACCGCGGCCCTCCATTGCTACAGGCTCGGCGGGCCTCCGCGTGTCCGGCCTGACATGGGAGCACGCAGGAGCCGGCGCGGTCGGTCTGCCCCTCCCCAAAGGTTCCTGACCCCCCAACCAATGCCCCCATCATCACCACCTCCTCGCTCGCTGCAGCTCGTTGCCGCGGCCCCGAGGACCACCAGCGCAACACTCGACCAGATCCTTCGAATCGTCCCGGTGCCTACCTCCATGGCCGGAGCGGTCGAGTCCCCGCGACTGCCCCGAAATGCCCCGGGCAGGGCGGCTCGATCACCCCGAAGCGCGGCTCGATCGTTGCTCCAGACCACCGAACCGGCAGCAGATCTCGCCCGAGGCGCCCTTGGAGACGTACCCTCGCTGGGCATGGGTACGCTTCCAGCGGCGACGTCGCTGTTGGCAACCCGATCGGTGCTCTGGCCGAGGTCCACCTCCCCCTCCTGAGCCAGGACAACGATCAGCAGCACTGAAAGGTTGCGGCCGGAGCGGCAGTCGCCCCATGTCCTGAGCAGAAACGCCCGGTCGGAACGAACCCAAACAGGCGCTCCGGTGCTCGAGCGAGAGCTCGATCCGGGGAGGATCGGGGCGTTCCGTCCTAAGACCCGCCACGCCAGCACCCGCCCGTGTTCGGCGCTTCCCAAATCCTGCGGAGCGCGCAATAAGCCTCTCCCCATCGTCCCCCACCCCGCACCATGTCGGAACTCGTCAGCCCCCATCGCCTGAGCCACCTGAAGCAGCTCGAAGCGGAGAGCATCCACATCATCCGGGAGGTCGCTGCCGAGTTCGACAACCCGGTGATGCTCTATTCCATCGGCAAGGACTCGTCCGTGATGGTTCACCTTGCCAGGAAGGCGTTCCATCCCGGAAAGCTGCCTTTCCCGCTGCTGCACATCGATACGACCTGGAAGTTTCGCCAGATGATCGAGTTCCGGGACACCTACTGCAAGGAGCATGACCTCGACCTCCTCGTCTACTCCAACCAGCAGGGGATCGACGAAGGCATCAACCCCTTCGACCATGGCAGCAACAAGTACACGACGGTGATGAAGACGCACGCGCTGCTGCAGGCCCTGGAGCGCGGCGGCTACGATGCGGCGTTCGGGGGCGCCCGGCGCGACGAGGAGCGCTCGCGGGCGAAGGAGCGCATCTACTCCTTCCGGGATCGCTACGGCCAGTGGGACCCCAAGAACCAGCGCCCCGAACTCTGGAATATCTACAACGCCAAGGTCAACAAGGGCGAGAGCATTCGCGCCTTCCCCTTGTCGAACTGGACCGAGCTCGACGTCTGGCTCTACGTCCACCTCGAGGGGATCCCGATCGTGCCCCTGTATTTCGCGGAGAAGCGGCCGGTCGTCGACCGTGAGGGCACCCTCATCATGGTCGACGACGACCGCCTGCGACTCCGCCCGGGCGAGCAGCCACGTATGGAGCTCGTCCGCTTCCGCACCCTGGGCTGTTATCCCCTGACGGGTGCCATCCCCTCACGCGCAACCACGCTGCCGGAGATCATCCGGGAGATGCTGCTCACCAAGTACTCCGAGCGCCAGGGGCGCCTCATCGACTTCGACGAGGACGGCAGCATGGAGACGAAGAAGCGCGAGGGATACTTCTAGCAGAGGCCGGACATCAACGATGTACACCCGGGAACAAGAATTCATCGAGAGGGACATCGAGGGCTACCTCGCGAAGCACCAGAGCAAGGAGCTCCTTCGCTTCGTGACCGTCGGTTCGGTCGATGACGGCAAATCCACGCTCATCGGTCGGCTGCTGCACGACACGCACGGCATCTACGAGGATCAGCTCTCGGCGGTGAAGCGCGCGTCGGCGAAGCGGTCGACGGACATCGACTTCTCGCTCTTCACCGACGGGCTGAAGGCGGAACGCGAGCAAGGCATCACCATCGACGTCGCCTACCGCTACTTTTCCACCGAGAACCGCAAGTTCATCATCGCGGATACTCCCGGCCACGTGCAGTACACGCGGAACATGGCGACCGGGGCCTCCACGGCCGACGTGGCGCTGATCCTCATCGACGCACGGCTCGGTGTCTTGCCGCAGTCGCGGCGGCACGCCTTCATCGCGGCCCTGCTCGGGATCCCTCACCTGCTCGTATGCGTGAACAAGATGGACCTCGTCGACTTCGAGGCGCCGGTCTATGACGCGATCCGTGGCGTGTTCGGCGCCTTCGCGGAGCGCCTCGGCTTCAAGTCGGTCACCTTCGTTCCGGTGAGCGCGACGGGCGGCGACAACGTCGTCCACCGGAGCGATCGTACCCCGTGGTACGACGGACCGACGGTGCTCCGCTTGCTCGAGACGGTGCCGATCGCGATGGATCGAAACCACGACGACTTCCGCTTCCCGGTTCAGTTCGTCCTCCGGCCGAACCTCGACTACCGCGCGTTCGCGGGCGAGATCGCGTCGGGTGTGGTTCGCCAGGGGGATCCGATCCTCGTGCTCCCCTCGCGCCGCCGCAGCGTCGTCGCCGCCATCGACACCTTCGATGGGCCGCTCGAGAGCGCCTTCGCTCCCCAGAGCGTCGCCATTCGCTTGGCGGACGAGATCGACATCAGCCGCGGAGACATGCTCGTCCGCCCGGACAATCCCCCCACGATGCAGCGACGCTTCGACGCCATGCTGGTGTGGATGAGCGAGCGCTCACTCGACCGCAAGAAGAGCTATCTATTGAAGCACGCGGCGCGCTACATCCGCGCGAGCGTCGAGGATATCCGCTACACGGTCGACCTCGAGACGCTGAACGAGGTCCCGGCCAAACGCATGGACCTGAACGACATCGCGCGGGTCACGGTGTCGTGCCATCAACCCCTCTACTTCGACGCCTACCGCAAGAACCGGAGCACGGGTGCGTTCATCCTGGTGGATTCGCTGACCAACAACACGGTCGCGGCGGGGATGATCCTCGAAGAGGCGCCGGCCGAAATCGAGGCCCCCGAGTCCATGCGTCGCGAGCACCGCACCCAGGTGAGCCAGGAGGAGCGCGAGGAGCGCATGGGGCAGCGCGGAGCGACGGTTTGGCTCACCGGACTCCCTGGGTCTGGCAAGACCGAGGTGGCCTACGCCCTCGAGCGACGTCTCTTCGACATGGGACGAATCGCCTACGTCATCGACCCCGACGACGGCCTCTCCACGCGCGCCCGCGCCGACGGAGGCAGCCCGCGCTTCACCCCGGAGGTTGCGCGACGATTGGTGGACATGGGTGTGATCGGGATCTTCGCCTTCGCGTCGCCGCGCCGCTTCGATCGGGTCGCCGTGCGCTCGAGCGTGGGAGACGAGCGATTCGTCCAGGTCTACGTCAGTACTCCGCTGGAGGAGTGCAAGCGCCGGGACCGGAGGGGCGCCTATGGGGCCGGGCACGTCGATCCCCTGTACGACGTCCCGGTGCGGGTGGACGTCGCAATTTCGCTGGATACCGAGACGCCCGACCAAGCCGCCAAGAAGATCGTGGAGGCAATGGAGGGCCGCAGACTCTTCACCTGAGGCGGCGTTCCAGGCACGGAGCGAGTGAGCACTGGCGTCGGCGTCTCGTCCCACTCTGGAGCAGCCATTTGGTGGATTGTCGCAACGAATCGGCAACCTGGCGAGGTTGGTACCCCCAGCCCCAATGCCGCGTGCCTGCGAACCAGTTGCTCTAGCGCGCGGGGGCGCGTCGGTTGGCGAGAAGGAACGCGGCCATCAGGAGGGCAGCACCCGCCGCCGTGGCGGAGCCGAAGTAGAACGGGGCGCTGGAGTCCACCCGATCATAGAGGACGCCCGCAATGACACTCGCGGGGAGCAGCGTCAGACCGAGGATCGCGTTGTAGATCCCGAGGCCGGTGCCCCGCTTGTTCTGGTCCAGAAGGTCGGAGACGAAGGCCTTCTGGATGCCGTCGGTAGCCGCGGAGTACACGCCGTACATCGCGAAGAGCCCGATGACGGCGCGGATGTCGCGGGTGTACCCGAACCCGAAGTACACCGCCGCATACACCAGGTATCCAAACACCAGGACCCGCTCCCGACCGATCTTGTCGGAACGGGACCCGAACGGGATGGCGAAGAGGACGGACACGATGTTGAAGACCAAGTAGACGAGGGGGATGTGGGCGACCTTGACCCCGACCTCGTTCGCCTTGACGATCAAGAGGGCATCGGTCGAGTTGCCCAGGGTAAAGAGAAAGACGATCCCGAGCAGCAGGTAGTACCGGCCCGGGAAGTCATCGAACAGACCATCTTCGTGGAGGTGTCGGTCAGAAAGCTCACCAACCCGACGTAGAAGATGTTCTTGTTGAACCCCAGGATGGTGTCTCGGCTACGGGTCTCGGCTGCGGGTTCGGTTGGTTGGGTCATGGGATGGGCCTTCACGGCAGGGCGGAGGAGGCACGGCAGAGCTGTCGGCGAATACGAGGCAAGTGGCGGAGCGCCCTGATCTACGAGGTCGGACAATCTGCGCGCCACGCGCGGACTCGCCGCAGCGCGGTGGACCGGCGCCGTGCTGGGTTTCGGGCCCGCCCCGCGCTACGTCTCGTCATGGGTCCCGGTTCGCGGTCAGTGCTACGGTGTGCTGCCGCCGAGGTCATGAGCCGACCGCCGCCATCCCCAAGCGCCCCGAGCGTCCGGTCCAGGCTCCGCGGGCCCCCCACGATCGGAGCGCTCGCGCTCGTGGCCGCGTTCGCGGCCTGGCAGGCCCCGCCACTCGCTCCACCGGAGAACGCCGCGCGGGGATCCGCGCCGACGCGCATCATGGGGACCACCTGCCGTCTCTTGGCCGTGCCTCCGCGCACCGCCAGCGCCGCCGAAGCGACCGCGATCACGAACCAAGCGCTCGAAGGCGCGGAGGCCGCGCTCCGAGCCGTCGAGGCCGAGATGAGCACGCACATCGACGACACGCCCCTCTCCCGCTTCAACCGCTCGGCGGTAGGCCAGCGCATCTCGCTGCCTCCTGCCACGCTCGCGGTCCTCCGCGCGAGCGAGGAGGCCTGGTACGACACAGACGGTGCCTTCGACGTCACCAGCCGTCCCCTGATCGAGCTCTGGAGAACGGCGGGACGACGGCGCCGCGCGCCCCCGGCGGAGGAGATCGACGCCACCCGACGGCGCTCCTCGTGGTCGGGGCTGCAGCTCGGCGCCACGGGGGCGACGAAGCGGGTGTCCGGTGTCGAGGTGGACGTCGGCGGCGTCGCCAAGGGGTGGGCCATCGATCGGGCCATCCTCCGCATGGCAACGGCTGGCGCCACGGGCGGCCTCGTGGACGTCGGCGGCGATCTACGCGTCTTCGGCTCCCCACCCGCAGCCGGACCCTGGCAGGTTCGGGTCCAGGACCCGTTCGGGGACGGGACCATTCTGACGCTGCGCATGGCGGCCGGCGCGATCTGCACCAGCGGCGACTACTTCCGCTTCGTCGAAATCGACGGCCGGCGACTGAGCCACATCGTCGACCCCCGGACGGGGTATCCCGCCGCGGCCGTGCACTCCGCCAGCGTGGTCGCCCCCACCGCGACCAGCGCCGACGTGTGGGCGACCGCCCTCTCCGTACTCGGCGAGGCGGGACTATCCCGGCTGCCAGCGGGGCACGAGGCCATGCTCGTCCTCGGCGAGCGCGAGGCTCCCCATGCCATCGCCACGCCGGGTTTCCCGACTCTGGTCGTCGAAGGGCCGCCCTATCCGCTCGCGATCGCCGGACGGTGACTCAGCCGCGCCACTCGGTCTGATCGACCGTGGTCTTGAACTCCGCCTCCTGGCGCGCGGGCATCGTCTCGTTCGCGGCGAGCGCGAGTTCGGTGGGCGTTGGCTTGCCGAGCCACACCATGCTCTCGCGACGGCACTTGTCCTGGATCACCTGCAAGCTCATCCTCGGATCGTACTTCGTGTAGTCGAACACGGGGAGGTTATCGACGACGCTGATCAGGTCCGGGTTCGCGCGGGCGCAGGACTTGCAGCCCGTACAGCCCACCTCGCACACCTCCTGCACCTCCTTCCCGAAGTCCTTGTTCGCACACTGGACAGCGAGGATGCGATCGGCCTTGAAGGGCACCTGGCTGATGATGTTGCGGGGGCACGCCTTGACGCAGGCGCCGCAGCCGATGCACTTGATGTAGTCGATGACGGCGACCCCGTCGATCATGTGGATGGCATCGTAGTCACAGACGGCGACACAGTCGCCGAGACCCAGGCACCCGTACACGCAGCCCTGGATCCCGCCGACGAGGTTCGCCGCGTTGCAGGTCTGCTCCCCGTGGTACGGCGTCTGCTTGAGCCGCTGCGCCGTGGTCGCCGCGCAGTGCACGACAGGCCGCACCGGAAAGGCCTCTTCCACGGAGACGCCCATGATCTCGCCAACCGCGCTCGCCACGGCGGGCCCTCCCACCGGACACTTCGTGATCGCCTCTCCCTTGACCAGGATGGCCTCGGCATATTCGCCGCAGCCAACGTAGTCACAGGCCCCGCAATTCGCTCCGGGCAGACTCGCCGCCACCCGCTCGAGGCGCACGTCCACCGGCACGTGGAAGACCTTGTTTGCCACACCGAGGATGGTTCCCATGACCACCGCCATGGCGAGGAGGGTGAAGGCGGCGAGCAACAGGGTTATGGTGATGGCCGACATCGCTCAGCTCCCTCCCAGCATCAGCTTCCCGAGCGACGTGTCGATACCCGCGAAACCCATGAACGCCAGGGCAAGGATCCCGGCGACGATGAAGGCGATGGGAGCACCCTGCATCGATTTGGGGGTATCCGCGAGCTCGAGCTCCTCGCGGATCCCCGCCATGATCACGATGGCCAGGGTGAAGCCGAGGCCGCCACCGACACTGAGGACGAGCGCCTTGTCCAGCCCCCAGACGGCCGCCGTGTCCACGCCAACCACGTTCTTCATGATCTCGAGGCAGGCGAAGAGGATCGCGCAGTTGGTGGTGATGAGGGGCAGGTAGATCCCGAAGGACTTGTAGAGCGGCGGGAAGTACTTCCGGAGATACATCTCCACGAACTGCACGCTGGAGGCGATGGAGAAGATGTAGACAAGGTAGGCGAGGACCGTCAGATCCACCTCGCCTGCCTGACCGGTGATGAGCGACAGCGCCCAGGAGGATAGGAACGCGCCGGGGCGGAGCACGTAATACGTCAACCCCCAGCTCAGCGTGGAGGCGATGGCGATCACGAAGGTTACCGCCAGCCCCATGCCGAGTGCCATGTCTATCTTCTTCGAGACCCCCATGAAGGGGCAGAGGCCGACGAAGTAGTAGAGGACGAAGTTGTGGATCAGGCCAGCGCCGAGCCCGATGAGCAGTAGCTGCGCGAGGTAGTCCATGCTCGGTTCCCTCTCAGGCGGACGTGGCCAGGGCGGTGCTGGCCGCCTTCTCGGCTTCGCGCTTGCGCCGCGCCTGCACGGTCTGGATGTGGACGTTCAAGCCGAGGAGCAGGCCCAGCGTGAGGAAGGCGCCCGGCGGCAGGATCATCAGAGACCACCCGTAGTCACCGCTGGTGAGCGGCATCACCGGCAGGTCGAACCAGGTCCCCTTGCCGAGGATCTCGCGCACGGTCGCGACCGAGGCGAGCGCCACGGCGTTTCCGAAGGATTGGCCGACTGCATCGCCGATAGCGGGGAGGACTCCCTGCTTGGAGGCACAGATCTCGCAGCGCGCGATGATGATACAATTGACGATGATGAGAGGGACATAGGGTCCAAGCGCCTTCGACATCCCGTACACGTAGGCAGCGAGAACCCGATCCGCGATGGTGACGAAGACCGCGATCGTCAGCGTGAACACCAGGATCCGGAGGTGCGGCTGCAGGAGGTGCCGGATGAGGCTTACCATGATGTTGGCGCAGACCAGCACGAAGAGCACCGCCGCGGCCATCGTCATCGCCGGCTTCATCGCAGCGGTGACGGCGAGGGTCGGGCAGAGCCCCAGCATCTGCCGATACACGGGGTTCTCGGGCAGGATGCCGTTGATGAACCGTTCGAGGGGGGTGGGTCCGTCGCTCTGAGCCATCGGTCCTCTCAGTTCACCGCCACGGGCGACGCCGCCGCGGCGAGGGGCGCCTTCACCGCCGCCACCGTCTGGTTCACGATTGTGCAGACTGCGTCGCTCGAGATGGTGGCGCCGGTGAGCGCCTGGATCGTGCCGGTCCCCGGATCCCTGGGCGCGCGCTTGGCGTCCAGGGGAACGCCGGTCCCGAAGCCCACGAACTGCCCGCGAAAATCGGCCCTGGTGATGTTGTCCCCCAGCGCCGGCGTCTCCTTCTGATCGAGCACGAAGAGCCCGGTGATGGTCTCCGCCTTCGCGTCGAGCCCCACGACGAGCTCGATCTTGTCGGCGAAGCCTTGGCCCTTTCCCGGGACCACCCAGCCGACGAGCTTGCCATCGGCGTCGAGGGCACGAAAGACGCGCCGCCCCTCGATCACGGCGTCATCCGCCGTTCCCTGGGTCGCGCCGGGCACGAGGCTCGGGACCTGGGCCAGGGTTTCGTTCAGGCGGTTCTGCGCGATGATCGGCCCAAGTGCATACTCGACGCCAGCGAGCCCCGCGCCAAACACGGTGGCGAGCACTAGCACCAGCCACGCCTGACCGAGCACGTTGCCCGTCGGGCGCTTGGTGAGCTGGGCCGTCGGCACCACCACCGGCAGACGCACCTTCTCACCAGCCTCGGCGGCCGGGGCCAAGGGGGCCTCGAGCTTCGGATCCTTCTCTTCTGCCATGGTCCTGCCTCTCCCCCTCACTTCTTCGCGAGTGCGGGCGTCGGCCCGCCCACGGGCACCGGGACCGTTCCGCGGTTGATGAGCGGCACGAGCGCGTTCATCAGCAGCACCGCGAACATCACGCCCTCGGGGTAGCCGCTGAAGGTACGGATGAGCCACACGAAGGCCCCGACGCCGAGCCCGAAGTAGAGCTTGCCGCGCCCGGTGATCGGGCTGGTCACGGGATCGGTAGCGATATAGAAGGCTCCGAACACCAAGGCGCCGCCGGTCAGGTGCTCGAACACGGTGAGCCGGAGCGCAGGCACGGCCGCGATGGCCGTCGGCGTGACGACGAGCTGGGTGAGGCCAGCGAACAGGACCACCGCGGTGATGACCCCAAACGGGATCTCCCAGCTCGCGGTGCGGCGCGCACAGAGGTAGAGCCCGCCGAGCAAGCAGGCGAGCGCGCTGGTCTCCCCGAGACTGCCGTTGACCGTGCCCAGGAACATCGGCCAGAGCTCGGGCATCACGGCGTTCGCGTCGCGGGCGACGGTGAGCGGCGTCGCCTGGCTCAGGATTCCTGCGGCGTCTGCGACCTGGTAGGCGGGTGCGCCGAGGAACTTCGAGAAGCTTATCATCACGAAAGCGCGACCGACCATCGCTGGGTTGAAGACGTTCTGACCGAGGGACCCGAACACGGTCTTGCCGATCCCGATGGCGACGAAGCCCGCGATCATCGCCACCCACCAGGGGCAGGTCGCGGGCAGGGTCAGCCCGAGGATGACCCCGGTGACGACAGCCGAGAGGTCGCCCAGCTTGGCGGGGCTCCCGCGCAGACGCTCGAAGAGCTCTTCGGCGGCAAGACAGCTCGCTGTGGTGACCGTGACCACGAGCACCGCCAGCCACCCGAAGGTGTAGATGGCCATCGCCATCGGCGGCAAGAGCGCGAGCAGGACGTCCCGCATCATTCCGCGGGTGGTAAGGTCGAGGTCGAACGCGTGCGGAGAGGGCGCCACCTCGAGCGCGGGAGCGGCCTCGGCCTTCGGGGCTGTCGTGTCGGTCATGGGTCGAACCATCGGGATCGGTACGGGAACCGGGGGACGTCAGCCCCGCGGAAGCCGCGCCTTGCCCATCCGAATGAGCTGGACGAGTGGGATGCTCGCAGGGCAGGTGTACGCACAGCAACCGCACTCCATGCAAGCGGTGATGTGATATCGCCGGGCCACGTCCCAGATGCTCTTGCGCGCGGCGAGGGCGAGCTTGGTGGGAACGAGGCCGAGCGGGCAGACGTCGACGCAGCGACCGCAGCGGACGCAGGCGGTCTGCTCGGCCACCGCGAGGTCGCTCCGCGTGAGCACGGTGATGCCGCTCGTCCCCTTGGTGACGGGGACCGAGAGATCCGCGACCGCGAAGCCCATCATCGGCCCACCGGACACCACGCGGACGGCGTCCTTGCGCAGGCCCCCGGCGGCAGCGACAAGGTCGGCATAGGGGGCGCCGATGGGCACGAGCAGGTTCTTCGGCGCATGAACGCCGTGACCGGTGACCGTCACCACACGATGCGTTACCGGCTGCTCGCGGAGGACGGCCCGCGCGATCGCGAGGGCGGTGCCAACGTTGATGACGACGACGCCGACGTCGAGCGGGAGCCCCCCGGTGGGGATGGTGCGGCCGAGCGCGGCGGGCACGGTCTGCTTTTCCCCGCCCATGGGGTACTTGGTTTCGAGCTCCTTCACCGTCGCGATGGTGCCGCGAGCGGCGGTGCGCAACGCCTCGATCGCGCGCGGCTTGTTGGTCTCGACCGCGACGACGACCGCCTTCGCTCCGGCGGCGCGCGCAGCGAGCAGGGCACCGGCGACGATCCCGCGCGGCGCCTCCAGCATGACCCGGTAGTCCGCGGTGAGGTACGGCTCGCACTCACACCCGTTCACGAGCACGACATCGACCGGCTTCGCAGGATTCGACGCGAGCTTCACGTGGGTGGGGAAGGCCGCTCCGCCCATACCGACGATGCCCGCACGCTTCACCGCATCGGCGATCGCGCCGGGCTCGTGCTCGGGCAGGTCAGTCGCGGGCCAGTCCCCCCCGAGCACCGCCGCGTAGAGCTCGTCTGGCGTGGGTTGCTCGGGATCCGGGGTGATGGCGACCGCATCGACATGCCGACCGTTCGGCAACGTGACGCGCACGATCTTGCCGACCTTTCCGGTCACGGACGCGTGCACGGGCGCCGAGACGAACCCGCCCGGCCCCGCGATCTCCTTGCCAGCGACGGCGTCCTTGTCGAGCTTCGGGGGTGGCTTCGCCGGGGCGCCGATGTGCTGGAGCACCGGGAGCAGGAGTTGCTTCGGCGTCGGCAGCACCTCGATGGGCGCATCCGCGGCGAGCTCCTTGCCTTCGAACGGGTGGATCCCTCGAGTGAAGGTGCCGCGGCCAGGCGCGGTGACTGGGGACTCAAGCATCTGTCGTCTCTCGCCGAGGTTCGTGGAGGGCGACCTCCCCCTCCAGCGCGGAATGACCAAGGCGGCGCGACCACCGGCGCGCGCCGAACACCGTGAGCACCATGCCGAGCAGGAGCCCGGTTCCCGCGGCCAACGACCGCGGCTCCGTCCCCGGACCGGCCAACGCCGCCGACGTCATGGCGATCGCGAGGGGCAACAGGAAGAAGAACGCCGCGGCGCCGACCAACGCAGTCCCGGACAATGGCGCATCGACCGGGAGAGCACCAACGGCCTCCGGCGTGCCCGCGCAGGCACTGCAACCGTGACACCCGTCGCCGGGGGGAGTGGGGTCGGGTGCCCAGTTGGTCCTGGTTCCGTCTTGGTCGAGGGGCATCGCTCCTGGCTTCTCGGAGGATCGGCGCAGAGCCGGTCGGGAGAGGGTTTTGCCCCTTTGCGCGCTGGAATACAAGCGTGACCGAGCGTAGCCGGACGCGACCGGAGTCTCGCCCGGTTCAGTTCGCGACAGCTGCCCCAGGGGTGGGCAGCGATCCACACCGAGCCCTTGACGCTGGCGGGCAGCGACCCTGGCCGAGCCCTCGGCACTGGCAGGCAGCGATCCACGCCGGCCCCTCGGCGCCGTCTACCATCGGGGAGCGATTCGGCCCGGCATACCCCTGGAAAATCCGGCTGATTGGGGGCAGCTGGCCTTGCGGATCGCGTCCCTCGCCCTATGCTTCGAGCGTCATTCGCTGAAACTGGGTGGTGCTGCCCAATGCGGGGCGCACCAGGTTGGAAAAAGAGACGGTCGGGCCGCCGTCCACGAGGGGTTGCCGAAGCGGCAACCCAGGTGGACGCAAACGATGGCAAACGACCGCGTTGATCCGACGCTCGCTCGTGGTTTCGAGCCGGCGCCGGACGATCATCTCCCCCTGTCCGGGTGTCTACTTCGGATCTGCTGGATGCTCCTGGGACCGCTGGGTCTCGCCTTCGGCGCGGCGCTGACCGCCATGCCGCAGGGTGGATCCGCGGCGATGGGGTATCTTCTTCTATTCGGATCGGCCCTCGCGTCGATCGGGCTTCGCTACGTCGACCTGACCTACCTCGATGGGCGACGCGCGAGCGGCGAGCCGGCAAAGCCCGCAGACTTCACGCGCTACCTGGTGGCGGTTGCCATCGTGACGCTGCTGCTCTGGGGCGCGGCCAAGATCTGGCAAGGCTGACCGGAGCCGAGCGCGTACGCCGAGCAAGTGTTCGATTTTGGGGCGCGGCCCCGGAGTCGGAGGACCCGGCCTCGAGCTCGACCGAGGAGGGAGATTGTGCCACCTTCGGCCCGTCGCTTCGCGAAGGGTGCAACGAGCCCAGTCGAGGAGAAGCGATGGTCGGGCCGCCGTCCCGGCCAGCGCCAAGATTGCCGGTCGCCGCATGCCCCCCTCCACGCCGATCGAGCCTGCGCCCCTTCCCTCCTCGCCGCCCGAGGCTTGGGAGCCCCTGCTCCGCCTCACCCGTCTCGCCGGGCGGCCCCTCGAGCGTTTCCTCCGCGTCGAAGCAGCGAGCGGCATCCTGCTCCTGGTCGCCACGGCGATAGCGCTCGGGTGGGCGAACTCTCCCTGGGGCGAGAGCTGCGTGCACCTATGGCACACGCCCATGGGCGTCCGCGTTGGCGCGTTCGCCTTCGAGCACAGCCTCGAGTGGGTCGTCAACGACGGCCTGATGGTGGTCTTCTTCTTCGTCGTGGGCCTGGAGATCCGACGCGAGCTCCACCACGGCGAGCTGTCCGACTGGCGGCGAGCCGCCCTGCCTGCCGCGGCGGCCTTGGGCGGCATGGTCGCCCCGGCAGCTCTCTACCTTGCTCTCGCAGGAGCCCCGGCGACAAGGTCGGGGTGGGGGGTTCCCATGGCGACCGACATCGCCTTCGCCGTCGGCATCCTCACGCTGTTGGGCAAGCGGATCCCGGTCGCGCTCCGCGTCCTGCTCCTCGCGCTCGCGGTCATCGACGATCTTGGAGCGATCTTGATCATCGCCCTCTTCTATTCCACTGACCTCGCGCTGTCGGGCCTCTTGGTCGCCGCGCTCGGGGTCGGAGGCGTGCTCGTGATGCAGCGGCTCGGTGTGCGGGCGAAGCTGGCATACGTCGCGCCCGGTCTCGTGTTGTGGGCCGGGATCTACGCAGCCGGGATCCATCCGACGATCGCGGGGGTAGTCCTGGGACTGCTCACGCCGGTCCGCGCCTGGCTTGGACCGCAGGGATTCCTCATGGGGATCCGCGATGAGCTCGAGCGTCTCGCGCACGCAGCGCCCGCCGCCCTCTCCTCGCATGAGCTCAAGGAGAGCCTGCAGCGCGTCAACCTGGCACGCCGGGAGGCGATCTCCCCGGCAGAGAGCCTCATCGAGAGCCTGCACCCCTGGGTGGCGTTCGGGATCATGCCGGTGTTTGCCCTCGCGAACGCCGGCGTGACCCTCTCGGGCGAGTCGCTCGATCCGACATCGTGGAACGTGATCGCGGCGGTCGCTGTCGGCCTCATCGTCGGCAAACCGGTCGGCGTGCTGTTGGCGAGCCAGCTCACCCTGCGCCTGCGGATCAGCGCCCTACCCGCGGGCATGACCCTGCGACACCTGCTCGTCCTCGGCGTGGTCGCTGGGGTAGGCTTCACGATGGCGCTCTTCATCGGGAAGCTCGCGTTCACCGACGAGCGGCTCCTGGCTGCGGCGAAGATCGGGGTGCTCGCGGCGAGCGGCGGGGCGGCAACCTTGGGCCTGGTCCTGGGCCGCCTCCTGCTCCCACCGGTCGGCGTAGCGACAGCAGCGCAAACCGCGGACGAAGCGGAGAGCTCGACGGAGAGGTGAGGAGGCATGGCGGAGCGCCTCAGCTCCGCCACCACATCGCGGCCCCCCAGATCAGGCCAGCGATCACCGCGATCGTGATGGCGTAGCGGCGGAAATGCTGGGGCGTAGCCGGCTCGCCATTGGCCGTCTGGCCCCCGAGATGGTGGACGTCCAAGTACCGGAGCCCGATCATGAGGCCGGCAGTGCCACCAATCAGGAGATGACCGGCGAGCGGCGATTCCTGGCGCGCATCGCCCAGCAGTACAGCGCCAAAGGCCAGCGCGATCGGTCCCCCGAGCAACCAGGCCAGACGGATCAGACAGCCAGCGGGCGAGCCAGCTTCGGCCATGCGGGCAGGCTCGGACACGGAGCCCCGCGCGATACGGTCTTCGGACATTGATCACGTTTCCGCCGGAAGCCGCGAGGGCATCCCGCTGAAGACGGCGGCCCGACCGTCCGGATATCGCTTAACCTGGAGCGCACGCGGAAGTGCGTGCACACCACCCGTCAGTGGTATGTGGGTGGGTCAAGATTAGGCTCGTGTCGGGGGGATGCAAGGGTGAGAAGACATGAACCAGAGCCTGGTCACGCTGCCGCGGCCGCCGGACCGGTTCGCCCCAGCCCACGGCGGCCCGAAGGGGTGTGATACCTTGCCGGGTGATGAGTCCGGACCCGTGGGCCGCAGCCCTTCGAGCGCTCCAGGGGGCGCTGCGGTCCACGGCCAACGCTCGGATGGCGATCCCCCTCTACGGATACCCCGATCCGGATAGTATGGCTGCGGCCTGGGCCCTGGCCGAGATCGCGGAGCGCGAGGGCGTAGCGGCCGACATCCTTCACATCGATCCGGTGAGCCACGCCGAGAACCGCCTAATGGTCCGCGCGCTGGGGATCCCTTTGCGGCGATGGACTGGCAACGCGGAAGCGGACCCCAAGTACGCCTGGCTCGGTGTGGTGGACGCGGCCGTGCTCGATCCTCGCTACGGATCGCTCGCGACAGTACCCTGCCTCTGCGTGTGGGACCATCACGGTGGCGACCCCGCGCTCACCGGGAAGGTCAACACGATCCGCACCGACGTCGGCTCCACCTGCACGTTGGCCGTCCGCTACCTCGACGCGGCGGGGATCCTCAGCCCAGGAGCGGACCTCCACGTCCGTGGCAGGCCGCCACCCGGGGCCGCGAGCGCGGTCTCACGCTTGGCGACCGCGCTGCTCGTGGGGATCGCGACCGATACCGACGACTACCTGCTGGCCCGCTCCCCGGATTTCCTGGCGTCCGCGCGAGCCGCAGAGCTGGCAGACCTCCCCTTGTTCCGCCGGATCCACCGGCGAGCGTACTCCCCCGCGGCCATGGAGGTGTTCCATCGCGCCCTGGACTCGCTGGTCGTGCGTGCCGCGTTCGGTATCGCGTGGGTGGGGACGCTGCCTCCGATCCTGCGCGACTCGATCCCGCAGGCGGCCGATCTGCTCGTCTCCCGGCTGGACCTCGACGCGGTCGTTGTGTTTGGGCTCGTCGGGTCGACCGTGGACGGCTCGCTCAGGACCCTCGACCCGAACGTCGACCCCGGAGCGCTCATCGCCCACGCGCTCCGGCTGAGCGAGGAACGCCCCGGGGTGAGCGGGGGCGGCCGCGAAGGGAAGGGCGGATTCCGCTGGAACCTCGAGGACGCCTCGACACCAGCCGTAGAAGCCGTCAGAGTCCAGATCGAAGCCGGGTTCCTCGAGTACGTCGCGAGCGGCTGATTCTCGCGACGATCCACTCACTGTTCGCAACCCGCTTCGGCCCTGCGGAACCTGGATTTCGAGCCTCCTAGGTACGGAGGACGAGAAGCGGTCATGGTTGGGGCTTCGGCGGCGGCAAGGGGGGGGTCGGCGGTGGTGATCGGCAGGGCCGCGGTGCAGCAGCGGCTCTGCCTTGGGCGCGCGCCCCACGCCGCCACCCACACCGCTTCGAGCTGTGGGACCCGGGCGACGCGGGTCCCTTCCTGCCAGCTCCGACGCGACCCGGCGATCCTCGGCAGTTCGCTGTCCTGAGACCTGC
>JAFGBI010000028.1 GCA_016933275.1 Polyangiaceae bacterium | reverse complement strand
TGAGGTTTCACAACCCCAGAAACACCGGGACTTTCAGAAAAAGTCCCAGAAAACGGTCAGCAGCTCGCTGGATCGAGGTCTAGAGCAACGCCACGAGCTCCGTCAGGTGTCCAATCGTCGCATGCGGAGCCAGATCGTCTGGGGCGGGGGCGAAATCCTCGGGTGGTGTGAAGCGCCGCATGCGCACCATCGTCATCCCTGCCCGGCGAGCCCCCTGCACGTCCGCAAGCCAATTGTCGCCCACGAACACGACGTCCGAGGCGGGGCATTCGAGGGCCGCGCACACCTCCGCGAATGGCTTGGGGTGCGGCTTCGCGTAACCGATATCCCCGGAGACGACCACGACATCGAGAAACGGCAGGATCCCGACCCGCTCGAGGCTCTCCCGGATCGAACGCCCGCACGGGTAGTTCGAGAGGACCGCGAGGCTGAAACGCCCCCGGAGCTCGTCGAGGACGGCGAGCGTGGCCGGCTCCCCCTCGATCGCGTCGACGAAGGCATCGAAGCGCGCGGCCACGACCCGGTCGACTTCGGCCGCGGATGGCTGGCACCCAAAGAGATCCACCACCAGGTCGCGGGTGATCTCCGGCATGCGACTCTCGCGGTATCCGTTCCGGTAGGGCGCGAAGCGGTTCGCCTCGCGCAGGGCGCGGAACCGCGCCTCGTCGTACGCGCCGAAGACCGCTCCCAGCGCTCGCCCCAGCGCCGCGTCGCACCGGTCGACGTGCCGTTGGCTGAATTCCACCAACGTATTGCCGTAGTCGAAGACGATGGCAGAAGGAGGGTGCTCGCAGAGGCGTCCCATGGTGGTCGCGCCATCGCGCCACGGGGTCCCGGCGTCAATCCCTGACCCGGCGGAGCCGGAACCAGACAGGCCATCAGCGGTCAGCGGTCAGGTAGAACGCGGCGACCCTGATCGCTGACGCCCGATTGCTGATGGCCACGAGAGCATTGAGAAATGTTCTGCCAGATCCGTTCAAGATCACACCGCTAAGGGACTGACCCGGCGGAGCCGGAACCAGACAGGCCATCAGCGGTCAGCGGTCAGGCAGAACGTGGCGACCCTGATCGCTGACGCCCGATTGCCGATGGCCACGAGACCACCAAGGAGTCTTCTGCCAGATCCGGTCACGGTCACACCGCCAGGGGACCCATGTGCCGAGAGCCCCCCACGGCTACCGCTCCGGTGATCGAATACCACCGTCGAAGCCGAGCCACCAGCTCCCTACCACACACCGGCGACAACAGGCGAACTCGAACCGTGCACCGCCCTTCGTGGAGGGGCCCTCCCGGGAAAGGACCCTGCCATCAGGTCGTGAAGACAGAGGGAACGATCGATCAGCGGACGACTGTCGGCGGCGGGGTACCCCGTCTCACCCCGAAGGGGCAAGGCGGCCTGTAGCCGATTCGTGGTCCTTGATCTTGACGGTTTGACGGTCCCGCGATGCCCGTAGAGACTCCGGCCCATGCCGCACTATCTCTTCGCGTTCGAAGGCCTCGGTGAAGAGTTGCCGTCCCCGCCGATCGCGGCCCATCGCGCCCTTCGTTGCGCAGGCATCCTCCTTACGCGAGCCGGCTGGGAGGCGATACCCATCGAGGTGCGCCAGGCTATCGCCATCGCGGGGGCCGAGGAGTCCGTCGATACGCAGCACGTCCGCCGGCTGGTCGACGCGGCGCCGATGACCGAGGTGAAGATGCTCCCGGCACACGAGGATCCCGATCCCGAGAGCCCGCCCTCCCAGCTCTCGAGCGCGCTCGGTCCACGCCGCCCGCCGAGTCGCGAGTTCTGGCAGAGCCTACGTGCCCTGGACCGCTACGTGATGGTCCGCCTCGCGCCGAACGCGCGGCTCTTCCACCGCCTGTTGGATGAGCTTGCCCAACGACCCAGCGGAGAGACATTTCGAAGAACCGCAGGATGGACCGGGGCGGTGGCGCACGCCGAGGTCCAGCTGACCACCGAGATCTTCGGTCGGCTCCGCTCACCAGATCACAGCGTGGCGTTCCACGCGGCGCGAACGGCGGGACTGCGGGCAGCGCGGCTGGCCGACGAAATCCTCGAGCTCTCGATGCAGGAACCCGTCGGTCCCGTGGAACTCGCGGCGACCGAGCGGCGAACGGCCGGGGGAATCAACGTCGTTTGGCAGGGGCACGCGAGTACGACCGCGGGTCGCTTCTCCCGCGGCGCCTCGCTCCTCGCCACCACCAGCGCGGCGATCGCGCTCTACGACTTCGTGGTGGATTGGGTCGAGCCGGGGGCCGTCACCATCCAGAACGCGCGGATCGTCGAAGAACCGTGGCTGGCGGAAACCCACGACGGAGCACCCCTCGCCTGATCCAGCCCCGCGAGGTGGCCTTCGCGTCCCGTCGGTCGTCCTATGACGTCTGCTCCAGCACCAGGTGGTGGTGAGGGCCCGAAGCACCCTGATCTAGTGCGGGGCGGCGGAAATCCAAAGCGATTCTGGACCGGTGGTCGAGCAGGAGCAGCTGGGAGCACTGCTCCCCAGGGGAGCACATGGAGCTGGGAGCATGGCTTCCAAAGGGAGCAGGTACAGGGCCTGCTCCTACACCTGCTCCTGATCCGAGAGAGAGAGGGCGGCCGTCTCGATCGCGGGGCGTCCGCCAGCCTCTCGTTGGGATTCTCGCACTCGAACCAACGCCGCGAGTGCTCGATCGTGTGGGGGTTTTCACCCAGTGGCCACGCGATGTCCGTTCCTGGCACCCCATCCGTCACGGAGGGCTCGCCTCCCCCGCCAGAAGGAGCCTGGCGCGGGCAGGCTCCGCCGCCTTGCTTGGGTTGCGGGCCTGTCCCGCGCTAGGCTGTACATCCAATCAGTCGCCCCTCCTGCCGGTCTCTGCGCGGACGCTCAGATCATCGCTGAGGTTTTGCCCACCAAGACCGCGGAATCGATTTGGAAACCGAGAGCGTTCCCAGGGAGCTGTCGCCCCAATCCCCCGACGAATACGACCGATTCTGGGGTGTGGGCCGATATCCTCCATATCGCACTTTTTCTGATTGATTTTGGCAGGACCCCTATTTTTCTCTTCCCAGATGCACAGTGTTCAGGCATTCAGATACCACTCGATCCTGAACGTGCGTGGGGCGCTCCTGGCCCGAAGCAGGAACCCGGCTCGGATCCGGGAGAACTCCGGACCCGAGGCAGCACGAGCGGCGGGGTCGAACCTGGGGCCCGCCGTGAAGTCTGAACGCATCGCGCCAACCGAACCGGTCCCGCTCGTCGCCGCGAACCAGGCGGAGACTCGTGAGCAGCGGCGGTCGCGGCGCAAGCATGACGTACGGGCGCGTACCATCAGCGTCAAGCGCATGACGCGGCGCGAGGTTGACCTCGTCCGTCGCACGGCACCCGAGCCCGACTACGACCGACCGAAGACGCGTGCCGAGTGCGTGGGCGCGCCACGACCTTGCCCGTTCATCTCGTGCAAGTACCACCTCTACCTCGATGTCTCCCCGCGCACGGGCTCGATCAAGCTGAACTTCCCCGATCTCGACGTCGCCGACATGCCAGTCTCCTGCGCGCTCGACATCGCGGATGCGGGTGGCTCCACGCTCGAGGACGTGGGTGCCATCATGAACCTTACGCGGGAGCGGATCCGCCAGCTCGAGGTCAAGGCGCTCTCCAAGCTCGAGGCATTGAACGACATGGCGGAGCTCCGCGAGTGCGGTCCGGAGGCGGCCCCCCCTCCCGGCCGTCGACTCACCACGGGGCGGTAGTCTCCGTGTACGACGGGCTGGGCGCGGCACGCATGGCCGCGACAGCGGCGACGCCGCGCGTCCTCACCCCACCCGCAGTTGTTCGTCCTCCCCGGAGGACTGCGAGCTGTTCTCGCAATCCGCTCTTCGCCCCAGGTTCTCCGCGACGTCCGCCCCCACCGGGACGACGCGATGAACGTCGTCCGTGATGCGGGGTCGCCCCCTCTCACCCCGCGGACTGGGGGGCAAAGCGGTGGGGCAAGGTGGGAGAGGAACGGCGTCGTGACAACGAGTCGCCCGCCTGTGGCGCGGGCTCGAGTAGGCAACCCGCGGCGCTCCGGTGTAGATTGGAGGGTGACTCGAATGGGTCTGTCCTCGTCACCCTCCCCCCGTCCCGCGCAGGCGATCGTGCGGGTACTCCACAACGGAGCAGGTTGGGTGCTGTTCTTGTCCATCACGACGCTGGCGGGACAGGTCATCGGTTTGCTGCCGCTCCTGTCCGGGAGCCCCGTTCCCGCCGCGTCTGGTCCAGACGGCATCCTCATCTCTCTCATCACCGTCGCGTTCTCAGCACCGTCGATCGCGGCGGCGGGGATGCTGCTGCGCTATGGCCTGTCGGCGCGTCGCCTAGGACACCGACCGACCACGGGGGAGGTCGAGGAGACGCTCGAACAACTGGCCACGTTCTGGCAATGGGCGGCCGTCGCCCTGCTGACATCGCTCGGGTTCGTCGCCTTGGCCGCGATCGCCGCAGCGGTGAGGTTCGCGATGACGGTCTGAGCGCGAGGTGTCGCCGGTGTCGGCCGAAGTGCAATTCCACGTCGTGTTCTCCGGGGAGGTCGCCGCAGGCCGCGACGTCACCGAAGTGCGCGCGCAGCTGGTGCGTCTGTTCGGCGCCCCCGAGAAGGTGGACGCGCTCTTCGCCGGTGGTCGGGTGCTGGTCAAGCGGTACGTCGGCACCGCTGACGCCCGGCGATACCAGCAGGCCCTCACCGGCGCCGGCGCGGTGTGCGAGCTCATCCCGGCCGAAGCCGCGGAACCCCCGGGAGGCATCGGAAAGCAGACCATCACCTACGGGACGCCCGCGCCGCGACCCCGACGCATCACCCCCGTCTATGGCTCGCCCATCTTCGCGGACGATGAGGCTGGCCTCGCCCACGACCCGCCACGAGCTTCCCTTCGACAACCCCCCGCCGCCATCGCACCCATTCCGGCGATACCAGCGGGCTCCCCACCCGCGATGCCGGTGAATGCGCCCAATCGTTTCTCCCCGCCGGCGAAGGCGATCGTGGCGCCAGGTGGCCCCATTTCCCCCCCCCCTCGACCACCCGCGCCCGCGGTGGCGACGGCGGCCATCCCCGCCGCGCCATCCCCTCCCGATCCGCCCGCGCGACCCGAACTGGCAAACGAGCGTCCGCCTTCGCCGACGGACATCCCGGATCTGGATCTCTCGGCGGTGCCCCAGGGGGTGGCGGTGAGCGCGGCCTTGACGGGGATCGCCGCCACCCGTCCGATGGTCACGCCGCCCCCGGTCGGCCCGTACACCGGATCGCCGTTCGACTCCGCGCTCTTCGTTTCCGGATCCGCCGAAGCCCCGTTTCCCGCGAGCGATCCGGAGTCGAGTGAGAGCAGCCCGGGCATGGGCGATCCCAACGCGATCGAGCTCGAAACCACGCCCATCGCCGAAGGTCTCGTCGAGTCCGTCGAGGCCGCGGCCGTTGACCTCGCCCTGCCGCAGCTCGTGCGCGATCCGAGCACGGGACTGGTGGCCGCGATCGCACCCGACCGGGAGGAACCTCCGGGCCGCGGCGCCGAAGCTCCGCAGGATCGCGCCGGCAAGCCCATGCTGACCCCGGCTCTGGGGAGCCAATCCGGGCCCACGCCGGGAAGCAGCGCCCCCTCCCCGGGTGAGCTCCAGACCCCTGCCATGCTGGCCGCGGCGGTGCGCGCGAGGTTCGGGATGACCCTGATCGCGCTGGCCCATTTCGCGGGCGCCGTCCTGGCGGCTGCGGCAGCGCTCGCGGCGCTGCTCACTGGACACTGGCTCGGTTTCGTCGCGATGGCGCCGTTCGCCGTCGTGTCGCTGGTCGGCGGCCAGCGGTTGTGGGCTGCGCTCGTGGCTGCCGAAGAGGCCACCGAGGACCGCTCGTCAGCGGGGATCCTGCGCTCGCTCGAGGAGCAGGCGAGGTTTTTCCGACTATGGGGCTATGTGCAAGCGGTGACCATCGCGCTCGCGGGCCTCGCGGTCGCTGCTGCCATCGCGACCGGTGTTGGAACGCGGCTGCTCCGTGGTGTCCCGCCTGGCGAGCCGGGACCTGGCGAAGCCGAGGCGAAGCAGGCCACGACCGTCCTGGGGTGGAGTCGTCGTTCGATGATGGAGGGCTTCGAGCTCCAATTCGAGATGGGAGACGACACGCAGCGTACGGTGCGCTGCACACCCGACCTCAGCCTCGGCTACCTCTGCGAGTGCCGGATAGGGGACGCGGAGGAGGGGTCCTTCGCGACTCGAGCCGAGCCAACGGAGGTGACCGCTGCTACCGATCTGGCCCGAGAAGGCTGCAAATGGGATCTCGTGGTCAGCTCTCGGCCGGTCGTTTCACGGTGAACGGGCACATCCGGGCAAGGCTGTGCTAAAGCACCGCGCCGCCCAACCCGGCTACTCACGATGAGAGATCTCGAGCTCCAGGTCGCCCGTCGACGCACCTTCGCCATCATCTCCCACCCAGACGCGGGCAAGACCACGCTGACCGAGAAACTCCT
Source organism: Polyangiaceae bacterium (assembly GCA_016933275.1). Classification (GTDB taxonomy): domain Bacteria; phylum Myxococcota_A; class Polyangia; order Polyangiales; family Polyangiaceae; genus JAFGBI01. Next base: position 26,237 of record JAFGBI010000028.1, on the reverse strand, counting down.
GCTCTTCGGGGGAGCCATCCAGCTCGCGGGCGCGGTCAAGGCGCGCGGCGAACAGCGCCGGGCTCGCTCGGACTGGATGAAGGTGGAGCAGGAGCGAGGGATCTCGGTCACTGCGTCAGCGATGACCTTCGAGTTCGAGGGGTGTGCCTTCAACCTGCTCGACACCCCGGGACACCAGGACTTCAGCGAAGACACCTACCGCACGCTCACGGCGGTCGACTCCGCCATCATGGTGCTCGACGGCGCCAAGGGGATCGAGTCACAGACCAGGAAGCTCTTCGAGGTCTGCCGACTGCGCGACATCCCGATCATCACCTTCGTGAACAAGCTCGATCGCGAGAGCAAGGATCCATTCGACCTGCTCGACGAGGTGGAGCAGACCCTCGCGCTCGAGGTGAGCCCGGTGAGCTGGCCGATCGGCATGGGGCGGGATTTCCTAGGGTGTTACGACCTCCTCCAGGAACGTCTGGTGCTGCTCGATCGGGCGGACAAGCACGTGCGCGGGGAGGGGATCGAGTGCCGCGGCCTCGACGACCCGCAGCTCGACGCCCGCCTCCCCGAGCATGCCGTCGAGACCCTCCGCGAACAGGTGGCAATGGCGCGCGGCCTCTGCCAGCCCTTCGATCGCCAGGCCTACCTCGAGGGGCACCGGACGCCGGTCTACTTCGGCAGCGCACTCAACAACTTCGGCGTACGCGAGCTGCTCCTCGGCCTCACCGCGTTTGCTCCATCGCCGCGCGCGCAGCGCGCGCTGGAACGCGCAGTGGCGCCCGGCGAGGAAGAATTCTCCGCCTTCGTCTTCAAGATCCAGGCGAACATGGATCCGAAGCACCGAGACCGGATCGCGTTCGCCCGCATCTGCTCGGGCCGCTTCGAGCGAGGAATGAAGGCGCTCCACGTCCGCACCAGGAAGACGCTCACCCTCCACAACCCAGTGATGTTCCTCGCTCAGGATCGCGAGCTCGCCGAGGAGGCATTTCCGGGTGACATCCTCGGGATCCCGAACCATGGAAATCTGCGCATCGGCGATACGCTCACGGGGGGGACGGAGCTTCACTACACGGGGATCCCGAGCTTCGCTCCCGAGCTTCTGCAACGGGTGCGGGCCCAAGATCCCATGCGCTCGAAGCACCTCGGCCGTGCCCTCGAACAGCTCGCCGAGGAGGGGGCGGCCCGGGTCTTCAAGACGCGGCTCGGGAGCAGCTGGATCGTGGGCGTCGTGGGGGCGCTTCAGTTCGAGGTGCTCGCGGACCGGATCCGCACCGAATACGAAGTCCCAGTCATCTTCGAAGGGACGAGTCTCCACACTGCTCGCTGGGTGGAGAGCGAGGACCATCGGGTCCTGAAGCGGTTCATGGACGCCAACGAGGCCGCCCTGGCGGAGGATCACACGGGGGCTCCCGTCTTCCTCGCCCGCAATTCCTGGCACCTCGACAAGACCGCCGAGGACTGGCCCGACCTCCGCTTCCTCAAGACCCGCGAGTACCTCGTCGCGTAGTTGGACGGAGGGGGTGCCGAGGCATCCCTCGAGTCGCTGGAGTAGAATACCTGGGAGATTCTCGGTAGTGTCCTGACGGTGCGATCTCGACCGAATCTGGCAGGAGATTCCTCTGGGCTTTCGTTGCACTCAGCCATCAACCGTCGGCAAGGAGCTGCTCCGCGTCCTACCCGACAGCTGACCGCTGACCGCCGTTGGACTGTTTGGTTCCGGCTCCGCCGGCCTGGGATCTCCGCAGTACCACGCAGCCACTCCAGTTTTTCATGACGACGAACGAACGGACGCGCAAGACGATTGCCGTCTTTCTCGATTTCATGGGCCTGCTCGGGTCGGGCTACGAAAGTCAGCTCCGGGTGGGGTTCGAGGCGGCCTGCCGCCGGCTCGACATGAACCTGATCCTGGTGTTCGGGCGAACCTTTGACGACACGTCACCGGTCGATGCCGCCCATTGCCAAGTCTTCGAGTTGTTCACCCCGGCCGGCGTGGACGGGGTGATCCTCACGCCCGGCCTGGCCGGGCACGCCGGGAGGCGACGCCTGACGGCGTGGATCGAACACCACTCCGTCCTCCCCCTTTGCTGCGCCGGTTTCGCGCTCCCCGGCATCCCGAGCGTGGTGCTCGACGACCGGACCGGCTTCGAGGCACTGATCGATCACTTGATCCTCGCCCATGGATGCCGCACCCCCGCGTTCCTCGGCGGCGCACCGAACAGCCCCGACGCCGAGCTTCGCCTTGCCGTCTACCGAGACGCGCTGAATCGCCATGGGTTGGCGTTCGATCCGCGCCGGGTCGCCAACGGTGGCTTCGTCCGCCACCTCGGTGAGCGTGCCATGCTCGAGGTCCTCGACCGCGGAGGAGCGCCCGATAGCGTGGTCGCGGCCAACGACGAAATGGCGCTCGGCGCGATCGAAGCGCTGCGCCGTCGCGGTCTGCGGGTGCCGCGCGACATGCCGGTGACGGGATTCGACGACGTGCAGATGGCCCGACTCAACAGTCCGCCCCTGACGACCGTGCGCCAACCGATAGAGCGGATCGCGGAGACCGCCGTCGACCTTATCGCCATGCAGCTCGCGGGCAAGCCGGCACCGCCGATCGTCGACGTCGCGACCGAATGCGTGATCCGTCAGTCCTGCGGGTGTCACCGGCCGATCGTGGCCCCAAGCCGCCGCCTGGTGCCCGGTTCTCCCGGCGAGGCCACCGAATTCCTTCAGGCGCATCGCGAGCACATCACCAATGGCCTTGCCCGCATCTTGGAGACGACCTTCGCCGAGCCTCGAACCACCGCCAGGCGGCTGATCTCCGCCCTGCAGGACCAGCTGCTGGGCAGAGAGGAGTCCTTCGAGGCGGCCCTGGATGACCTCTTGGAGGAGGTCCGCCTCGACAACGAGAGCCACCTGACGGTGCAAGGGGCGATCGGCCAGCTGCGGGATGAGCTCTGCGACTTCGCGACCCCCGAGCTGGTCGCCCTCTGGGACACCGCTCGCCATCGGATCGCACTTGCCAACACCCACAGCCAGGCGCGGCAGCGCTACGTCGTGAGCGAGGACTACGAGCGGTGGATGGGAGTCGGGGAGCAGCTCGCCGCCACGTTCGACCACGCGTCGCTCCGGGAGCGTTTGGTCGCGGCTCTCGATTCGGTAGCCATGCGCAGCTACCTGCTCGCCCTGTTCGCGCCGGAGTCCCCTGCCGAGCTCGAGCCCTACCTCGGAACGCTCGACGGACAACCGATCGAGCTTCCCCCCACGCGGTATCCCGCCGAACTGCTGTTTCCCCCGGGGTTCCCCCTCCGCTCCGAGCGCCGAACCTGGGTCGTCTACCCACTGGCGTTCGAGGCTCAGAAGCTCGGGATCGCCTTCTTCGAGCACGACCGTTCCCATGGCTACCAACTCCTCGGCCATCAGATCAGCACCGCGCTCAAGAACGCGCGCCTGCACCAGGAGATCATGGAGAAGACGTTACTCCACGAACGCAGCGTCCAGGAGCGACTGGCGACGACCAAGCGACTGCAATCCCTGAGCGTCCTTGCCGGTGGCGTCGCCCATGATCTCAACAACGCCCTCGGCCCCCTCGTGGCCCTCCCCGATGTCATCCTCGCCGAACTGCGCGGACTCGCCCGCGCTGAGCCGGAGGCCATCCACAACCTGGTGGGAGACATCGAAAACATCCGTAGCGCATCCCTCCGGGCAGCCCAGACCATCAAGGACCTCTTGACGCTCGGCAGACAGGGTCGAACGAGCAAGGAGCCGCTGGATCTCAACCGAGTCGTGCGGATGACCCTGACGGACGAATCGCTACGGTCGGCGGTGGAGACCGGCGCTTCGATGCGGTTCACGCTCGAGCTCAGTCGCGATCCGTTGATCGTGTTGGGGTCCGAGGCGCACCTCACGCGCGCGCTCACGAACCTGTGCCGCAACGCGGCCGAGGCGATGCAGGGCCACGGCACCATCACGGTACGGACCGCGCTGGTCCGGATCGACACGTCCATCGCAGGGTACGAAACCATAGAACCTGGCGCCTACGTGGAGCTCACGGTCGCGGACACGGGACCCGGGATACCGCAGGGGGATCTCGGCCGTGTCTTCGAGCCCTTCTTCAGCAAGAAGAAGGTCGGTGAGAACTCCGGTTCTGGCCTCGGGCTCGCCATCGTGCATGGAGTGATGAAGGAACACGATGGCTACGTGGATGTCCACAGCGTCCTGAACCGAGGGACCACCTTCGCTCTGTACTTCCCTCACCTGTCCGGCAGCCCCGAGGTGCGGGCGATGAGCTCCTTGCCTCCCCGGGGCGACGCCAGAATCCTAGTCGTCGACGATGAGCCCATCCAGCTCCGCACCGCCCGGAGGGTCCTCGTTCACCTCGGCCACGACGTGGAGACGATGACGAGCGGGAAGCAGGCGCAGGAGTACTTCGTCCGCGCAGCGGCGACCCTGCGCTCCGACGCCGTGGCCCCGGCCGCGTGGCGCAGCCCTTTCGACCTCATCATCCTCGACTTGATTCTGAACGAGGGTGAGGACGGACTGCGTCTTCTCGAGGAGATCCGGCAGCTCTTCCCAGACCAGCGGGTCATCATCGCCAGCGGCCATGCCCCGACCGAACGGGCGGAGCTTGCGGTGGCCAGGGGGGTTCCGTGGCTCGCGAAGCCCTACACGGCCGACGCGTTGGCGCGTGCCATCCGCGCCGTGTTGACCGAGAAGGGGAGTCGTTCGGGGGAATCACCGCCGGCGGGAGGGTGAGCGCTCGCGGACGCCCGACAGGGGCGCGCGCGGAGTCGCTGAGGTAGGCTTTGCCCATGCGCTCGGGAGCGTGCGCGCGGCGGTCAGGAGGAGGCTTCGCCTGGACGGATGACGGCCGGCGGAGACTCGCGCTCTGCCTGGTGCTCGCCGCGCTCCCCCTCCTCGTCGGAGTCCTCACGATCGACCCCGAACGGCGCGTGCCGAGGACCGCGCTCACGAGACGTGGGGCCCGGGACCAAGGGTCCGCCCCCCGCCTCGACATGACGGGGCTCGCGCGAAGACTGCGCGCGGAGATCGGCAGGGGCACGCTCGGGCTCGGGGAGGCGCTGCTCCAGCTCCACCACGCCGAGCGCAGAGCTTGGGAGCCCGACGCGACCCTGGACCTCCCGCTTGCGCTCGCGCGCTACCGAGGGATGCTTCGGTTCGCTCGTGGCAGGCTCGCCGCCGGCGAGGACGTGGTCACCGCGGTCGTCAACGCCTTCGTCGTCGGTAGGGTGACGGCATACAGCACCACCAACGCTCGGATCGGTGACGCGCTGCTCCTCGGTGCTGCGAATTGCGAAGGTGTATCGCACCTGGTCGTTAGCGTGCTCTACGACCTCGGCTTCGAGGAACAGACCACGCTGCTCGTGTACGACAACCATTTGGTCCCCGAGATCGTGGTCGGTTCGCGCGCTCGACACTTCGGGCTGCGAGCGCGATGCCACGGCACGGGGGCCCGGCTCGAACCGTTGACGCTGCTCGACCGGTTCCGTGCCCCGTCGGAGCCAGGTCGGGCTGGCCACTTCGCGTACCCGGAGACGACGGACGCCTGCGAGGATCCGCGGCGGGTCTATGCCGCAGGCGTCCCACTGAGCAAGACAGAGGCGCCCCCGCCCCATGGGCGCCCCGCGATGACACGCCCGCGTGGGTGCGCCTTCCCACTACTCGCGTGGCTCGCACCACACGATCTGGTGGGGTTGGTCGACGAGCGACAGGGGTTGCGGGTGGAGCAGATGTCGGTGACCCCTGAAGGCCTGGACGCGCAGAGCGACAACATCGCGTGCATCGAGCGCCTCCTCGCGCAGGGTCTGCGCGCCCCGGACGAGAGGTTGCCGTTCCTGGGAGCGGCATTGGGCCATTACGAACGTGGGGCGCTCCTCTACGCAGCGGCGGGACAGCTTGGTCTGGTTCGGGAGCTCGAGGCCCGGAGCGATCGCGTGCGTGCGGAGGCGCAAGAACTGCTCCGTATCGCCCGAGGACCGACCGGCAACGACCTCCGCGAAGGCCTGGCAAAACGCGATGCGTGGCCGCTCATATTCCTCGGCGAACCGGGGAGGGAGCTGCTCTTCACGCTCGTCAGCGACGGCGGACAAGCATCGGCGGTCGCCGCGCTGCTCCTCTACCAGAAGAGTCGCGAACGTGCGGTTCCCCTCGCGGCAGGGCTCGACGTCTCCGAGCAGCTCGAGGTCCTCGATCTCCTCGAGCTCGACAATCCTTGGCTGATGGAGGACCTCGGTGCCGCAGGCGCGATGGGCCTCTTGGCCCTGGACCGGCTGACGAACGTGCTCGAACGTCGCTGGCGGGGCTGCGATCTCGCCCTTCTCGTCAACCTCGTCGCCGAGGAGACCCGGGCGGCGAAGCTTCCCGAGAAGGTGGAGACGCCGGTCATCCTCGAGCTTGCCGCGCGGAGGGTCGCCGGCGATTGCCTGGAGTCGCGACTGTCCGCCGAAGTCCTCGCGTTCATCCGCGGGCGCGCTGCCACGCGCGAGCCACGGTGGCAGCGCGATCTCGCCCTGATCGAGGCCCTCCGGTGACTCGACCCAACGCGCGGACGCCAGCCGCCGGCGACCCGACCCCGCCGTGGGAACAGGCCCAACCCACCAGAACGCCTGCCTCGGCAAGGAGCAGCGCTGCGCCGAGAGCAACGATGGCCACGAGGAACGCCGCGACGACTCGGTAGCGCCTCCGGCTCACCCGAGCGAATAGGTCGTCGGGATCCCCGAGCTCGCTCACGGCCGCGAGCGCGGCCAGTGCCTCATGGATGGGGACCTCGTCGTCTCCGAAGGAAACGCGGGCTGCCGACTGGGGAATGCGAGCCAAGTCGACCGGGGGGATCGCGGCGCCGCCCGCTTCGGCGCCAACCCGAACAGCAATGGGGGTGCCGCCGTCGGCGGCGCCGGGGAGTTCGTGACCGGCAACGTCGGCCTCGCGCAGCCAAGTCCGGCGGAGCGAGGTGCCCGTAACGTCTTCGTTGAGGCCCCGACTGAGCGCCCACTCGGCGAGCCGTTGTCCCAGGTCTCGGAGCGACGGATAGCGGGCCGGGGCCTGCTTGCTCAGCCCGCGTTCGAGGATCTGCCAGAGCTCCGGCTCGTCCACTCCACGTTCCGCGAGCGACACCGGCTCGTTCTCGACAATCGCCTGCAACAGCTCGTAGTACCCCGGAGCCTGGAAGGGACACACTCCCGCCACGAGCTCGTACAAGACGACGCAGAAGCTCCAGAGATCGGCGGCTGGCGTGACCTTCTGGCCCCGAGCCTGCTCGGGCGCGAGGTAGTCCGGAGTCCCGAGGACCGCCCCTTCGAGGGTGAGTCGCTGGACCCGATCGGTGAAGCGAGCGATCCCGAAGTCGAGTAACTTGGGCTGGATCCCGACGTCAGTCGTCGCCAGGAAGATGTTCTCCGGCTTGACATCGCGATGGATGATCCCGGCCTCGTGCGCGGTCGCGAGCGCGTGGGCGATCGGCAGGAGGGTGCTCACCGCGCTCAGCGGCGGCAGACACCGCTCGCGAGCGAGCAGATCAGCGAGATCCTCACCATGGAGCAGCTCCATGGCAAGGTACGGGTCCCCGAGCCGGGTGACCCCGAAATCCAGAATGCGCACGATGGCAGCGTGCACGAGCCGCGCGGCCGTGCGCGCCTCCTCCAGCATCCGGCGAGCCTGACCACCACCGTCACCCGCCTCCAACGCCACCAACTTGATCGCAACGTGGACATCGAGGACCTGGTCCTGCGCCACCCAGACTGTGCCCATCCCGCCCTCGCCGAGCGGGCGAACGAGCACGTACTTGTCCCCGACGAGGTCGTCAGCCTCGTACCGCTTGCGCCGGAGAGCGTCGTGACGAGGGTCGGACATCCAAGGAGCCGCGGGAAGAACCCCCGGCGAGCGCCACGATACCGCGAGCGCTGATGAAAGTCCCCGGGGACACCCCATTCCGGGTACGGCTCGCTTCGACGGAGGCTGGAATTCTACCCGTTGGGCCCAATCCCCACCCGATGCGAGCAGATAGGGCGACCACCCGATTGCAATGGGGGAGAACGCGCCGAGCCGCCTTGCCTTCGCGGATGACGACGATAGACGGGAGCGACGCCGCGGAGAACCGCGCTCCCTCGACGAGATGGGCTCGCTGACGCAAGACTCCTGTCCGCTCACATCCCTTCGGACGCGAGCTTCGTCTTCAACGCCGGGTCCTTCTCGACGAACTGCGGGCTGAAGACGTGGAGCGGCGCCTGAGCCGCCTCGGTCACCATCGCCTGCATCCCCGCGGCGAGTCCACCCGTGATCTGGCAGTGGTGTCGCTTGATGGATCCCTGCACCGTCCAGCTGCGGATCACCTGAGCAGTGCCCAGCGCATCGCAGGTGATCGGATGTGGGATGACGACGTGGAAGGCGGACGCGACGGGTTCCTTCTCCCAGTACCGCACCTGGAGCACGTACGGTGGGGCTTGCCGCTGGCGCACGCACCAGCGCTCCTTCGACTTTTCCTCGTCCGGACCTCCGTCGCAGGAGACGTTGGCCGCTGCACCCTCGGGAGCGGCCTTGTACTGCCCGACCCAGCCGAGGAACAGATCGAGGACGGCCTTGTTCTCCTGTTCCTTCTTCTTCTTCTCGGCCTCGACGCGCTGCTTCTCCTTCTGGAAATCGCTGATCTCGCGATCGACCGCGGAGAATTCCCCATCATCGCAGTACTTAAAGGCGTAGTTGCGCCAATCCTTCAGCAGGCCGTCGTTCCCAGCCTTGAGGCTAGCCCGTACTCCCTCTTGACCCTTGCGGCACTTGTCCTCGTCCTTGCCATCACAGCTGAAGCCGAGCAACGACGCGCCGAGCACCGCTGCAACGACGATCCCGCCCTTCATCCATCGGCCCTGAATCCTAGCGTTCCTCGCGTGATTCCGCTTCATGGCTCCTCTATTCTCGCTGGGTTCGCGCTCTTCGCTACGCCGTGCGGCGCACGATGTGGTAGCCGAATTCCGTCTCGATGATCCCGCTCATGCCACCGACCTCCATGCCGAACGCGGCGTCCTCGAACGGCTTGACCATCTGCCCTCGCCCGAACGTTCCGAGGTCTCCGCCGGCGCGCGACGAGGGGCAGTCGGACTCCTGACACGCGAGCTCGGCGAAATCGGCGCCCGCCTCCAACCGGAGCCGGACGGCATCGATCTGCTGGAGAGCGTCCGCCTTGGACCTAGTCGCCGTGGAACGTGACGATCCCGCGTACATGAGGAGGATGTGTGATGCACGCACCTGGTTTGCCATCGCGTCGTCCCTCTGCCGCCGTCGCTCCAACGGATCCGCTACACCCACGGGCCGAATGCCGCCCCGTGTGGGGCCGGTGCCAAGAACCTCGAAGCCTTATCCTACGGTTCCTCCCACGAGGCAAGCACCGCGCCCGACGCCGGCCCAAGGCAGGGGCGAAGACCCCGCCGCGGTTTGCCGCCGGCCCCTCGCGGGGCTACGCGACCGGGACCAAAGATGCCGAAGGACCCCATCCTGACCCCGCCCCCGGAGCGGCGGATCTACTGCAATCGCACCCTGAACCTCCGCTCCATCAAGGCGGTCGGGTTCGACATGGACTACACCCTGGTCCACTATCGGGTCGCCGAATGGGAGCGGCAGGCCTACGAGCGGGCACGGCGCGGGCTCGCGGCGCGGGGCTGGCCCGTCGAAGGCCTCGAATTCGATCCGGAATTCGTGACCCTCGGGCTCATCCTCGATCTCGAGCTCGGCAACATCGTGAAGGCCAATCGCTTCGGCTACGTGACCCGAGCGTGCCACGGAACCAGGATGGTCGATTTCGAGGAGCAACGCCGGCTCTACTCCCGCGTCCTCGTCGACGTCGGCTCTCCGCGATGGGTGGCGATGGACACCCTCTTCTCGCTCTCCGAGGTGTCTCTCTTCGCCCAGCTGGTGGATCGGTTCGACGCCGGCGCCACCTCCGCCGCGACGGGATACCTCGGGGTCCATCGCGCCGTCCGCCAGAGCATCGACGAAGTCCACCTCCTCGACCAGCTCAAGGCAGAGATCATGGACGATCCGGACCGTTTCGTGGAGCTCGACCCCGAGTTGCCGCTCGCGCTCCTCGATCTCAAGCACGCTGGCAAGCGACTCCTCGTCATCACGAATTCGGAGTGGACCTACACCCAGGCGATGCTCTCCTACGTGCTCGACGCGTTCCTGCCCGGTTCGATGACCTGGCGAGACCTGTTCGATCTCGTCTTCGTGGGCGCTAGGAAGCCCACCTTCTGGACCGCGCCGAGTCCGGCGTTCGCGCTGGTCGACAACAGCGGTCTCTTACGTCCTCACGCCGGCCCGCTCGTGCTCGGGGGGGTCTACCACGGCGGGCACGCGGGTCAGGTGGAGCGTGATCTCGCGTTGGCCGGCGAGGAAATCCTGTACGTCGGCGACCACATCTACGCAGACGTCTACGTGACCAAGGATGTCCTCCGATGGCGGACGGCCCTGGTAGTGCGAGAGCTCGAGCGTGAGCTCCAGGCGGTCAATGCTTTTCGATCTCAGCAGGCCGAGCTCTCCCGGCTGATGGAAGAGAAGGCTGCGCTCGAGCACCAATACTCCGTCCTGAGGGTCGCCCTCCAACGCCACGAGGGGGGGTACGGGGATTCGCCCGGCCGGCGTCCGGAGACACTCCGTCGCCGCATGGGCGAGCTGCGCACCGAGCTCACTCGGCTCGATGCCCGCATCGCGCCCCTCGCCCAGGCAGCGGGCGAGCTGGTCAACCCCCGATGGGGAACGGTGATGCGCGCCGGCAACGACAAGAGCCACCTCGTGCGCCAAATTGAACGGGCCGCTGACGTGTACATGGCTCGCGTGTCCTGCTTCCTCCACGAGACACCGTTTGCGTACCTCAGGAGCACGGGCGGGAGCCTCCCCCACGGTACCTAGGCCGGCGGAGCCGGAGCCAAATGGGCCAGGCCATCAGCGGTCAGCGGTCAGCGGTCAGCGGTCAGGTAGAATGTGGAGACGCTGATCGCTGACGCCTGACTACTGATGGCCACGAGAACATTGAGAATGTTTCTGCCAGATCCGGTCAGGATCACACCGCTATGGGACTGAATCACCGGCCGCGCATCGGCGACGCTTGATGCGTCGAACCGACGACCGGAGCGGATTGGCGACCAGCAAGGACCGATGCGCGGCCGGTGATGGAGGAAGAACAAGGCGACTTCGATCACTTGGAAGATGGCCTTGAGCTCGTCGGCTTCGGTGGATACGGCGCGTTACCCGGAACCGAACCGAACCAGCAGCAGACCTCTCCAGAACCAGCGCTGGAAACGCTTCCTCGCGTCGCACGGACGCGTCCTTCAGCACTGCCGTTGCTGTCGGCAACCTGATCGGTGCTCTCGCTGTCCCCGTCGGAGGACAGTCGCGGCGGAAGCCGGGGCGGAGGCACCGAGGCCCCTCTGCTACCAACGTCGAGAGTCGTCGTGGGAGAGCACGATTCTCTCCAAGGCCGTAGACCGTAGACCGGAGGCTTTCGGTCAGGGGGCAAGGCGCGCGAGCTGGGCGGTGGTGGCGGCGGCGGCGGCGAGCATGGCAGCGAGGGCCTGCCGGCCCGTGGTGGTGACCCGGCAGCGATGCGTTCGCGGGACCTTCTCGAGGAAGGTGGGAGAACGAAGGCGAATGGACCGTCTGCTCCAGCCCACGACCCACGCCGCTCGCGGGCGTCAGCTCATGCCGATCCCCTGCTTGGCGAGGGTATCCGCGCGATCGTTCCAGCGATGACCCGTGTGGGCGCTCACTTTGCAGAAGCGAATCCCATCGAGCTTACCGCGAAGACGCTCCTGGTACCGCTTGGCAACCGTGCTCGACGCCTTCCACTCGCCCAGCGCCCACCGCCCGACGCCCTCGTAGTCGTGGCAAACGACCGCCCGATATCCCTGGGCGCAACACCAATCGATGGCCTGGATCGTCGCTTCGAGCTCGCCGTCGACGTTGCGGCTCAACGCCGGACCGAGGGTGCGTCCCGACGCCGCAAAAAGCTCTTGATTGTCCTTGACGACCACAAAACCCCACCCGGCGTGGGGCCCAGCGGCTGGCGAGAAGGAGCCGTCCACGTAGACGAGCACCTCGCCGTCACCGGCCGACTCCGACGCCGTTCCGCGATCTTCCAGCCAAGCCTCGGCTTCGGCGCGGGTAGCGAAGCCCTTGAAGAGGGCACCCTTCACCCCGTGGACGAGCCGCTGGCATGCCGGCCAGGTGGCACACACCGCCGGCGCCACGGTCCCCTTCACCGCATAGTACTTCTTTCTGGTGGTCGTCACGTTCCTCGAGCCTGCACGCCCTTCTACCACGCGCCAAAGCTCCACGCAGGATCGCCGGCCACACCCCCACGCCCCTCACTGCGCGATATCGCGGAGAATCCGGCCACAATGCCCGCCACGCGTACCTATCGCCAAATCACCGGCCGCGGATGGGCAACACTGGATGCGTCGGACCGACGACCGGAGCGGATTGGCGACCAGCAAGGACCGATGCGCGGCCGGTGATGGAGGAAGAACAAAGCGACTTCGATCACTTGGAAGATGGCCTTATGTTCGTCGGCTTCGGTGGATACGGCGCGTAACCCGGAGCCGAGAGGAGCCGGGCATGATTGGAGTGCGTCCACTGCGTCGCCAGCAGCGGCGGTCGTTGCTCGAGTGGGCGCGGCGCTAGCGCATCGGAGCACGTCGAGGCCGGCCTCGGCTTCGGCACCGGCCGAGGCGGCGGGTTTTCGGCTGCCAGCTGCGGTTCCGGCGACCACCGGGGATTCGGCCGGAACCTTCGGGACGGACTCGGTGCCACTGGCCCTCGGGGTGACGCTTCCTCGGGTGGTGTTGGCTGGATCCATGGTGACCTCCTGCGCCGCGTTGCCACGGCGGCTTCACCCCCCTCCGCGCAGGTCTCATGACAGCGAACTGCCGAGGATCTGCGGGTCGCGTCGGAGCTGGGAGGTCGGCGCCGCAGCGGCGAGCCAGGCGAGCGGCGACGATGTGGTGCGCTGTGGTCATCGGTGCTGCGAAGACTCCCGATCCTCGATCGGTCGCGGCAATCGGACTCACCACGACGACAGTGTCGGCTCCCCACCCCGCCCCGCTTGCGATAGGATGTGCCCATGACATCGAGGGATCCTGGGTCGCTCCGCGCCCGGCGTGGGCTCGTCTTCGCCGCCGCTGGCATCGCGGGCTTCATCGTCGGCTCCCCAGCGCGCGCCGCGAACGACTTTGGCGCCAAGGGACAACTTGCCATCACCGGGGAGGAGGTCGTCGGCTATTTCACTGAACACCGCAAGTGGGAGAACTACAGCGGGGTGAGACAGGAAACGAATCGCGGCGGGCTGGCGCTCGCGTTGCAGCAGGGTGGAGCCCGCCTCGGGTTCCATTACTTCCTCCTCCCGCAATTCTCGGTGGGTGGGACCGTGGGCTACGACCTTCGCACCGGGAAGAACAGCGGTGAAGACGGCGACGGGACCTACTCGTACGATCTCGCGCCCGAGCACACGCTGCTTGTCGGGCTTCGCGCGGGCTACGCGCTGATGTTCACGGACGTCGTGGGCTTCTGGTTCCGCGCCGGACCGGCCATGGAACAGCGCGTTCGGCGCGTGACCCAGTTCAGTGAGGAAGACAAGGACAAAGACACGGTGTGGCTCGCGTCCCTCGACATCCTCTTCGCGGTGACGCCGGTGCCCCACTTCGGCTTCTACCTCGGTCCGAGCGGCGACATCGCGTTCGCTGGGCAACGCAAGCAGTTGCGCGACGACCCCAATCCTCCGGAACCCGAGGAATGGCACGAGCCCGAGTCGTATCAACGTCTGGGGGTGGCGGCGGGTTTGATTGGGTATTTCTGAGCGTCCACCGTCGGCCGCCGGGATGTCGGTCTGCGCCAGGGCGACACAGGCCTTTCGACCAGAGCCGGAGCCACTTCCGCGGTACGAGGGCCCTCAGATCCGGGTCGACTCTTTGATCGCGAGCAACTCCTTCATCAAGCGGGAAAGGTCCACGATTCGGACCCCGCCGAAGGCGTCGTGCAGGTCGCCGTAGAGCGCGAAGAGCCGGTCGTACACGGCGTGGCGGTCGGGATCCGGGAGGAAGCTCTCCGCCTTCACGCCGGCCATGGCGCGCTGAGCAGTCGCGTGGTCCGGGTGGCCGCCGCGGGCGGGCCCCGCGATGACAGCCGCCGTGATGGCCGCCCCGAGCGCGCAGCTCTGTGCAGAACGGGACACCTGCATCTCGACACCGAGCACATCTGCGTAGATCTGGAGCAGGAGCGGGTTCCTCTCGGCGATCCCTCCCGCACACACGACCCGCCGTACAGGGACCCCGTGGGAGACGATACGGTCGATGATCATCCGCGCCCCGAACGCCGTGGCCTCGATCAGGGCACGATAGATCTCGGCGCGACTCGTGTAGAGCGTCTGCCCGACGAGAAGCCCCGTCAGGCGCTGGTCGACCAGCACCGTGCGGTTGCCGTTGTTCCAGTCGAGCGCCAGGAGCCCGCTCGCACCCGGCTCGAGCGCGGCCGCTTCGGCGGAGAGGTCCGCGTGGAGCGAGCCGTCACCGTGGCAGACGTCCTCGACCCACCAACGAAAGATGTCGCCGACGGCGGACTGCCCCGCCTCGATCCCGAAGTACCCGGGCAAGATGGCACCCGGCACGATCCCGCAGATCCCAGGGATGTCCGCCATCGCTCGGTCGGCGCGAACCACCGCGCAGTCGCAGGTCGACGTACCGATCACCTTCACGAGCACGCCCTCTTCGATCCCCGACCCGATGGCGCCATAGTGTACGTCAAGTTCACCGACGGTGATCGGGATCCCCGCGGGGAGCCCGAGCTTCTCCGCGAATGCCGGGGACAAGCCCCCCGCGCAAGTCGACGCGTCGTACGCCTGCGAGAAGAGACGGTCGCGCAGCTCGGCGAGTCGGGGATCGAGCAGGGCGAGGAACTCCTGGTCGGGGAGGCCACCCCAATCGTCCGCATAGAGCGCCTTGTGCCCCGCGGCGCAGACGCCACGCACGATCGCAGCCGGATCGCTCACCCCTGCGAGGAGCGCGGGGAGGTAGTCCGCGAGCTCGACCCAGCTGTGCGCCGCCACGAACACGCCCGGATCGACCCGCAGGCAGTGCCAGATCTTGCTCCAGAACCACTCGGAAGAGTAGGTGTTGCCGCAGCGCGCGACCAGACCAGGTCGGTGCTCGCGCGCGAGGCGGGTGATGGTCGCGGCCTCCTCGTGAGCCGTGTGGTCCTTCCAGAGCCAGCACTGCGCGTTGGGGTTTTCGGCGAACTCGGGCTGGAGCGCAAGCGGCATGTTCTCTGCGTCTACCGGGATCGGGCTCGATCCGGTCGCGTCGATCCCGATCCCGATCACCTGCGCCGGCTCGAAGCCTGGGTCGGCCGCCCGCGCCGCGGCGAGCGCGGCCCGCACGCTCTCCACGAGCGTGACCGAGTAGTCGCCGGGATGCTGCCGCGCGAGGTTCGCGTCCCGTGGATCGAGAATGACCCCGCTCTGCCCATGCGGATACTCCACGACCGCGGTCCCAAGCTCCTCACCTGTCTCGCACCGCACGAGGACGGCGCGCACGCTATTGGTACCAAAATCCAGCCCGAGGGTGACCGTCATGGGCGAAGCCTCCCTCTGGACGCGCCGCGAGTAAACGGGGTTCGGAGATCCACGCACCACCGGGACGAGCCAGCTGTCTGCTCGACACGGCGAATGGCGCACCGATCGGGTTGCCGACCGCAACGGCAGCGCTGGAAACGCGTCGGAGCGAGGCGAGGGTGCGTCGCCAGCGCTGCCTCCGGAGAGGTCTGCTGCCGGTTCGGTGCTCAAGTCCCTTGGCGGTGTGATCGTGACCGGATCTGGCAGGAGTTCATTCAATGTGCTCGGGGCCATCGGCGATCGGGCGTCAGCAATCGGGGTCTCCGCGGTCAACCTGACCGCTGACCGCTGATGACCTGTTGGGTTCCGGCTCCGCCGGGTTGGGTCGTTGATTGGACGCCGCAATCAACCTGATTGATCCTCTGGGGAGTGTCTTCGCGGGGTCGGTTCGAGCCCGAGCCCGACTGAGCTGATCCCGAAGCGGCCCTTAGCTGCTGCAACGCGGCCCTGCCGACCACCACCGCCAAAACCCCCTTGCCGCAGCCGAAGCCCCAGCCATAGCCGCTTCCCGTCCTCCGTCCGGCCGTCGCGGAACGCCATCGGGTCGGCGAAACCCCTGTCCGCGCGATCCGCTGTCGCCGAGGATGGAACGGTGATCTAGCGACCGACCTCGACCGAGAGCCGCGTCTCTCCGCGTCCACCGAAGACGTCGAGAACCGATACCACGAGCTCATGGAGACCGCTTCGGGCGTAGACATGCGGCGGAGAGACGAACGGCAGCTCACGGACCGCGCGAGTGCGACAGGCGACCCAATCCGCGCTCGCCACACCGTCCGGACAGTCCCACCCAACGGCCCAGGAATCGACGAAGTCCGCGGAGACCTCCGGCGTGAACCGGACCTCCGCAGGGAGTGCCTCCGGCCGCTCGTACCCGATCCCCTCGAGCTCGACCCGGACGCCACCACCTTCGAAGATCGCGCGTGCGCGCACGCGGGGTGGCTCGGGCACCACGCCGAAAGTGCCGTCCTGCTCGACGATGGCAACCTCGAAGGGCCTCCGCACCGGGAGCGCGAGGAGCCGCTTGCGAGCAGCCGCCACCGCGAGCGGGCTCGCATCGCAACCGACCCACCGACGCCCGTGCCTCTCCGCCGCGACGAGAGCCGTCCCTGAACCCATGAAGCAGTCGACGACCAGGGATCCCGGCTCGGTCGACGCGAGCACGAAGCGCTCATAGAGCGCCTCCGGCTTCTGGGTCGGGTAGTCGACCCGCTCCGGCTGGTTGCCGCGCAGGGCGGGGACCTCGACCACGTCACGACACCTCACCCACGTGTACGGTCCAAGGTCATCCGTGTGGATCACCACGTTCTTGAAGCCGTAGCGATGGCTCAGTCGCGATCTCTCCTGTTGGGGAAAGAAGAGCGCTCGCGTGGGATCCTTGGCGAAGAACAGGACGGTGTCGTGCTTGCGACTAAACCCCAGCCGGCCCGGGGTGCCACCAGTACGATATGCCCAGACGATCTCGTTGACGAACGACTCACGGCCGAAGACCTCCTCGAGGAGCAGGCGGACCACCGCGCTCGCGCGCTGGTCAACGTGCACGTAGGCGCTCCCGCGCTCGCTCAGCAGCCCATGCAAGAGGCGCAGGCGCGGCTCTAGCATCGCGAGGTACCCCGAAAGACCAGGCCCCCAGACGTCTCGGTAGGCGACCAGCACACCAGCGCCCCGCCCACCCGAGTCCCGGCCAAGACGGAGTGGCACCCGATACTCGCTACCAGAGGCGAACGGCAGATCGACGAGGACGAGGTCGACTCGACCTTCGAGAGTCGAGTAGAGCGCGGCGAGGGCAGCCAAATTGTCGCCGAGCAGCAGGCGATTCGGCGGTGCTGCCACGTCGCAGCTCAACGCTGGCCCCGCCGTCCCCGGAACTCGTTCGACCGTTCGGAGGCAGGCCGTCTGCTCCAGAAGCGCAGTAGCACCCGGACCGCCCCGCTTGCCGACCCAAGTGAGCTCGACATCTCGCGGGGGTATCCTTCGCGCCATCGTCCAGGGAAACTCGCCGAAACCTGCCCGGACGGTCAACCCCGGACGGCAGACGCCAATAGCTCACCGAAAGCACGATCACTTCGGCGACCGCCCGAAGGGTGGCGTGGTACCCTCGCGGCGTGGCCGGTTCTGCCGAAATCGACCTCGCCATTGCCCTCGAACGGTTGGAGCTCCACGCCCGTCTGGTCCCGGCATGCGCGCTGTCCTTCGGGGACCAGCTCTACCGGAGAACGATGGCGATCCTCAGCGACGCCTTCGCCACGGAGCTCTCCCTCTTCGGGTACCTCGAGACCAACGACATCGTCACCTTCCCGGCCACCACCATCACCGGGTCCCGCGGGGTCGATGATCCTCCCGCGCTCCACTGGCACGAGGACGAATGGGCGCCCGCGTGCGTCGAGGCGTTGCGGGAGCGGCGCCCCGTGCGCACCGCAGACGCGATGGCGATCGATCGACTCTCATCGACTCTGCCGAACACCTTGGCCTGCCCCATCGTGAGCGGCGACGACCTCGTCGGGTTGTTCGTAGTGTCTGGCCGGACCGCACCCTTCTCCGAGGCCGACGTGGGCCGCATCCAAGTGATTTCCGATTTCGTCGGACCCTTCGTGCGAGCACACCTGGCCATGGTAGCGGCGTTCCGCATGAGGGCCGCACGCGAAGCCGAGCTCGCACGCGTCGAGGCGGAGCTCCGGAAGAGCGAGCGGCGCTTCAAGGACCTCGCCGAGCTCTTGCCGCAGACAGTGTTCGAGGTCGACGTCGAGGGCCGTTTCACCTACGTCAATCGCCATGGTTTCGAGCTGACCGGGTACACCGAGGAGGACGTCGCCCAGGGTCTCCACCTGTTGGACATCATGGCCCTGGCGGACCGATCGACACTCGCGGCAAACTTCCAAGCCAAGGTCGCCGGTGGTCCGGACTCCCTGGTCGACTATCACCTCGTCCGCAAGTCCGGGGAGACGGTGATGGTGCGCGTGCACTCGAGCCCCATCGTCACGGACGGCGCAACGGTCGGGCTCCGCGGCGTGCTCGTGGACATGACGGAGGTGCGGCGAGTTCAGGAGCTCGCCTACCGCGCGCAGCGGCTGGAGACGGCGGGACGAGTCGCCGGACAGGTCGCTCACGATTTCAACAACCTGCTCGGGCCATTGCTCGCGTACCCGGAGCTCTTGCTGGCAACGCTCCCCCGGGAGCACCCCGGCGTTCGATACGCGGGGGCGATGCTGGAGTCGGCACAGCGTCTCTCGGAGATAAGCCAGCAGCTCCTCGCGCTCGGTCGTCGTGGCAACTATGCGCTCGAGCGGCACGATCTGAACCAGACCGTCCGCGAGGCAATGCGCCACGTCGCCTCCCGCCCCCCTGAGCTCGAGATAACCCTGAGGCTCGAGCCGGAGCTCATGGCGGTGCTGGGCGGCGCCGCTCAGCTCCTGCGCGTGGTGACGAACCTGATCGTCAATGCCCGCCAAGCAATGGGCGACTGCGGCCAGATCATCATCGCCACCGAGAACGTCTACCTCGATGCGCCAACCGGGGTGGATCGCCTCGTACCGCGTGGCGAGTACGTGCGCCTCACCGTCGCCGACAACGGGCCTGGGATCCCCGCCGGGCACCGCTCGCGGATCTTCGACCCCTTCTTCTCCACCAAGCCCGCGGGGCTTGCCCGTGGATCGGGACTCGGCCTAAGCTCGGTACACGCCATCATCGAAGACCACCGCGGGTTCGTGGATTTCGAGACAGAGGTCGGCCACGGAACCCAGTTTCACATCTACCTCCCCGTCTACCGCTCGGACTCCGCGCCGGCGGCCATCGAGGGCGATGAGCTAGTCGGTGGTTCGGCTCGCCTCCTGGTCGTCGACGACGACGGACTGCAGCGCGAGGTCGCCCGCTCGCTCCTCGAAACGCTGGGGTACGAGGTCGAGCTGAGCGATTCCGGTGAGCACGCGCTGCATCGAATCGCCCAATCGCCGCCGGATCTCCTGGTGCTCGACATGATCCTTCCCGGTGGCATCGACGGCGCCGAGACCTTCCGCCGCGCGCTGACCATCGCGCCCAGACTCCGTGCCATCCTCGTCACCGGCTACGCGGGGACCGAGCGCATCCAGGCGGCGCGCGAGCTCGGCGTGCTCGCGATCGTCCGCAAACCCCTCACGTTGCGCAGCATAGGGCGTGCGGTACGCCAGGCCCTGGCAGCGCCAGACCGGTGATGGTCGATGCCGGCTGCGGCCCCCGCACCCACCCTTCCCGGTCGAACCACCCACCATTCGCGGGGGCGGCCCCACCACGCGGAGAGGCTACGCTCGGCGTAGCTCGTAGAGGTGCGACCAGCCCGCAACGGCTTCCGCGAGCCGGACGAGCCACCCGGGATCGACCCCGACCGCCCGTGCCTTCTCCGTGAGATCGCCGAGCCACTCCGGTCCGAGCGGGTAGCGGTGCCAGTCCTCGTGGCAAACGGCCACCGTAAGCCCGAGGCGCCGGAGCTCGGCGAGTACGCCGTCGACCTCGAGGTTCCAGGCTGGATGATCGGCCCAGAAGAGCCCCGCGGCCCCGGATACGCCGAGACAGCGTGCTCCGTACTCCAGAAAGGCCAGGCAGGGCTCACGGCTTCGAATAGGATCGGTGACGATGGCCGAAAACGCCCCGTGCCAGGGACGCGGTGGTGGGTCTTCGAAGACGTCGACGCAACCGATTCGGACCTCCCTCCCCACGGACCGCCCGGCGGCCGCAACGAAGTCGAGCACACGCTCGTCCACGTCCACCACGCAGATTCGATCCACACCGAGCACAGCGAGCGCGACCGACACGCAGTCGTCGTCGCCCACCGCGAGCACGGGACCCGGCGCGACCCGCAACCGCTCGCTCACGACCGTGGCCCGACGCGCGACCGAAGCGATGTCGATGTGGAGCTGCGCGTGCTCGGCGGCGAGCGCTGGCCGTCCCTCGAGCAGCCCACCGAGCCGCGCGACGAGCGCGGGATCGACCGGAGGTGTGCCCTCGAGCTCCCTGCGATAGGTCGGCGTGGCCATCGCGAGCAGCCACCAGACAAGCTCCCGCGGATCGGGATCGGCGTCTTCGACGACCGCGCTCGGCGTGGCAAGCCCGAGCCGTTCAGTGCAGCTGAGGGCACACCGAGCGAACTCTTCGGCCGGCGGCAGGGGAGCGGTCCCCGACCACGCAGGGGCGAGGAGCCGAGCCAGCGTCCGCGCGACCGCGGTCACCCCGCCGCCGAGGGGAGCCCGGCGAGCGCCATGGCGATCTCCTCCTGGCTGACCGCGATGTCCTTGAGCTTCCCGGAGAAGTAGTCAATGTAAGACTGCATGTCGAAGTGGCCGTGACCCGACAGGTTGAACAAGATGGTCTGACTCTTGCCTTCGAGCTTGCAGCGGAGCGCCTCGTCGATCGCAGCGCAGATCGCGTGGTTCGCCTCGGGTGCAGGGGTGATCCCCTCGGTACGGGCGAAGCTCACGCCAGCCTCGAAGCACTTCGTCTGGTGGTACGACACGGCCTCGGCGAGCCCGAGCTCGACCACCTTGCTCACGAGCGGCGCCATGCCGTGATAGCGGAGCCCGCCCGCGTGGAACGGCGGCGGAATGAAGGTCGACCCGAGGGTATGCATCATCGCGATCGGCGCCATATGGATCGTGTCGCCGTAATCGTAGGCGTACTTGCCACGGGTCACCGTGGGGCAGGCGGCGGGCTCGACGCCGATCACTCGGCGCTTCTTCCCCCCCTCCCGGAGTTGCTGACCGAGGAACGGGAACACCAGGCCCGCGAAGTTGCTGCCGCCACCGACGCTCCCGATGAGCACGTCCGGATCGTCCCCGGCGAGCTCCATCTGCTTCATCGCCTCGAGCCCAACGATGGTCTGGTGCATGAGGACGTGGTTCAGCACACTGCCAAGGCCGTACTTGGCGCCCGTGGTGACCGCACGTTCGACCGCTTCGCTGATCGCGATCCCGAGACTCCCGGAGCAGTTCGGGTCCTTGGCGAGGATCGCACGACCCGCGGCCGTGAGCTCGCTCGGGCTCGCGTGCACCGTGGCGCCGAACAGGTTGATGAGACCGCCGCGGTAGGGCTTTTGCTCGAGGCTGACCTTGACCATGTAGACCTCGAGCTCGAGCCCGAAGATCTGGGCGGCGAACGCGAGCGACGAGCCCCACTGCCCGGCGCCCGTCTCCGTGGTCATCTTCTTGACGCCCTCTGCCATGTTGTAGAAGGCCTGCGCCACGGCCGTGTTGGGCTTGTGGCTTCCCGTCGGCGAGACGCCCTCGTGCTTGTAGTAGATCTTGGCCGGGGTATCGAGGAGCCGCTCGAGCCTGCGCGCCCGGTAGAGGGGCGACGGTCGCCACTGCCGGTAGACGTCGCGGACTGGCTCGGGGATCTCGATCTCCCGCTCCCTCGTCATCTCCTGCATGATGAGGCTCATCGGGAAGAGAGGCGCCAGGTCGTCGGCGGTGGCAGGCCGCTTGGTCACCGGATGCAGATAGGGCGGCGGCAGCTCGGGAAGGTCTGCCTGGATGTTGTACCAGCTCTTGGGTTGGTCCGATTCGCTCAGCAAGTATTTGATCGTGTCCTGGCTCATGGTCGGGTCCTTCTCGGCCGTCGTCCGAATACTGAGACTCGTCTCGCGCGACAACCCCGAAGAGACATCCCAGTTCCGGAGCACGCACAGACGAAAGAGAGCCTGGCTTATAGGCCATCGCATCCCCGCTGTCTCCCGCCCCGAGGATCGGGCCAATCCGGAACTGGGTGCGACAATGTGACCGGGGTGGCCCCGCGCGAGGCGTTTCCCCGGGCCATGGCGGGCGTGACCCCTCCCGAACCCCGCTCCTTTCGGGAGGAGGGAAAGATCTTTCGCATTTTGTTGGATTTTCGGGGGTAGGCCCCGCAAAAGGTAGGGGTGCGTGTTCCTCGGCAGCGACCGCGATGCCCGACGGGCGCCCCTGGCCCTCCCCCGCAGCGTCGTCACGCCCGTTGCCGACGCGACATCGATCGAAGGAGCGGGTGCTCGGACAGCGGCCATACCGAGGAAGGCGTGGGAAAGCCCTGGGGGCCCAAGGCCCCGCGTCGAGCCCTCATCGAAGCATCGTGGGTGTGAACTCGGGAACGGTATCCATGGGAAATAAGCCACCTGCTCCAGCCACCAATGCGATCGAGACGCCAACCGCCGCCGAACCACCCTCGCGCCCGAAGCCTCGAGCCGCCGGTCCGCGGCGTCCCATCCCTTGCTCTCACGTCCGCCGCCGCGACCGGACCCGGTAGAGCCCACCTCCCGAGAGATCGGCCAATTCTGGTGCGGACTCCGCGCCGGTGGGTGGTCATCGGTGTCGATCCTCCTCCGCCCCGGACAAAGTCAATCACTCGGTCCGCGAACGGCTGACCCCCGAAGGCTCGCGGTCTAGGCCCTGGCGTGGAGGGTCCCGCGTGGTCATGCTGGGAGGCGTGTCGGGCGAGACCGCGGAGGTCGAGATACTCGGTGGCGGCCGCTACGCGGTCTTCGGGCGCTTGGGAAGAGGAGCACAGGCCGAGACGCTGTCTGCGGTCGATCGGCGCGAAGGCCGCCCGGTCGCCGTGAAGCGCTTTCGGATCCGCGGCGCGGGGTCCTGGAAGGACGTGGAGCTGGCCGAACGCGAGGCTCGCGTGGTTGCTCGTCTCAAACACCCGGCGCTGCCAAGCTACGTCGATCACTTCGAGGAAGGGGGGTGCCTCTACCTGGTGACGGAGCTGGTCGAAGGCGAATCGTTGGCGGTGCTGCGTGCCCGCGGGGAGGGGTTCGACGAGCCCACCGTGGTCCGCTTCCTCCGCGATGCGAGCGAGGTCCTCGACTACCTGCACGGTACGCATCCCCCGGTCATTCACCGTGACATCAAGCCGGGCAATGTCCTTCGTCGGGCCAACGGTTCCTTCGCGTTCGTCGACTTCGGCGCCGTGCGCGACTCACTGCGTCCCGAGGGAGGGTCGACGGTCGTGGGGACCTTCGGCTACATGGCGCCCGAGCAATTCCAGGGTCGGGCGGCCCCAGCCACCGATGTCTACGCCGTGGGCGCAACGGCGCTCGCGCTGCTCACCGGACGAGAGCCCGAAGAGCTTCCCCACCGCGGGCTGGCGTTCGACGTGCGTGCGGCGCTCGGGCCTCGAGCGAACCCGCAACTCATCGCCGCCCTGGAGCAGATGCTGCAGCCGGACCCCGAACGCCGGGCAGCTCGGCTCGCTCCCCTGCTGCGCGACCTGGTCGCGAAAGGTTCCCCTCATCGCTCCCGGCACGCAGCCGCTGACTCGACCGAGTCCAGCGCGGCCAACACCGCGAGCCGACGTCGCCGCGCCCGAGGATGGGCCCCGGAGGACGAGGATTGGACCCCTCACCGTTCAGCGAGAGCCTTCCGCCGTCACCTGCGGCATCGGCGGGCCCGCCACCGCGGTCCCCCGCAGGCGCTCGCGCTCATCGGCCTCGAGATCCTGCGTTGGTTGCTCGCCGTCGTGTTCGCCCGCTGGGTCCCGCGTGCCCTGGACGCCTGGAACCCGTCGCGAGAGGCAGACAAGATCCGCGCGCGCACCCAGGTCGCCGCGGCGGAACACGCGCTCACGGCTGCGCTCGGACGTCTCGAGGATCGTGTTCGCCGAGATCAGACCCGGATCCAGGGCTCGGACCCGTCCGTTCCGAACGCCGGACGGAAGCGCGTTTCCCCGATCGACGTGGAGGGCGAGGAGGTCACCGAGGAACCACCTAGCGCCAACCACGCGGACGCCGAGGCGTGGACACCCCGATCGCGATCGCGACGACGGTGACCACGCAGTGGAGGGAAGGGATGCACGAGACCCTCCAAAGGACCCTCATGAGCATGACGGTCGAAGACGCCACCAAGACGAGCCGGCCGCCTGCTCGACGCGGCGGCTGGCTCGTGGGCATGGGCAAGGTGGGCTGGAACGAAGCCCGGCAGTAGATCAGGGCCGGGACGACGACGGCGCGGGCTTCGCGGCCGCCGCGGACGCCGCCCCGGGGGCCGCGGCCGCCGCCGTCGGCGCTGCCGCCGGAGCTGGTGGCGATGCCGACGTGGCCCCGCCCGAGAGCGCAGCGAGATCGTACGCGACGACCGTGTCCTTCGGCATTTGGGGGATCAGGAGACGCCCGCGCTTTACGTCGTACCCGATATCAGCCGGTCCCGCCAGATCGGTGAGGATCGCGCGGAACTCGCCACCGGGTTTGCCGTGATAGACAGCAGAACCCTCCCAACTCGATACCAGCATCGAGCCATCGGCGAGGATGACCAGACCATCGAGCCCGCCCTTGGGGAGCTTCGTCGGAGCGTCGCGCTTGCCGTCCTTGCTCACCCGAGCAAGCTCCCCCTTCGCCGACAACACCCACACACCATCGGCCGTGGCCGCGACGCCGTTCGGGTTGCCGAGCGCGGTGTCACGCAGCAGAGGTGCGGGAATGACCCGTTTGGGATCGATCCGAACGACGGCGTCGGTTCCGGTATTCGCGAAGCCGTCGCCTTCCGCCTTCCAGCCGGTGTCAGAGAGGAAGACGATCCCGTCCGGAGCAGCAGAGACGTCGTTCAGGAAGGTCGCACCAGCGACGGCGAGCTTGCCCTTCGAAGCGCCCGTCTTGCTGTCGAAGAGGCGGACCCAGGTGATGTCGGCGACATAGAGGGTGCCCGCGGAGATCGCCATCCCCTTTGGGGCATCGAGGGTGGCTCCAGGCTTGGAGCCGTCGATCCATTTGAGGGCGATCACCGCGCCGTCGGGGCCGATCTTGCTGATGAAGCCGTTCTTGTCCGCGTCCGCGGGCTTCCCGTTGACGTTCGCTACGAGATACGTGTCGCTCTCCGCGTCGTAGAGGACGGACTCGGGAGCGAGCAACCCTGCTTCCTTGGGCACGGTCATCACCGGCAGCGGGGGCGTCACCGGTGCCGCGGTGGGTGGGGGCGCTGGCGCCGCGCTCGCAACTGGAGCCGTGGCAGGTGGCGGCGGTGGTGCCGCTACCGGTTCGGGCGGTGGTGACGAACCGCAAGCGTCAAGCATGACGAGCGAGGCGGCAACCCCACACCAGAGGGCGGCCGAGCTGAAATGGTCGGTGTGCTGATTCCGTGACACGGGTGACCCTCCTTCCGCAGCCCGCCGTGAGCTGCAGGGAGAGGCGACCAGAAGTGGAGCCGTTCTGCAAGCCCCGACCCGACAGCTCGACCGAATCAGGGTCGCTCTAGCACCGCCATCTCGAAGAGAAGACCGACCTGGTCCCCGCCTCCCTCGCCGAGAAGGAACCTGAATCACCGGCCGCGCATCGGCGACACTTGATGCGTCGGACCGACGACCGAAGCCGATTGGCGACCGGCAAGGACCGATGCGCGGCCGGTGATGGAGGAAGAAGAAAGCGACTTCGATCACTTGGAAGTTGAGTTTCGGCTGCCCCCGGCCCACCCGGACCCGAGAACTGCTGCTGGCAGTGGTGCAGGAGAAGACTGGAACGCGGTTCAGTCTGAACTACTAGCGTCGAGAGTCGTCGCGGGAGAGCAAGATTTTCTGAGCTGAGGCGGTAGGCTGTAGGCTGTAGGTCAGGCGGCGAGGCGCGCGAGCTGGGCGGTGGTGGCATCGGCGGCGGCGAGCATGGCGGCAAGGGCCT
>JAFGBI010000385.1 GCA_016933275.1 Polyangiaceae bacterium | reverse complement strand
TCGCCCATACGTCGCTCGATGCCTACCACCTCGCGCTCAGCGCGCTGGTGAAGGGGGACCGGATCGCCCAGCAGCTGCCACGGGGCTGCGGGCCGCTTCGGGATCAGCTCAGTCGGGCTCTGCAGAGCGCATATCGGTTCCGGGCAACACGCCGTATCCACCGAAGCCGACGAACTCAACGCCATCTTCCGAGGCATGGACACCTCCGGCGGGAGAGACCGGGATCATCCCGACCCCCTCGCCCCGCCTTCGAGCGCATCGAGCAGTCCGTCCACCGTATAGGTCAGGGCTTCCACGCCGACCTGGAGCCCGGCCGCGCGAGCGGCCGCGCTGGTAGCGGGTCCGATGGATGCGAAAAAGGGCGGCGCCGCCAGTGGCGCGGGACCAAGCGCAGCGGCGAAGCTCTTGGCAATGGACGCGGAGGTCAGCAGCACCGTGTCCACACCGCACTGCTCGAGGACTCGACGGAGCTCGGCGCGACGAACCGCATCGACGGGGCGCGTCTCGTACGCCGCCACGACCTCTACCTCCGTCCCGGCCGCGCGGAGCCGCTCCGGCAGCACCTCACGCGCCTCGGCAGCACGGAGCAGGAGCACTCGCGCAGGCGGACCGCCGTCGAGGAGCGCTTCGACCAGCGACTCGGCGATGTACTCGTCTGCCACGCGATCCGCAGCAATGCCGCCGTCCCGCAGGGCTGCGGCAGTGCGCGGACCGATCGCAGCCACCCGCGCGGTCCCGAACGCTCGGCAGTCCCGGCCTTGACGATCGAGCTCCGCGAAGGTCGCACTCACCCCGTTGACGCTGGTGAAGACGACCCATTCGTATCGAGACAGCTCCCGTACCGCTCGGGAGAACGCCGTGGGATCCGGCGCTTCCAGGATCTCGATCACCGGAAAGACGACTGGCTCCGCGCCGCGGAGGCGGACGGCGGCGGCGGTTTCCCGAGCTTGGCGGAGCGGCCGCGGGACCAGGATCCTGCGACCGATGAGCGGTTGACGGTCGTACCAGGCGAGTTCGGAGCGAAGCCCAACCACTTCGCCCACAAAGAGGATCGCGGGGCTCTTCAGCCGGGCGCCCCGAACCGCCTCGGCGATCGTGCCAAGCGTGGCGGTCACGACTCGTTGTTCCGGACGCGCCCCCCACTGCACCATGGCGGCCGGGGTGGCCGGGCGACGTCCTCCGCGGATCAGAGCCTCGCTGATGGCCTCGAGTCGTCGAAGTCCCATCAGGACGCAGATGGTGTCGGTCGCGGTCGCCAGCCGTTCCCACGCGGCCGGCGACCATTCGACGGCGTCACGGTCGCTGCCCGTGATGAACGTCACGCTCGACGAGAGCCCGCGGTGGGTGAGCGAGATCCCGGCGTAGGCGCTGGCGGCGACCGGGGAGGCGATCCCGGGCACGATCTCGAACGGCACTCCTGCCGCGGCGAGGGCGAGCGCCTCCTCGGCGCCGCGGGCGAAGAGCAGAGGGTCGCCGCCTTTGAGGCGGACGACCCGACGACCCTCGCGGGCGAGGGCAACGAGCTGCTCGGTGATCGACTCCTGCGTGGGGCTCGGCTGACCGTACCGCTTGCCGACGTCGCGGATTTCCGCCCGCGGACAGAGCTCGAGGAGCACAGGGTGCGAGAGTGCATCGTGGAGCACCACTTCCGCGGACGCGAGCACATCCCGCCCCCGAATGGTGATGAGCGCGGGATCGCCCGGACCAGCACCGACAAGCCAAACCTTGCCACGCATGGACGCGAAATAGCGCGAGAGCGGCTGGCCGCGAAGGGGCGACCCGAGATGGGCAGGAATGCGCGGTCAGCTGGGCACCGCCGCGTGTCCGTGATACGAGTCCATCGTGTCGCTCCGCTCCGCCGCGTTGGTCCTGCGCTCTGCTGGCTGGCCATTGGCCGCCGCCGGCACCCTGGTCTCGCTGGGGCTTGCGGGCTGCGACTGCGACAAGGAGCGTGGAGACCGGATCGTATGGCTCGACGGCACCACGTCGGGAAACGTCTACGAGTCCTCGCCCATCCACGGCCCGTGGCTCGATTTCCCCGGTGGGCGACGGTACCGACTGGTGCACGACCTCGGCCGAACGCCGACCGACCTCCAAGCGTTCTTGTCCTCCGACGAGGACGGGGACGAGCTTACCCCATCGGTGGGCAACACCACGCTCTTCGAGGGGGTCACGGACGCCTACGTCGATATCCACAACGACTCCTGCCCGGACTTCTACCTCCGCGTCGTAGCCACGGTGCCGGCGGAGAACGACGAACCCTAGAGCACCGATCGGGTTGTCGACGGCAACGACAGCACGGGAAACGCGTCTGTGCGAGGCGAGGACGCGTGTCCCGCGACGCCGCTGGAGAGGACGGCGTAGCGACGCTGGGCGACGGGCAGACAGGCGTGCACGTGGGCAGCCTGGGCGTCACCGGCGAGCGCCGCGGTCTCTCAATCACCGGCCGCGCATCGGTCCTTGCTGGTCGCCATTCCGCTCCGGTCGTCGGTCCGACGCATCCAGTGTCGC
This sequence comes from Polyangiaceae bacterium, assembly GCA_016933275.1. Classification (GTDB taxonomy): domain Bacteria; phylum Myxococcota_A; class Polyangia; order Polyangiales; family Polyangiaceae; genus JAFGBI01. The sequence continues at coordinate 30,919 of JAFGBI010000385.1, read as the reverse complement.
CGATGCGCGGCCGGTGATTGAGTCCCCAAGCTGGGACCGTACAACCAGGTGGCTCGCCGATCGTTCTGCCACGGCCTGCAGCGCGTGGAGGCGGGCATAGACGCCCCCCGCGGCAAGCAAGTCGGCGTGCGTTCCCTCCTGCGCGAGGCGACCACGATGGAGGACGAGGATCCGCTCCGCCGCGCGGATCGTGCTCAATCGATGGGCGATCACGATGGCCGTCCGATCCCGAAGCAACACCCCGAGGGCGCGCTGCAAGCGCGCCTCGGTGTCCGAATCGATGCTCGCGGTTGCCTCGTCGAGGAGGAGGATCTCGGCATCACGGTAGAGGGCCCGTGCGAAGGCAATGAGCTGCCGCTCGCCCGCGGAGTAGTTTGAGCCCCGTTCTCCGACAACTGCGTTCAAACCGTCGGGGCGCCGCAGGAACAGATCGAGCGAACCGATGCGCTCGAGCGCATCCTGCACTCGATGGCCGTCGGGCTCTCCGTCCATCGCCACGTTGTCGGCGAGCGTGCCCGGGAAGAGGTAGACGTCCTGGGGCACGACCGCGAATCGACGGCGGAGCTCCGTGCGGTCCTGCGCGCGAACGTCCGTCCCCCCGACGTGAACACTGCCCGACTGCACGTCGTAGAGCCGTAGGGCCAGCGACCCTATGGTGCTCTTCCCTGCGCCGGTGTAGCCCACGATCGCGGTGTGCTGGCCGGGAGGGATCGCGAAGCTCATGTCGGAGAGGACGGGTACGTCCGGCTTGTATCCGAAGCTCACGTGAACGAACTCCAGGACGGCGGGCGCCCCTTTCGCGCCGCTTGCTGGCGCCGTTGCCGTACCCGACGACCACCGCTGCCCATCCTCGATGTCGGGCGTGTCGAGGAGCAGGAAGATCCGCTCGGCTCCGGCCATGGCGCTCTGGAGCAGCGTGAAGCGTTGGGCCAGCGCGCTCAATGGTTCGAAGAAGAGGAGCACGTACATGTTGTAGGCGACGAGGGTGCCGAAGCTCGCCGGGTGGTACCCGAGCCGGACCACGATGGCAGCGATCGCGACCGACATCACCATGTCGATCGCCGCGTCCTGCATCGCGTCGAAGTAGATTGCGCGGAGGTTCGCCTCTCGGTACTGGACGTTGATCGCGTCGAAATCGGCCTCGGCCGCCCCCTGACGGCGAAAGGCCTGCACGACGGTCATGCCCGCGACCTGTTCATCCATGTTCGCGCTCAGGCGCGCGGTCTTCGCTCGGACGTCGCGGAACGCACGCCGCAGCGACGGCCGAAGGAGGAGCACGAGCAGCACCGCGGGCGCGACGGTGACCCCCGCGGTCGACGCGAGCCGGGGGTCAATCCCAGCGAGGATGATGCCGATCCCGACCAGACGCAAGACATCACCCACGGCGCTCACGACACCCGAACCGAAGAGCTCGAGGATGGCGTCGGTATCGTTCGTCACCCGCGTGACCAACCGCCCGATCGGTTGCGTGTCGAAGAACCTCAGCCGCGTACGGTGGAGGAAGGCGAAGACCGCGGTTCGGAGATCGGCAATCGCGCGGGCCCCGGCGACTTGAAGGGTGTAGGTCTGGACGAACACGAGAAGCTGTTCGACGAGCAGCATCGCGAGCAGCAGCAGGCCTCCTCGCTCGAGGGTGACCTGGTCCTTCACCACAACGCCGTGGTCGATTGCCCACCGCATGACCAGAGGACGCGCCAGCACCACCACCGTCGTCACCAGCGACGCAGCGAGCGCCACCCACGCCAAACCCTGCTGTGGACGGAGATAGTCCCACAGGCGTCGAAGCAGGCGTAGGTCATGAACGCGGCCGATCCGACGCTCCTCATGGAACGCCTCGAGCACGGCCTCGGTGCGGTCGCGACTCATGGGCTTCGAACCCCCTCGGCAGCGGCCGCGCCCTCGTCCAACCGATCGAGCTCGCCCTCGAGCCGTTGCTCCTCGACGAAATCGGCGTAGAGCCCGCCGGCTGCAACGAGGTCGGCGTGAGTCCCGGCCTCGACGATCCGGCCTGCGTCCAGCACCAGGATCCGATCGCACCGTGCGGCGGCCGCCGTTCGGTGCGTAACGAGGATGACGCTACGCCGGGCCCGCTGTCGGTCGATGGCATCGAGGATCTCCGCCTCGGTCCTGAGATCGACCGCGCTCAGGGGGTCGTCGAGCACGAGGATCGGGTGAGCCGCGACGAAGGCGCGTGCGAGCGACACCCGCTGGCGCTGGCCGCCGGAGAGTTGCACGCCTCGCTCACCGACGATCGTGTCGAAGCCATCGGGAAGCCCGATCACTTCGTCGAGCACTCGCGCCTCCCCCGCCGCGTCCCGAATCGCCGCGAGGGCGGGCGGCGAGTCGGGATCGTCGAGGCAGAAGGCGATGTTGCGCGCCACCGTGGTCGAGAAAAGAAACGCGGTCTGCTGCGCATATCCGATGGCCGCCCGGACGACATCGAGCGGCAAGTCGCAGGTGTCCTGACCATCCAGGAACACAGCACCTCGCGGTGTCGGCTGCAGACGGGCGAGGAGCTGGGCGAGGGTGCTCTTTCCCGCGCCCGTGCGCCCGACAACGGCAAGCGACGCCCCAGGCTCGAGCGTGAACGCGACATCCTCTAGTACGGCCTGTCCGTCATAGCCGAAGGAGAGCCCCCGAACTTCGAGCCGACCCGCGACCACCGCCGGCACCGGGCCGTGGCCGTCCCGCACGTCTGGTTCGGCGTGGTAGACTTCCGCAAGCCGCGCGTACGATGCCCTGCCGCGCTGGACTATGGAGACGATGAAGCCGAGCGCGATGAGCGGCCACCCCAGCAAGGCGAAAGCGCGCAGAAACGCGACGAAGGCGCCCGGATCGATCCTCCCGGCGAGGAGAAGTCCCCCGCCGTAGTAGAACACCACGAGCAAGCTAGCGCCCTGAATCGCCATGAGCAGCGGGCCCATGGCGGCACGAAGGCGAGCGAGGGCGAGGTTCTTCTCGAGGTATTCGCGGTTCACCCGCTCGAAGCGCTGCTGTTCCCGCGCCTCCAGGGCCAGGCTCCGCACGACCCGCACGCCGGCGAGGCTAGTCTGCACCACCTCGCTCATCGCGCCGAGCCCCTCCTGATTCGCGCGCGTCCGGAGGTAGACGTACTTGGCGAAGTAGCGCATCGCCACGATGAGCAGCGGCAAGGTAGCGAACGATGCGAAGGTGAGGGGCACCGAGACCGAGAGCATGAACGCAAGCGAACCGGCGAGCGCGAACGGCGTGTTGATCACGTTGAGCACGGCAAACCCGAACAGCAGTCGCACCTGGGTGAGGTCGTTGGTGGCGCGGCTCAGGATCTCGCCCGTACTCATGCGGCGAAAGAAGGCGGGCCCCAGTCGGTGCAGTCGGTGCAGAAGCGCCCTTCTGAGCTCGTACTCCGCAAAGCGACCCGCGTTGAAGACGGTGACCCGGGACAGCACTCGCAGCACGAGGGAAGCCAGCGCCAGAAGCCCGAGATGCACCCCTGCGATGAGAGCCACCGAGGTCGCCCCGTCGAGCGCATGATTCACCGCGTCCCGCAGGCGCGTGTTGAACAGGTACTGGACCGCCTGGTAGGCCGCGAGCAGCACGAGGCCGGTGGCGTAGCGTCTGGATTGGCGCCGCAAATGCGTGAGGAGCCCGATCCGGATCTCTTGGGGTGTGGGGGCGGCGGTCGCCATCTGGGAGGCCGGGTCGAAGCGACGGGCGCAGCGAACCACGGGAAGGCAATGGTCAGAGACGTAGAGCGTACCGTGACGGCCGACCAGGCCCCTCCTTCGGGAACGAACCGCGGGGCCGCGGGAACGAACCGCGAGACAGGTTGGCTAGTTCGAGGCCCTCCGACTCGGGGATGGTGACCGCCGACGATAGCGCGGCACCAGCCAGGCAGCGAGACCGATCATGGCGAAGAAGACAGCGGAAATGAGGAGGTTCAGCAGCACGCTCCCACGGGTCGCCGCACCTGGAAGAGCCTCGGGCTCGACGGCCGCCGCCACGACGAGAGCACGCGCGTGGTCGGCCGGAACCGCAAAATTCAGCCCCTCACCGTCGGTTCGCTGGCCCACCGCGATGCCCACCACGGATCCCCCTCGGACGGTGACCACGGGCGAGCCGCTCGATCCGGGCGAGATGGCGGCAGTGATCTGGAGGGCCCAGGCCCTTGGGTGATCGGCGGCAGCGCCCGGGCCGTTCGGCGCGGCTTCGCCGCGCAGCGCGGAGACGACGCCGGTCGAGAGCGATCCGGCGAGCCCCGCGGGGCTGCCGATGACCACCACCTCATCCCCGACCGCAAGGCCGCGAGCGCTGTCGAGGACGAGGGGCTGGTATCCCGTGCCCTCCAGCGCCAGAAGCGCAAGGTCGTGCTCCTCGTCCATGGCCAAGACCCCACGCACCACCACGCGCCGACCGTCGCCGAGGACCGCGGTGACCTCGGCGGCCTCCGCGATCACATGGTGGTTGGTGACCACCTTGCCGTCGGCAGACACGACGAATCCCGTACCGATGCCGATCCGCTCCCCCGCGCCGTCCGCGAGCTCGAGTAGCACGACGGACCGCTTGATCCGCGCAGCGAGCGCGCCGAGGTCCTCGGCACGCGCAGGCGCTGCCACCACCAGAAGCGCGAGCGTCGCCGCGAACAAGCGCCCGAGACCCAGGTGGCCGAGGCAGATCGGGTTCGACCAAACGGACATGGCGCAAGGATCACCCGCCGCGCCCGGCCGTCAATGCGATCGAGGTCGATGGCGTTCGGGTCGCGTTTTCTTGGTGGCAACGATCTGGATCACGAATGGTCGTCGACCGCCGCGCGGCCCTGTAGGAGCGCGACCGCTACCGCATAAAGGGCGGCCCCCAAGAGGGCTACCGCGCGGATTCCGATCTCCATGGTCAGCGCCACCACTCCCACCGCGGAGACCACGCTCGCGGCACCGTTGACCGCCCAGAACCACGCCTTGTTTCCGTCCCCGAAGCGAACGAGGCCGAGGGGGAAAAAAGCGCCCATCCCCACCCCAGCCAACCCGGTGCCCAGAGCCACCCCAACCACGCGTTCGAGCCAGCCGGCGGGCGCGGTCGGGCCCCCGAGCCAGACGAGGAACGCAGTGGTCGCGATGACCACCGCGACCACGCCAAGACCTCCGCGCTGCAGGCCACCCAGACCGATCCGCTCGGCGACGAGCGAGCCCACGCCGCTCCCGAGCAGCAGGCTGCCGAGCACCACCGTGGCGGCGAGGGTCGGGTGTCCGAGCACGAGGACGGAGCGCGCGAGCCACGCGAGCTCGACAGCGAAGAAGGCGAGCCCGATCACCCCGAAATAGGTGGTGCCACGAGCGAGCGTGCCGCGCTCGAAGTGGGCAGCGAAGAAGAAGGGCAGGAATAGGAGCCCGACCGCCGCGAGCACCACCGTCACCAGCAGCCGTTGGAGCGCCCAAACGCCCTCCCCGTTCACCCCGAGATCGAGGGCAGCTGCGCGGGAGAGCGCCGCGAAGGGCGACACGGTCTGGAAGAAAAAGGGGCGGTCGTCGGTGGGCGGATCCATGCGGAGCCCGTGCTTGGCGTACGCCGCCGGACCCGTGTTGAAAATGTGCGCGATCAGCGCTCGTTCCGGAGTGGCGATCGCCACCGGGAAGTGCACCACGAAACCGCGTTGGTCCGCCGCTTCTCCCAGGGAGGCGAGCTCTCCCTCGGTGAAGGGCGAGCGCGCGACCAGCACGGTGCCGACGGCAGCGCCCTGCACCACGGCCACGTGCGAGGCTGGGTCCGCCACGCCCTCGGCGAGGAGGGCGGCCTTCGCCAGAAGAACGAGTCGCGGCAGCTCGAGGCCGAAACCACCCCGCATCCAGCGGCTCGCCGAAACCATCCCGTGCGGGGTCAGGCGGGACCAATACAGGCGAAAGGCCTCGATGGTGTAGAGGTGGTTTTCGGCCAGGGTGTACGCGCCCGCCGCCGTCGCCGCCCAGCTGTCGATGAGGGACAGCTGCACCAGGTCGAACCGCCCAGCGTGCCGGGCGAGCACCGTGCGCCCGTCGCCCGCGACGGCGGTGACGTCCGGGCGATCGTACAGATGCCCGGAATAGGCGCCGTAGGGGCCGTTCACGAGGGCGATCAACTCGGGGTGTAGCTCGATCGCCATCACCTGCTCCGCGCCGGCGGCGAGCGCGGTGAGGACATCGCGACCACCGCCAGCGCCGATGACGGCCACTCTCTCGGGTCGTCGCGCTTCGTAGGCCACGGCGGTGACGTCGTCGAAAAGGTATTGAAGCTGTCTGAAATCACCGGAGAACCTCGTGATCGGCGTGCCTGCCGAGCCGTCCTGTTCGACCCAAATCTCCCCGGGGCCTCTCGCTGCCGAGCGCAGGGTACCCGGGCCCCAGGCGAACGGCGCGGTGCTGGAGGCGAAGAGGACATGGTCGAATGTGGTGAGCCGCACCGTCGGGGACCAGACCTCCTGGATCGGTTCGATGCCGCCTCCACCTTCGACGTAGGTCTTGGTGTGGCGGATACGAAGAGGTGCGCCCCAGCCAATAGTGACGGCGATGACGATGAATCCAGGCAACGCGAGCGGCGCTGCCCGAGGGCGCATCAGCACAAGCGCCGCCAGGGGCAGGATCCCGAGGGCAGTGGTGGCCACCGGGGTCGGGAGCACGGAGAGGAGCGGCACCATGCCGAGCGCCCCGACGGCTGCCCCGATGAGGTCGGCGCCGTAGATGCGAGCAACGCGCGCTCCTGGCAGACCGAGCAGGAGCAGGCAGGTTGCCGTGCCCAGCAGGAAGAAGGCGGGCAGGGCGGCGGCAAAGCAGACCAGGATGGCGCTACCACCGGCAGCACGTGCCCCCTGAATGATGACCACCACTGTGAGCGGGACGGCAATTCCGGCACCCGCGAGCGCGTGGGTGGCCCAGCCGGGGCGTGGTTGGACGAGGGCAAAGAGCACCCCCGGCAGCGCCAAGCCGAGCATTGCCACCGACACGGCGAAGAATGCCCAGTGGTACCAGAGCACCACGCTCAGGAGCCTGGTCAGGGTGAGTTCGAAGACCACCACCGTTGCCGCGACGAGGCCCATGGCGAGTCCGTCGCGGAGTCCCCCGTGCACCGGCAGGGCTTCGAGCGTCACCGATGTCGGGACCTGGTCGCTGCGGACGTAGATACCCGATCGCCTAGCCATTGCCGGGACCCAGGGGGGTCGGGTGGGATCTTCGGCTGAAGGGTGCCCAGGACACAAGCGCTCCGCGACGAACCGGGGGGGCGGTCGGAGGACCCGCCCCGTTCTCGCGCCACGGACCCGGGGACGGCGCCCGGAGAAACGCCGGTGCTGGCCGAGGGGTGCCTTGGCCGAGTCCTACTCCCATGACAGGTTCGCGGGTTGGGGTCGTGTGGCGACAATCGGACCGAACGGGGCTCCGGGTGCTCGGCTGCGCTGACGCGGAGGCCAGACCATGCGATGAAGAGCGCGCGATGGTTCCCCCCGTGCGCGCAGGATATTGCCGGGCCGTAGGGTGGCCCGCCCCTGAACACCGCCCCACGAATCGTCGCGCGCGAGCAGGGGGGCCGCTCGGAGCGAGGATCACCGTCCCCCTGATCGCAGCCCTCTGGCTCCCTTTTGCCACGGCTACGATCGCTCGTGCCGAGACGAGATTCGATCTCGCGACGCCGGAGCTCGACGCGGCTGCGACCGACGCCGACGTCATGGGCAAGCCCATTCGACGGGTCGAGGTGGTCGAGGAGTCGGGCCGGCCCGTCCGAGCGCCTGGGCCCGCCACGGTCGAGCTCGGGAGCACGCTCACCCGGGAGGTGGCAGCGCAGCTGCTCGCGGAGCTAGAGGCCTCCGGCGCGTTCGCCCGCCTGAGAGTGGAGGCGGAGCCAACAGCGGGAGGGGTGGCCCTGCGGGTCGTCGTTCTCCGACGCCGGATCGTCCAGCGGATCCGGATCCTCGGTGGGCGGCTCGACCCCGATACGACCCTGCGAGCGGTGGGGCTGCAGGAGGGTGCGGAAATCACCCTTCCTGAGCTCCCTGGTTGGGGGGAGCGGTTCGCGACCCACTACCGCGATCATGGGTTCCCTTCGGCGAGGATCGAGGTCGAGGCGCTCGACACGGACGATCCCCTCGAGGCCGTGCTGGTGGTAGACGTCGAGGCTGGGGAGCCGCAGCGCGTGTTCGAGCGGCGGTTCGACCTCCGTCCGCAGGGAAGCTCGGCGGAGCTCGCCGACGCCGCCCGGGGCTACGCGATCGCCACCGGTGACCGAGTCGATGCGGAACGCCTCGTCGAGGCAGATCGCGAGCTGGAGACGAGGTTGCGGGCGCGCGGGTGGCACCACGCGCGGGTGGAACATGCGCTCCGGACTGGAGCGCGACCCACCGAGGCCATGCTGACGGTGGTGGTCGAGGCGGGACCCTTGGTCGTCCTCACGTTCGAGGGGATTCAAGCCTTCGACGGCTCTCAGCTCGAGCGCGGCCTCGATCTCGCTGCCGCCAAGGACCGTTCGCCGACGGCGATCGCCGAGGCGCTGCGCAGGTACTACCATCGGTATGGTTTCTTCGATGTCGAGGTCTCGGTCGCCGAGCGGCAGGATCCGGGCTCGACCACCCGCGAGCTGGCCTTCACCGTTCGTGAAGGGCTGCCGGTGTCCGTGGTGAGCCGAACGTACCCGTGCCTCGCCGGGAGCCGCAGCGCCCGCGACGTTGGGCGGGAGATCGACAGCTTCCTCTCCGAAGCGCTCCCGGAAACAGGGATCTTCACGGCGGTCGACCCGGGCATTGTCGACGCCACCTACGGCCCCACGCATCGAACGGGCGCGCGAGTCCCGCCCCGTCGGCACAACCCTTGGCTGACGTACGCGCCGGAGGTCTACGATCGGGCCCTGAAGCACCTGCGCGACCTCTACCGCTCCGAAGGCTACCTCTCGGCCAAGGTCGGCCCCGTAACGGTGATGCGCCGCACCTGCGCGCGGAGCTCCCCACCTGGCCGGTGCATCCCCGAGGGCCCAATTCGACGGCCAGCCGCCATCTGTTCGCGCGACGAGGCGGGGCTCCCGGTCGATCCGCCCCCACTCGACGAGTCGCTGACGTGCACTCCCGATCCGGTGCGCGGGCTGCGCTGCGAGCCGGAGGTCACGATCGTGATCCCGATCCAGCTCGGTCCACGCACCGACCTCTTCGACCTGCGGTTCGTCGGCAATTCGGCCCTCGTCGAGCAAGACCTCGCGAAGATCGCCGACCTCGACCTCGGCCGCCCGCTCTCCCTCCCCGCCATTGACGCCGCTCAGCGTCGGATTCTCGATACCTACGCCGAGGAGGGCTTCGCGTTCGCGGAGGTCGAGGTAGAAACCGAGTTTTCACCGGACCACACGCGCGGACGGGTGGCCTTCGTCATCCACGAGGGCGAACGCGTGATCGTCTCCCACGTGGTCATCCGGGGTGCCCGCCGCACGAGCAAGGCGGTGGTCCGGCGCCGCATCGCGCTCGAGGTCGACCAACCGTACCGGCGAAGCCTCGTCCGAAAGACCGAGGAACGCCTCGCTCTGCTCGGGGTCTTCTCCGGGATCGTCGTGGCCCTCGACGCGCCCAACGTCCCTGAACAGCGTAAAACCGTGCTGGTAACGCTCCAGGAACGAGCGCCTCAATACGTGGAGCCTCGGCTCGGATTCAGTACTGGCGAGGGACCTCGCCTCGCCTTCGAGTACGGCCACCTGAACCTGGGCGGGCTCGCCATGCAGCTGCGAAGTCGAGTCGAGCTCAACTACCTCTTCGACTTCCTCATCACCGAGGACGACGTTCGCGACAAGTTCGTCGAGCTCAGAGAACGGGAGGGGATCGCGGCGCGTCTCGAGCGCCAGGCTTCGGTGTCAGTCGAATTCCCCGACGTGGGGCTGAGCCCTCTCTTCCGCCTGGGCGTCGAGGGTCTGACCCTGCGGGACAACTCGCGAGACTACGGGATCTCGAAGAGCGCCGGACTGGTCACCTTGATGTACCGCCCATCGCGGCGCGTCTCGGCCCAACTCGGACCATCCATCGAGATCAATGATGCCCAGATCTTCGGCGAGGTGGGCAAGGGCGCCCTCCAAGCCTACGTCCTCGAGCACCCCGGGCGTGCGCGCCTCTTCCGGGTCCCGGAGGGTCGCTCGGTTGCCCTGGCGCAGCAGGTCTCCGCCGCGTGGGACCGGCGCAACGACCCCCTGTCCGCAACCCGCGGCACCTTTCTCGGCGCCCGCGTCGAGCACGTACGGGCGGTCCCCGCCGACGAGCTCGGCGAGCTTCTGGCGACCGATGCGCCAGCGACCACGGCAAGCGAGGCTGGGGTGTTCGACGCGGTGGTGAGCGAGTTCGTCCGCATCACCAGCCGCGTCGCTGGCTATCTCGAGCTCAACCCCGACGGCCTAGCGCTGGCGCTGAGCCTCGGTTGCGGCGTCAACGTCCAGCTCTTCCGGGGTTCGCAAACCTATCCGGACCGGCTCTTCACGCTCGGCGGCGTGGACAGCCTGCGCGGCTTCCTCCAGGACTCGCTCGTCCCCGAGGACATCGCGAAGCAGCTGCTCGATCCGGACTCCGGCCTCAGCGTCGACCAAGTCGTGATGAGAGGCGGCGATTTCTACTACAACCCACGGACCGAGCTCCGCGTGCCGCTGCTCAAGGGGCGGGTCGAGACGGCGCTCTTCGTGGACGCAGGCAACCTCTGGTCGGACGTGAGTGGGCTTCGGATCCTCGATGTCGTCGCGCCGGATCGGTGGCGGTACACCGCCGGGACCGGACTTCGGGTGGCGACTCCCGTCGGGCCGCTGGTCTTCGACTACGGCTTCAACCTCCAGCGCTTGGCGGACACGACACGGCGCGGCTCGACGAAAGCCCGTTTCTGGGAGAGCATGGGGGCGTTCCACTTCAGCATCGGCCTCTTCTAGCGTTGGCCGGCGCCGTTCTCGAAGGGGTAGCCCCTCGTGAGTCACCCTCCACCCGTCCCGACACCGGTGCTCGTGCGAGCGTGCCCCGCGCCCTGCCGTCCTCGGCGTCCGCCGGCCCGCACCTCTTGGATCCGCGCGAGGACGGTCGCCACCTGGACAGGGCTAGCTGGAGTCGCCTGCGCAGCACCATCCCCCTCCGTGCTTGGCCCGGCGACGGACGTGCCGGCGGCGACCTCGCCGGCCTCCTCGGCTTCAGTCCCAGCAGCGTCCGTACTCGGGAAGGCCCCATCGCTCGACGCCGGGCCGCCGGAGCGCAACGCCGAGATCTCTCCCAGGGCGGCGACCGTGACCGTTCCGTTCACGCAGGAGCTCACCGAATCCGTGCGCTCGATCGCACTTGGCCAGCGACGCGTCGCGGCCCTCGGACAGGTCCCCTACCTCCGCGACCGCGATCGCTGGCGGCCGATCCCGCTTCCCCCGGCGTTCAACCAGGCGTTGGGGCAGTCGGTCACCATCTACATGGGCCGGGACGACCGTCCACGGCTCATGGGTCACTATTCTGCGGTCGAGCCGTCCACAGCGGCCACCCGGCTTCCGCTCTACCTCCGCTACCTCGATCACGGCTGGGTCACGGCCTACGATGAGCTCGGAAGGCTCGGCGGCAAGCGCCCGGGCGCTCTCTTCGGGGTGCTCGGATACGACGATCCCGAGGTGGTGTGCAAGGAGGAAGATGGGTGCCTCGTCAAGCGGCGCACGGGCTGGACCAGCATCGGTTGTACGGAGCTCGGGACCGTTCGCCTGACGGGAGAGGCCGTCTTCGCTCTCTCCGCCAGCCAGGTCAGCCGGCTCACGAATGGAGGATTCGTCCAGCAGACGTTGGCGGTGGGGAGCGGGCAGGTGCGCGACCTCTGGGAGGTCGCACGAGGCGATCTCTGGGCCGTTGTCGAGCCGCCGGGCGGCACGGCGCTCTTCCACATCGTGGATGGGGAGGCGAAGGAGGTCCCGGTTCCCATCGGGGAACCCCGGGCACTCTTCGCGTCGGCTCCGGACGACCTCTGGATCGCGGGCGATGGCGGCCTGGCGTGGTACGATGGGCACACCCTCCGGCGCGTACTCGGCGCGCAGCCGCCACTCAGCTGTATCGGCGGGAGGGGGCGCGACACCCTGTGGGTGGGCGGGCCCTCGGGGTTGTTTCGGCGAGGAGCACGACCTGGCGAGGCCGTGGCGACTCGGTAACCTTCGCGGCGATGGGCATGGCGACCGACCTCAACGAAGCGCCGGAGCCGGACGAGCGCACCAGCGGTGCGATGACGGTGGAGGACGGGTGGCGTCCGAGCAGCGGCTTCGGGCTGGACCCCAAACTCCTGGAAGACGTCCCAACCGAAGCGCAGGACATGAAGGCCGCGGTTCAGCGGGCGATGCCGCGGGGAGCGGGGTCCCCGCGACGAGAGCGACGTTGGTTCTGGCGTTTGTGCCTCGCCACGGTGGGAGGAGCGGTGTTCGGGGTCGCGATCCTCTGGTGGGCGGTGCATTGGTTCGACTGGGCAGGTCCACTGGTGGCCGACACGCTCCGGTCGATCTTGGGCGTCGACAGGGTCGCGCGGCTCGAGGACCTCGCCTACGGGATCGAGGATCGGGTGCACCGGCTCACGCGAGGCGATGCTTCGCCGCAGGCACGGTGGAACGTCCCCACAAGCCCCAGCGCCGCCCCCAGCGCGGCGTCGTCCGTAGCGACCGGATCCAACGGGACACCCGAGCTCCCTGTCTTTCGCCCTACGGACGTAGGTGCGGTGCACGTCTCTTGGTCGGCCCCGGGAGACGGTCAGTGGGTGCCGATGGAGGACCCTCGGCGACCCGGTGAGCTGCCCTACCTCTACAAGACGCTCCTCCATCCCGATCGCAACCGTTCGTGGGCGGAGGTCTTCGTGGTAGCGATCGATCTACGTCGCGTCGTCCTGCACCTCCTTCCGGGCTACCAGGAGCCGCAGAGCGACACCCCCGAGGCGAAGGAACGGCTGCTGCACCGCTCCCCCGCCCGCCCCGCCGTGATCCCGGCGAGTGACCACGAGGCGCTCCTCGCCGCTTTCAACGGCGGCTTCAAGACCGAGCACGGGCACTACGGGATGCGGATCGACGGGATCACCATCGCGCCACCGCGCGGCAACGCCTGTGCCGTGTCGCTCTTCCCTGGTGACGAGCTCAGGATCATGGATTGGGATGCCCTCGCGCCGCGCGCGGAGGAGGTCATCTGGTACCGACAGGCGCCGCGCTGCATGGTGGAAGGGGGAAAGCTCCACCCGCTCTTGAGCGATCCTCACGCGACGTGGTGGGGGGCGACCCTCGACAAGGAGACGGTCATCCGTCGCAGCGCGATCGGGGTCGATCCGCGGCACGAGGTGCTGTTCGTCGGGATCACCAACTCCACGACGGCGCAGGCCCTCGCCCAGGGGATGCGGCATGCGGGCGCCGACGCGGTCGCTCAGCTCGACGTGAACTGGTCGTACCCGAAATTCTTCACCTTCGCCCCCAAGGCAGCCGGCGGTTCGCTGGTCGCGGTGCCCCTCACCGACGACTTCGACTTCTCGGAAGGCGAGCTCCTCCGGGAGCGTGCGATGCGCGACTTCTTCTACGTGACCCGTCGGGATCCGGCAGCGACCCGCGCGTGGGTGGCGCGGCACGCCGCGACCCAGAGCGCGGCCACCGGTGCGGCCCCCTCCTCGAGCGCGGCGGCGAGCGCCGCCCCGTCCGCCGATGCGGCCCCCCCCGCGGGCGCTACCCCCCTACCGAGCGCAGCGGCGAATCCGCAGGGCTCCGCGGTCGCCCCAACGGCGGTCACCGGATCTGGAGGCAGCTGATCGCGGCAGCGATGTCCGTGATCGCGACTTCGAGTGCCGGCCCGTCCTCGGCGTCGAGGAATGGGTAGGTCGCGTTCCGGTCCCAGAGGGCGTCGGCGGAGTCGGGGTCGGTGCACGCGACCTCGGCATCGAACGCGGTGCCGCCGACACAGGCCAGGTCGCTCAGCACCTCCGGGTCGACGCCATACCCACCGAAACCCACGGCGAAGAGGTGAACACCGTCCCGCCGGAGCTCCCGGGCGGCGTCCACAGCGGGCTGCTGCCACTCGCAGTTGTCGCCACCGTCGGTGACCAGGATCACGTATTGCGCCTGCGAGGAGTCGCCCATCGCCGCCAGAGTCTCCCGGGCGGCCCCGAGGGCGCCGGCGATGGGAGTGTCACCACAGAGTGTCGTCGTGGCCACGTCGAGCGCGCGTTCGATGTCGGCGTTCGTGCCGAGGCACGGTGGCACCAGCAGCGCTCCTGGGCGACAGGCAGCATGGAGGGATGCGTTGTCGTAGATCGCCTCGATCGTCGCGCAGGTGCCCTCGCCGGGATCGTGCGGGAAGACCTCGAGCCCGAAGGCGACTCCCCCTGCTGCTTCCCCTCGGACCGCCGACTCGATGGCGTCGATGGCGCGGCGCCATTTTGACTCCGCGTGGGCAGAGTCGGGATCGAGAGGGAGCGAGCCGTCAGGCCGGAGCACCATGCTCGAGGACCGATCGAGGACGATCAGCGCCTGCGGTGGGGTGCAGCCGGGTTCAGCAGCGCCCGACCTACAGACCAGAGGGGGCGGGTCGGGATCCCCGGGTGGGTGCGCGAGCGGACCGTAGCGATCCGCCTCCCCTCCGAGCCCCGCACAGGCCACGACGGCCACCATGACCGCCCCGCTGCCGAGGACAGCCGGAGAAGTGCCTCCGACGACCGACTCCCCCCTCGAACACCGACCCAATTGCATACCCCAACGGCGCCGCCGGAAACGCGCCACTGGCACCACTGGCACCGCTGGCTGGCCAGAGGCGAGGGACCCGCATCGTCCAGACGCGACGCCGCCCGGCGGTGTGGGTGGCGGCTTGGGGTGCATTTCCAGCGGCGTCTCTCGCGAGATCTGCATTCGTTTGGGACCCCACGTCCTCAGCAGTCGACGTCTCCGCACCTTGCCCGCAGGCTGACCGCTGACTGCTGGTGGCCTGGTTGGATCGGGCTCCGCCGGGCTACGGTACCACCGACGGTGGCGATGGTCTGGGGCCTCCCTCCCGGGGGAGGGAATTGGCGAGTGCTGGGTACGTAACCCCCGTCCGCTCCACGGACAGCTCCCAGAGCCGACGCGCATCCTCGGCGTTCTGCGCCCGCGCACTCGCGCCGACCCGGCGCGGCGCGCCCCACAGCTCGAACGGCCCCCGGGGACCGAAGTACTCGCCCCCCGCCACGCCCGGCATCGTGGCAGCGTAGAGCTGCGGCAAGGCGCCCCTGGGAGCCGACTGCGCGAACAACAGGTGCCCGACCGCGAGGACCCAGCGCTCGACCGGACCCATCGCGCGCGTGCTGGCAAACTGGAGGTTGGTTGCCGCATACCCCGGATGGGCGGCGACACTGGTGAGCGCGACCCCAGCGACGCGCGCCCGACGGTCGAGCTCGAACGCGAAGAGGAGGTTGGCGAGTTTGCTCGCGCAATATGCGCGCCATTTCCGGTACCGGACCTGGCCGTCGAGGTCGTCGAACGGGATTGTACCGGGACGGTGCATCGGACTGCTCACCGTCACCACCCGCGCCACCGGCGACGCGAGCAACAGGGGAAGTAGGAGACCCGTCAGTGCGAAGGGGCCGAAATGGTTCGTGCCTAGTTGGAGCTCGAAGCCATCCGCGGTGCGCACGAGAGGCGTGGCCATCACCCCCGCGTTGTTGCAGAGCACGTCAACCCGCGGGTGGTTCTCGGCGAACTCTCGGGCGAACCTGCGGACGGAGGAGAGGTTCGCAAGATCGAGCAGCGCCACCTCGATCCGCGCAGCTGGGTGCACGGCGCGGATCCGGTCGCGAGCAGCATCACAGCGCTCCCGGTTGCGTCCAGCCATTACGACCAGCGCGTGGTGCGCCGCGAGGACACGCGCGGTCTCGAACCCAAGACCGCTGTTCGCGCCGGTAACGATGACGATCTGCCCCGCGAGATCGGGGACTCGTGCTTCGGTGAAGCGGGAGTTCGGCATTGGATGGAGCGGGATCGAACAATGGCGTCTACCACACGGGAGCCATCCGAAGCCATCCGTCCACGCGGCCAGCCGGGGCAACCGTGACGGGCTTGGGCGGGGGCGCTACCGTGCCCGGCGTGCCCGAGCTGCCGGAGGTCGAGGTGACGCGGCGCCGCGTGGCGCCTCTCCTGGTCGACCGCGAAATCGCCACGGTGGAAACGACCAAGCCGTCAGGGTTCTTCCTGACACCCCCCGCGACCCTCCGGCGGCGGCTGGTCGGTCGTCGGGTGACCGAACTCGGACGGCACGGGAAATACCTCATCGGTGGGCTCGACGATGGTTCCCGGCTCCTCCTGCACCTCGGCATGACAGGACAGCTGGTGAGCGCCTCCGCGCGAAGCCCACGCCTCTTTCGGGTCTCCGATCGCCATCCCATGGCGACTGACCCCTGGCGGTTCGCCGGCGACCGACACACCCATCTACGCCTCGGCTTCCGCGATCTCGGCGAGGAGGTCTGGTTTCGAGACCCGCGGCGATTCGGCCGGGTCGAGTGGCTGGCACCGGGAGCGGTGAGCCCTCGCCTCGCGAAGCTGGGGCTGGACGCGCTCGTGGTGGATCCCGCGGCATTCTGCGCGGTCATCCAGCGGCGGCGGGCACCGCTCAAGGCACTCCTCCTCGACCAGTCGCTGCTGGCGGGCGTGGGCAACATCTACGCGGACGAGGCGCTCTTCCGAGCTCGCTTGCACCCCCTCCGATCCGGAACCCAACTGTCGCACCCGGCAGCCTTGGCTCTGCTCGCCTCCATCCAAGGGATCCTGCTCGAGGCCATCGATCGCGGTGGCACCAGTATCAGCGATTTCGTGGCGCCCGACGGGACCGATGGCGGGTTCTCGGCCAACTTGCGGGTCTACCAACGAGCGGGGATGCCGTGCCTCATCTGTGGCACCGTCCTCATGCGGATCGTGGTCAGGGGTCGGTCGACCCACTTCTGCCCGCGTTGCCAACGTTGACCGATTTCGTCGCGTCGAGCCTTGACGGTCTGCCACCCATTGGGGATCTTCCCCGGCCCCGATGGACCAAACCGACGCCAAACGAATTGCCGCCCGTAGTGCCCTGGCCCACCTGCCGGAACAGGGCGTCATCGGGCTCGGTTCGGGCTCCACCGCCCGCCTATTCGTCGAGGGGGTTTCCGAGCTGGTCCGGGCGGGACGGCACCTGATCGGCGTTCCCACCAGCATGGAAAGCCGGGACCTCGCGGAGGTGCTGGGCATCCCCCTGCTCACCGAGGCGGGCCCCTGGCCCATCGAGGTGAACGTGGATGGGGCCGACGAGGTGTCTCCGGAGCTTGACCTCATCAAGGGTGGGGGCGGGTGTCACACCCGCGAGAAGGTGGTGAACGAAGCCGCGCGCATGAACGTGGTAATCGTCGACGAGACCAAGATCGTGGCCGCGTTGGGAGAGAAATTCCCCATCCCTGTCGAGGTCTTGGCGTTCGGCCACCACAACACCGCCGCGGCCCTTGCCCGCTTCGGGAGGGTCGAGCTGCGCAGAATCGGTGGTCAACCGTTCAGGACCGACACAGGCGGGCTCATCTACGACGTCCAGACCGGACCGATCGAGGACCCGCGTTCGCTCGACGGGAATATCCGGGCCATCCCGGGGGTGGTAGAAACGGGCCTCTTCCTCGGTCGAGCGGACTTGGTCCTCGTCGCTGGGTCAGGGGGTGTCCGCGAGCTCAGGCGAAAATAACCTGGACGGACTGGTGCGGGGCGGCTCGAGACGGCCGATTCCACCCGCGCTGCCATTCTGGGCTGGTTGGCGCGACTGCGTGAACGTGTGGCTCCGGTCCGGGCACTCTGGCTCGGATGGCCCGCCTCGGACCCCAGCCCCGACCGCAACAACCTTCTGCGCGACAGATCGGCAAGAGTCTTGCATGGGGTAGCGAGGCGGCTGTCAGCGAGCTTCACAGGAGGAATCGATGAGTACGATCGAGGGCGCGCATGTCGGGGCAACGATAAGAAGCTACACTGCTGGGGTGATGCTCCGACGACTCATTGGGGCAGCGGGGGTGGCGGCGATCGCCGCAGTGGCAACCTCCGCCTTCGCGGATCCACCGCGCCCCGCCCAGTCCGCCACTTCGAACGCCGACGCGACGCGCGCCGCCAACCAGGCCGCCCGTGCCATCGCGGCAGCGACGGACCCCGCCGTCGATGGCGAGGTGGCCCCCGATCAGAACGAGAATCCCCTCGATCGCGCTCGCATGGGCGTGGTGGTTCTGGAGAGGAACGGAAAGCCCGTGGGTGTGGGCGCCGTCCTCCGCGGCGACGGTCGCGTCCTCACGGCCCTCTCTCCCCTCGGAAACGGCAACGACGTGGACGCTCGCTTCGCCGATGGCAGTGTATCCCGCGTCCGCGTGGGCCACACCGATCGGGCGTGGGACCTGGCCCTCCTCGTTCCACAGAATGGGCGTTGGCAGGATGGATTGAAAGCGTCCCGGCGCTCGGCAACGGGTGAGGGTTCGAACCTCAGAGCGTTCAGCCTCGCGGGGTCCAAGCTGGTGCTCACCCGCACCATCGTGAAGGGCGAGCGTTCGCTCGTTGGTGGTGACAGCGAGGTGCTGCGTGACGCCCTGGAAATGGCCAGCCGCTTCAAGGACTCGGACGTGGGCAGCCCCATCGTGGACTCCAATGGTGACGTGGTCGCGGTGGTCGCACGAGCTTGTGCCCCTGCGCCGGACGGGAGCTGCGTCACCGTGCCCTACGGGGTGCCGGTCTCCGCGATCAAGGCGTTCCTCCGGACCGCGCCCGCAAGCGCAGTACCACCAGCCCCGTGGCTGGGGATCCAGGGAGTTGCCAAGGACACCGGGGTCGTCCGGGGAGTGGAGGTGCTGTCCGTCCATCCCCAGAGCCCCGCTGCGGCGGCCGGACTCAAGGGGACCGAGGGAACGACGAAGGGTGATCTGGTTGTCGCGGTGGATGGCAGGCCGGTCATCACCCCTGAGGTGCTGGCCACCGAGGTCAACGGACGTGCGGTTGGCGCGTCCGTCAACGTCCTCCTCTTTGGTGATGGAAAATTCCGGCAGGTGACGCTGACGCTGCGTCCAACCCCCACCGGCAGACCCGCGACACCTACGCCGAAGGCTATCGCCCCCAGGACCCCACCATCGCGCAAATAGACCGAGAGGCGAACGAGCCGCTCGCGGGATCCCGTACCGAGCGCCGCCAAGGCTGGGGTCGGGTGGCCGTGCCAGGCCAGGGGCCGCGGTTTCGTAGTTGAGATTCCGGCCGGCCGCGATGGGCCGAGATTGACAGGACGCCCGGTGAGGACGAGTATGAGGCAGCTTTTCTCGTCGGGGAACTACTGAACGTGTCGAGACCTTTGCGGATCGAGGTCGCGGGCCAGACCGACGTGGGCCGCAAGCGGAACCACAACGAGGACAATTTCGCGATCTTCGCCGAGTTTGGCCTGTATGTGGTCGCGGATGGAATGGGGGGACACGCCTCCGGCGAAGTGGCGTCGAAGATGGCGGTGGACACCCTGCAGGAGTTCTTCGCGGCCACCTCCGAGGACCCCGAGCGCACCTGGCCCTACAAGATGGATCGCAGCAAGGGCTACGAGGAGAACCGACTCATCACGGGGATCAAGCTCTGCAATCTCCGCATCTACGAGGCGGCCCAACGCAACACCAAGCAACGGGGAATGGGAACCACGTTGGTGTCCCTGTTCGCGGTGGAGGATGGGGTCTATGTCGCTCACGTGGGCGACAGCCGCGTCTATCGCATCCGCGACTCGAAGATCGAGCAGTTGACCGAGGATCACTCCCTCCTCAACGACTACAAGAAGATGAAGCACCTCACCGAAGAGGAGATCGCTAACTTCCCGCACAAGAACGTGATCGTGCGCGCCCTCGGGATGAAGGACACCGTCAAGGTGGACACCCGGTTCGAGCTACCGCGTGCTGGGGACACGATGGTCCTCTGCACAGACGGGCTGTCAGGCCCCGTGCCCGATGAGGACATCCTTCGCCTCACCCACCAATCTCCTGATCTGTCCACCGCCGCCAGCCGCCTGATCGACGCGGCCAACGTGGCTGGCGGTCCTGACAACGTGACCTGCGTGCTCGCCCGGTGGATCGAATAGCCGGTGTGCGACCCGGCGCTCCAACCGACCGCTCGGGGTGGTGGTTTCGAGGAGTTTCTCCCGTCATTGTGGTGGGAGCACGTTGATGGGCGGGGGTGGCTCAACGATCTTGGGAGAGCCCGAGATGGGGTAGAGGACCACCCAGATGGCGATGATCACCGCCAGCATGACTAGGGTCGTCACGAGGTAGGTCTGGGTCGGCGGCTGGCGCTCGGTACTCCAACCGTCCGAGAAGAATTTGCCACCACTGCGCGTCCGGATCTTCCGCTGCACGCCCCGAAGAACATCCGGTGGTTCCGGCTCCTCGCGCAGCAACGCACCGCGCAAGAGGTGGCGCAGATCGGCCCCTTCGTCGGCGGCATCCGGAGAGGATCGGTCGGCGGCCGATGGAGTCGTGAGGTTGCCCGGTCCGTCGTCGGCGGTCGACGCGGACGCCGCTTCCTCGGCGCCTACGGATGCGGCCGCGGTACCGGCTACGGAGACGGCATCGGCGATCGACGCGAACGCCGCTCCATCGGCGCCGGTCGCGCTTGGGACGACCGGGGCGGCACCTGTATCTCTACTGGAACTGCCCGCGGCTTCGCGAGACGAACCCTCCCCACCGACGTCGAGGTGGTCGGGCCGAGCGCGACCCACTTCGTCCTCTTTGGTCATCCGATCCGTTCTCCCATGGCAGACTCCACTGCGCTCTTGAGCATCGCGCGAGCGCGGTGGATCCGGCTCTTCACGGTGCCGTCCGGAAGCCCCGTGATTTCGGCGATCTCCTCATAGGATAGATCCTCGACGTCACGCAGGATGAGCGCCTCGCGGAAGTCCGGCTCGAGCTCGGCGATGCAGCGGTGCACGATGGATTCGAGCTGAAAGCCCTCCACGAGCTGGTCGGGCCGGGCCACGTCCCCGAAGGTCACTCCCTTGGCATCCTCCAGCGGGGCCCGCTCCGCCATGGGCTCTAGCTCGGTCTGCGAACCCTCGTGGCGCCGCGTCAGGTACTTGACACGGTTTTTGCAGAGGTTGGTCGCGATTCGATAGATCCAGGTGCTGAGCTTCGACTCACCTCGAAACTGCCCGATCGCCTTGAAGACCTGGACGAAGACCTCCTGCGCCATGTCTTCGGCCTCGGACCTCCGTCCAACCATGCGAAAGACCAGACGGAAGACCCGGCCTTCGTAGGCTTGGACGAGCTCGTTGAACGCGCGCTCATCACGCGCCCTCAGGCGCTCGACGAACCTCAGTTCGGCGTTGTCAGGCGACTCGGGCACGTCCCACCAGGGACACCTACCGTAGATCGGATACGTCTCGGCGTCGCGGTCCGCGCGCTCCGATCCCCGACCGCGAGCAGGCGGGCGGACGGTGCTACCTGACACGGGCGGCGGACACCCGGATCCAGGGGAGGGTTCCCGGGCCGGACGCCGAGAAGCAGGTGGGTGGCGGCCCGGCCATGGTTTGGGCGAGTTCCGGAGCGCCGGGTGGAAGGGCCAGGGCAGCGCCCTGGATCAGGTGCTATGGTCCGGCCGCTTCCTTCCGGCGTCGTCTAAAGGCAGGACAAGGGACTTTGAATCCCTGAATCATGGTTCGAATCCATGCGCCGGAACCAGCCTGCGGGGTGTCGATCCCCGCTGTCGGGTGGGAGGGCCGCAGGGGACAGGTCGTTGCGTCAATCCTTCGGGACGAGCCCCGTCTCGTCGGAGCCGAGATCTCCGCCCGGGAGTGTTCGGTAGTAGAGCGCCCCGCGCGCCCGAAGGCCCTCCAAGGTGAAACGACGAAAGATGCGGCGGAGGGCGTCGCCCGTGCCCGAATCGCCCAGGAGCGCCAGCGCATCGCCGACGGCCTCGATGGTACTTCGGGTGGCCGCTCCGGGAGCGCGCCGCAGGCGCAGGGGTGCGACATGCTGGTCAGGCGGGAGGGTCCGCCGTGACAGACCCCAGGTTGAGGGGAGGCGACGCAGCATCCGGCGGGTCTCGCGCCAGGTGCCGTCAGGCACAATCAGCCGGCGCGGCGTGGGTGCGGTCGTGATGAGGGTGCCTCCGTCCGGAAAAAGGAGCGCACTCGCAGCTTGATCGAGGGCGATCAGGCCGGCGAGCTCTGCGTCCGCAACCCCGACGTCGATACCATATTCCACCAGGCGAACACTGGGGACGGCGAGGGCGAGGAGCCTCGCCGTCCCCGAGCTCCGCCAGGCCTCGATGCGATGGCGCACGACCACGATCTCGACGGGGGTTGTCAGCGTCGGAATCTCCGAGCAGATGCAGTACGCGCGCACGAGCCAGCAGCGAGGGCAGCGGCCGGCGAGCGCGGGATCGGTGCGGGATCGCACGGTGGTCCGTTCCTTTCACCGGGTCCGCGCCGACTCGCCCCCACGAAGGTGCGCGAGGACAGCCTGCGCGGCGGCCTCCCCCTGCCGAATGCAGTCCGGGATCCCGACGCCGTCGTGGGCACCGCCGGTGACGAATAGCCCCGGGAGATCTCGAAGCAAGACCGCAATTCGGGAACGCCGTCCCAGGTGGCCCACCACCGGCTGGGGATTCGACTCCGCGTACCGATAGACACGGTGGAAACGCGGATGCCCCAGCGGACCCATGAGCCGCTCGAGCTCCGAGAAAGCCAGAGCCGTCAGCTCATCGTCGTCGTGCTCGGCGAGGATCGTCCCATCGCGTGCGCCGCCGACGAAGGCGCGCACGAGAACGCCGCCTGGGGGCGCACGGCCTTCCCATTTCGATGACACCCAGGTGCCGGCCATGATGCGAGCCTCGCCACGCGGCACGATAAACCCGACTCCGTCGAGTGGCTGCCGCAGGGACCGTGCGTCGAGCGCAAAGAACACGGTGGCGGTGGACACGTACGGAATGCCGACGAGCTCTTGGGCCAGCCGAGAATCGGGAACCAAGCGGGCAGCGACGTGCGCAGGCGTCGTCACGATGACGGCGTCCGCCGGGATTGGCTCGCCACCGCGCCGCCGGATCAAGAAGCCGCGATCTCGAGGCTCGATGGCGGTGGCCGGAGCGGATGTCCGCAACGCACCATCCGGCAGCCGCGCCGCCAGCGCGACGACGAGGCTCCCGAGCCCCGAGCGCAGCGTGAGGAACGGGCTCGGGGCGTGATCCTCAGCCCGCCGCAGCCAACGCAGGACCTCGGCCAACCTGGCACCGGACGGTGCGAGGGGTGCTCCCATGGCTCCGCCCGGGGAGGGCCCTGCGGACCGCACGACCGCGGACCGCTGGGCCGCTAATAGCCCACGGATCAGGCTGCCATGGCGAGCTTCGAGCGAAGCAAGCTGCGGAAACGTTGCTTCGATGCTGAGCTCGTCGATGTCACCCGCGTAGATCCCGCCCAGTAGGGGCGCAGCGACCGCGGTCGCTGCCTCCGGCCCGAAACGCCGACTGATGAAGCTACCGATCGATTCCTCCTCGCCGGATGGGCGCCCATATCCACTCGGCAGGACCAGGTCACCAAGCGCCCGGAGCTTCCCCTCCCAGCTCAAGAGAGGGGTCGCCAACATCGGCCCGATCCGGGTGGGCACAGCCAGCGACATGCCGGCGGGAAGAGGGGTGAGTCCCCCGCGCCAGACGACGAAGACCCGCCGCCCGCGCGGTGAGATGAGGTCGGCGCTCATACCCAGCTCGGCGATGAGGCGCTGTGCCTCGGGCTTCGTGCGTACGAACGAGTCTGGACCCCCGTCGAGGAGGTAGCCGTCGCAGCGCTCGGTGGTGATGTTTCCCCCCGGGCGGGGTCCTCCCTCGAGCACCGTCAACTCGAACTCGGGGGCGGACTGAGCCAGCCGATGCGCAGCCGCCAGTCCCGTGATCCCGGCCCCGAGCACCGCGACTTGGAGGCGATGCTCTGGCCCGCCGGCTCCCGCAACGCCTGTCCGACTCATAGCTCCGACAGGGCTGCCTCGAGCTCGCCGAGGGTCTTTCGGTCCCCCTTCCTCTGCGCCACGAGCACCCCCGCATCGAGCCAGTCGCGCGCCTCCGCATCCCGTCCCAAATCGAGCAGCAGCCGCCCAGCGATGTAGTACATCGGCAGATAGTCGGGATCGTCACGACGCAGGGCAGCAAATACCGCCAGGGCAGCGTCGCATTGCCGCGCCTTCCGGTGCTCCAAGGCGAGGGCGTAGCGCGCGAACGAGTCTGCCTTCCCGGACTCGACGAGCTCGGTGAGCATGGCGAGGCGCTGGTTCATGGCCGTCCGAACCTAACCCCGAGGGTCGTCGATGTCACGCCAGCTCGAGAAACTCGGCGAGGATCTTGCGAACACCGAAGCCCTCGAAACGGGCGACGACGATCGGCTTCGCCCCCGACTCGATCCCCTCGACGGTCCCCTCGCCGAAGCGACGGTGAAAGACCCGCCGTCCTGGCCGGATCCCACTCGTGTCATCGGTCGGGGGAAGATCGTCGAAGAATTCCGGATCGACGATCCGTTCGCCCGAACCAGGAGCAGGGGAGCGACAACCCCCATCGGCCAGGCCAACGGCACCCCGGTCGAATCGACCGGCGATAGGCGCGCGAGCGCTGGCTCGTTCGTGCACCACCGCGGACCGCGGCAAGTCAGCCAGGAAGCGGCTCGGTGCCAGGTACCGCGTTTGCCCAAACAGCGTGCGCTGCGCGGCGTAGACGATGGCCAGGCGCTCGCGCGCCCGAGTCACCGCCACGTAGGCCAGGCGCCGCTCCTCGTCGAGCTCTTCGGGATGGTCGCCACCGACGCCCCGATACGGGAACACCTCCTCTTCCATTCCGGTGAGGATGACACTGGTAAACTCGAGCCCCTTCGCCCCGTGGACCGTCATCAGGCTGATGCACGGAACGTCCTTCATGCCGTCGACCGCCGCTACGAGACTGACCCGCTCGAGGTACCCCCGGAGAGTGGCGGGTTCCCCGGTGTCCACGGACTCCGCTTCGTACTCGACGATCGAGCCCACGAGCTCTTCGATGTTCTCGAGTCGCGCGTCACTCTCGGCCGTGTCCTCCTCGCGCAATGCATCGCGGTATCCGGTGCGCTCCAGCACGAGGCGCGCCATCGCGTGCGGAGGCGTATCCGTCGCCGCGTGGCGGAGGCCCTCGACCAAATCACGGAAGGCAACGAGCTTGCTCTTGGCCGCGCTGCCGAGCCCGCCGTCCCGCAGCACCGCGTCGATCGCGTCGTAAGCCGCGCTCCCACGACCGGTGGCGACCTCGAGCAAACGTTGCACGGTCTTCTGGCCAATTCCCCGCGCGGGGACGTTGATGACCCGCATCAGATCGGCGTCGCTGCGTGGGTTGTCGACCAGCCGGAGGTAGCCGAGGAGGTCCTTCACCTCAGCGCGCTCGAAGAACTTCATCCCCCCGATGACCTGATAGGGAATCCTCTCTCCGCGCAGCGCCTCCTCGATCACCCGTGACTGGGCGTGGATCCGATAGAAGACCGCGATCTGACGGGCATCCGTGTTGCGCCCGAGCTCTTGCTGGATGGTCCGCACTACGAACGCCGCTTCGTCCCGCTCGTCTCCAGCGGCGACGACGCGCACGGGCGCACCCGCTTCGGCCGCGGTCCACAACCGCTTCGGTTCGCGGGTCGCGGAGGGTGCGATCACGCCCAATGCGGCCGTGACGATGTGGCCCGTAGAGCGGTAGTTCTGCTCCAGCTTCACCACCGTGGCCTGGGGGAAGTCGCGCCGGAATCCCCGGATCAGGCGGACGTCTGCCCCACGCCAGCGGTAGATCGACTGGTCGTCGTCACCCACCACGCAGAGGTTCTGGGTGGTGGCAGCCAGCGCACGGAGGAGCCGGTATTGGATCAGGTTGGTGTCCTGGAACTCGTCGACTAGGACGTGGGCGAAGCGCGACCGCAGCTCGCGACCCACGATTCCCTCCGGTTCCTCGGCGAGGCGCATGACGTGGAGGATGAGGTCCTCGAAGTCGACGGCGTTGGCTGCGACGAGCGCGGCCTGATACCGCTGGTAGACGTCGCGCAACGCCGCGTCGAAGGTAGAATCCAGCTCGACGGCGTCGGGTCCCCGGCCTTCGCGCTTCTCCGCGTGGATCCGGGACAGGACGATCTTGGGCGGGAGCCGGCGTTCATCGAGGCCGAGTTCGCGCAGCACCCGCGTGACCACGGCGCGCTGGTCGGATTCGTCGTAGATGCTGAACGAGCGCTCGAGCCCGACCGCATCGTGGTAACGTCGAAGGAAGCGTGCACACACGGCGTGGAAGGTGCCGACCCAGAGATCGTTGGTCACCCCCTCGCCAGTCAGCCTCCTGAGCCGTTCGCGAAGCTCCCCCGCCGCCTTGTTGGTGAAGGTGACGGTAAGGATGCGATACGGCGGCACCTGGTGCTCGGCAAGGAGGTGGAAGACTCGGTAGGTGATGACCCGTGTCTTGCCGCTGCCCGCACCCGCGAAGACAAGGAGCGGCCCCGACGCGTGCGTGACCGCTTCTATCTGGGGTTCGTTGAGCTCAGGGGCCATCGGAAAGCCCATCCCAATTCGGTCGGGGGGAGGCGAGTAATAGCGCCAGTCTCCCGCCGGCGCGATCTTGAGCGAATCTGGCCGGCAATTTCTCGGGGCTTCCGTGACGGTCACCCATCGGCCGTCAACAGCCAGCTCCTCCGCGCCTTGCCTGACCGCTGACTGCTGATGGCCCGTTCGGTTCCGGCTCCGCCGACTTCGGTCTGGAGGAGGTTCGGGCGGATACGACCTCCGGCAAGGATCGGGTCGATTGCGGCGATGCTCTGCCATCGTGCCGCCGAGCCCGGGAGCGGACGGCAGAACGGGCGGCCAGCGGCGTCCTCGCCGGCAGAGCCGCGCATTTTCGGCGCCTTCGCCGTGGGGGAGACGAGCGGTGCGGGAGCCGTTCGCTGGGCTGGGCGTTGGCGCGTACGATACGAGCCACCGAAGCGTGACCCGCCCCAACCCCGCCGAACGCGCCGCGAGCGCCACCGATGCCGTCGCGGAGCCAATCCCCGAGCTCGTCTTGGTGGCGTTGGATCCCGAGGTCGCGCGCTTCCCGGACGAGTGCGCCGGCTGCAGCGGGTATGCGACCACCTCGGAGATCGTTGGGCGCGGCGCGCGATCCGTTGTCGTGCCGTATTGCACCGAATGCTTGCGCCGATCGTCCGCGGCGCGAACACGCGAGCTTGCCACCGTCATCGCATCGGTGGTCATGACCGCGGCCGTCGCTGGGGGAGCGCCGCTCGTCTGGCCCTGGGCGGGGCCGGTCGCGTTGAGTCTGGGGGCGGTGTTCGCCAGCGCCGCGCCGGTGGTTGCCACATGCTGGCTTCTTCCGCGATTCCTACCTCGACTCGCCAGGCTCAGGGCCGTGTTCTTCACCTGGCGGGGAGAGCTCGCCTTCCGGCGACCGCTCTTCGCAGAGCGGGTTGCCGCGCTCAACGGCAGCAAGGAGCTTCGGGGGGCGAGGCGGGTGGAACGGCCAGCGGTGGCCGTCCTCGCTGGCCCAGTGTTGGCGATGGTCGCAGGTCCGGTGCTCTACTACCTGCACCACCCGCTTGTGCGAGTCCTGAACCTCCACTCCGAAACCGCCTTTGTCGAGGTCGACGGCCATTTCGTGGCGAAGGTGCTCGGCAGCAGCATCGAGAGTCCCGCCGCAGGCGTGGATGTTCGGATACCAGCCGGACGACGTCAGATCGTGGCCCGCTCCCGTAGCGGTATGGTCGACGACGACCGGGTGCTGGTGCGAGGCGGTCGGCATCACCTCTACGCGCCAGGAACCCACGACTACTGCTTCTGGCTGGAGACGATGAGCTACGGCCGCGACGGCCCGCCCGGTGTGGGTCGGCGCAGCCTCGATCCTGCGGCGAGTTTCTGGGTGCTGCCACGGAAGATCGACGCCTGGTTCGCCACCATCCCGGCGAGTCGCGGCGAGGCTCGATGGTCCGGGGGTGATCTCACGGCGCTGCGGCAGGCGAGATGCCGCAATGCCCCCGGCCCATCGGGAAGGTAGCGTGGGCACGACCAGCCGAGCGAGGGGCGGCCGAGGCGACGAGGACCGCGGGAGGGCTAGACGCCTGGGTGGCGTTGTAAACCCGGAGGTCCTGGCTATACTGCGCGAAACTCGTGGCCCGTCCCGAAACCCCCAATCCCTCGACGATCCCTGAACCAGCGGCTCGACGTGAGAACGACGACCAGGGGGTGGACTACGTCGAGTCGGACGTGGGGACCAACGGGCCGGATGCGGTGGTCCCGGACGTCACGGCGCAGGAATCCGGCGATCCATCGGGCGAGGACGACTCCCTCGTGGCGGACCCGGTCGAGGCGGCCCAGGCCGAGGTCGCTCGACTACATGATCAGCTGCTCCGGACCGCGGCCGATTTCGACAACTTCCGAAAGAGGTCGCGCCGCGAACTGGCCGACGCCGAGCGCAAGGCGCGCGAGGATCTGCTCCGCGATCTCCTCCCCGTCTTCGACAACCTCGAGCGGGCGCAGGCGCACTCCGACTCGGCAACCGACGTTAGGTCGCTGGCCGACGGCGTGGCCATGGTGCTAAGGCAGTTCTACGACATACTCGGGCGGCTCGGCATCGAGCGGATATCGGCTTTGGGCAAGGCCTTCGATCCGACCTTCGAGGAGGCCATCCAGCAGGTCGAAACCGCCGAGTACGAGCCTGGCACGGTCGCGGCCGAGGTGCAGGCGGGATATCGAATGGGGGAGCGGCTCATTCGCCCGGCCATGGTGGTCGTGGCGAAGAAACCGAGCAACGGGGGCTGAGCCCCGCCGACAGCGATGGGCAAGATCATCGGGATCGACCTCGGAACGACCAACTCGTGCGTGGCGGTGCTCGAAGGGACCAGCGCGGCCGGTGAGCCGGAAGTGAAGGTCGTCCCCAACACGGAAGGCGCGCGGACGACCCCATCGTGTGTGGCGGTATCGAGCGGGGGCGAACGTCTGGTAGGCCAGGTCGCCAAGCGCCAGGCCGCGACCAACCCCGCCAACACGGTCTACGCCGTCAAGCGCTTGATGGGGCGCAAGTACGGCGAGGAGGAGGTGAAGCGTCACGCCTCGTCCGTCGCCTATTCGATCACGCAGCACGACAATGGCGATGCCTGGGTCGAGCTCGGCGGGCGGCCGGTGTCACCGCCCGAAGTGTCGAGCCTGGTACTGGCGACGATGAAGGAGATCGCCGAAACGTACCTCGGCGAGGCGGTCACGGAAGCCATCGTCACGGTGCCGGCGTACTTCGACGACGCCCAACGTCAGTCCACGAAGGACGCGGGGCGCATCGCCGGCCTCGATGTGAAGCGCATCATCAACGAGCCGACCGCGGCGGCGCTCGCCTACGGGCTCGACAAGCGCAATTCCGAGACGATCGCTGTGTACGATCTGGGGGGCGGCACCTTCGACATCTCCATCCTCGAGATCAACGGTGGAGTGTTCAATGTTCGTGCCACGGGTGGTGATACACACCTCGGCGGCGAGGACTTCGACGCCCGGTTGATCGACCTCATGTGCCGCGAGTTCGAGACCGCTCACGGGGTAGATCTCCGCACCGATCGGATGGCCCTCCAACGGCTGCGCGAGGCCGCCGAGAAGGCCAAGCACGAGCTTAGCTCGTCCCTCGAGACCGAGATCAACATCCCCTTCATCGCCACCGGAAAGACTGGGCCGTTGCACCTCGAGCGCACGATGCGTCGGAACGAGCTCGAGCTAATGACGCGAGATCTCGTCGAGCGAACCCTGGACGCGTGCCGTCGCGTGCTCGTCGACGCCAAGATCGCCCCGCCACAGGTCAATCAGGTCGTGCTGGTGGGAGGGATGACGCGGATGCCCGCGGTCCAGAGGGCGGTCAAGGAGCTCTTCGGGCGAGATCCGAGCAAGGAAGTGAACCCGGACGAAGTGGTCGCCGTCGGCGCCGCGATCCAAGGCGCTGCGTTGAGTGGTCAGATCGACGAGGTGCTCCTGCTCGATGTCACTCCCTTGTCGATTGGCGTCGAGACGGGCGGCGGGGTCTTCACTCGCCTCATCCCCCGCAATACGACGGTACCCACCGAGAAGAGCGAAATCTTCACCACCAGCGTGGACAGCCAGAACTTCGTCCCGATCCATGTGCTGCAGGGCGAGCGCGAGATGGCAGTCGACAACCGCAGCCTCGCCAACTTCGAGCTCACGGGGATCCCGCCGGCTCCCCGGGGCATTCCCAAGATCCAAGTGACCTTCCGGATCGATGCCAACGGCATCCTCTCCGTCGAAGCGAAGGACCTCGGCACCAGCCGTACCCAGGCCGTCAGCGTCACCCCGACCAGTGGCTTATCGGAGGTCGAGGTCGAGCGACTGATCGCCGAGGGCGATCGATTCCGCGAGACTGACGAGCTCCGCCGAACCTTGGCGGAGCTCCGGAACCAGGCCGAGACTCTCCTATATACAACGGAGCAGGCGGTCGAGGGGTACGCGGATCTGCTCGACGAGAAGCGCATAACCCAGGTCCGGGAGGACATCGAGAACCTTCGAAACCTGCTCGACACAGGTAACCTCGATGCACTGCGCCAAGCCTACGCCCGTCTCGAGGCGGCGACCTTCGAGATCGCGGAGGCCATGTACGGCGCGGGCTGATAACCGCTCGCCTCCCGTGGACCGAAGCGCCGGCTCGGGAGCAGCGATCCAATCGATTGCTGCGACAGATCCACCACCCAGGGAACCGCATCCTCCCGGTCCCACCCAGCGTCTGCTGGGCAAGCGACACGGCGGGCCGCAGCGCGGGCAGCAGATCTCGCCAGCGGCGCCGTCGCTGTTGGCACCCGATCCGTCCTCTAGAGCACCGATCGGGCTGCCGACAGCAACGGCAGCGCCGGAAACGCGTCCGTGCGAGGCGAGGACGGGTTTCCAGCGCTGCCTCTGGAGAGGTCTGCTGCCGGTTCGGTGCTCTAGGTTGTTGATTTGACGCAGCAATCAACCTGATTGCTGCT